>NZ_CP151802.1:3933026-4235567 GCF_038446665.1 Lysobacter sp. FW306-1B-D06B | reverse complement strand
ACCCGATCACGCGGGGCGCACAAACAGACACCGGCCGAAACCTCTGCGGTAGCGCCGCGTTTTCCCTCCCCTCAAAACAGCGAACCGGACCCTTCTGGAGTTTCCGAATCCTCGCCCGCCCCACGCGCCCAGCCTCCCGCGCCGTAAGGGCCCGGCGACCGCGCTGCCGGCTTGGCGGCACGAGTCTGCGCCTGGCGGTGCGCCGCTTCGGCCATCACCTTGAACTGGCGTTCGCGCTGCAGCCACAGTTCCTCGGCAGTGTCGGCAGGTTTGCGCGCCGCCACGTCCTCTTCCAGCCCCGTTTCCGGGATCTTGGAGAAGGGAATCCGCATCGGCGCCGCGTCCTGCTCCAGCGCCTCCTGCATCGCCCCGAAGTAGAGCGTGTTGTTGCCATAACGTTGATTGATCGAATCCAGCGCGGCGCTGATCGCCTTGGCTCGCCCGCGTGACGCCATCAGCTCCTGGGTAATGCTGCCCGCGGACTCCAGTTGGGTCAGCGTCACGGCCACCGATAGAGGCGGATTGCGCTTCGGATTCCAGCGCCGCTGCCGGCTGTCGGATTCGAGCGATGCCAGTTCGTCGCCCAGCAGGCGCAGCAGTGCCGGCGTATCGTCCAGCGGGGCGAACGCAAGGTCGCGTTCGAAGCGGGCATCCGCGCCGACGAAGCGGATCCGTATCGACATGCCGCCGGCCAAGTGCCCTTCATGCCTTAGCCGCATCGCCGCCTTGGCGAGAAGCTTGAACAGCACCGCGCGCGCTCCTTCGAAGCTGCGCAACTCCGGCCCCAGAACGTGCGAGTGCCCGAGCGAGCCGCGTTTTTCGCTTCGCCCCGGCAGTTCATGGCCGCGAAGTTGCAGCCAGTAGCGTTCGCCCTCGATGCTTCCCCAGGCGGTGCGCAGTTGCTGGCGCGAGGCCGCGCATAGCTGTTCCGCGGTCTGGATGCCGGCCCGACGCAGGCGTTGCTCCACCGCCGGACCGATCCCGCAGAAGTCGCGCAGGTCCAGCGCATGCAGCGCATGAGGAAGGTCCTCTGCCTCCAGCACGGTCAAGCCGTCCGGCTTGCGCATGTCCGAAGCGGTCTTGGCGAGGAAACGGTTGGGCGCGATGCCGATCGAGCAACGGATCGCGGGGCTCAGGCCCTCGTCGACGAAGCGCTGCTTGATTCGCTGCGCAATCGCTTCGGCATTTGAGCGCTCGCGCTCGCGACCGATCAACCAGCACGGCACCTCATCGATCGATTCGGCCTTTCCGTGAGGAATGCAGTCTTCGATCGCCGCCATCAGCCGGTGATGCATGGCGATGTAACGCGCGGGCCGTGCCTCGCGCAGCACCAGGTCGGGGCACAGCTCCAGCGCCTCCCAGACGGGCGTTCCCGTCTTCACGCCGAAGGCCTTGGCCTCGTAACTGGCGGCGATGGCGCAGGTGGTGGCCGACATCACCGGCACGACGGCCACCGGACGCCCCAGCAATGCCGGCTCGTCGTACTGCTCCACCGAAGCGAAGTACGAGTTGAAGTCGACGAAGAGGCAGCGCAGGGTCATGTCGGGCCGGGCCGGTCGATCGGACCAGGAAAGTGTCGCCCCGCGGTGTCGCCGCGGGGCATGCGATGCGATGGTCGGCCGAGCGGATCTCAGTAGACGAGACTCGCAACCCCGGAGATCCTCGAAATCACAGGACCGTCGGCGGCTCTCCGCCCACGATCACCACGTCGGCCGGCCGACGCGCGAACAGGCCCACGCTGACCACGCCGGGAATCTGATTGATGGCCTGCTCCAGTGCGACCGGATCGACGATCGACAGACCATGGATGTCCAGGATGACGTTGCCGTTGTCGGTGATCACGCCGGTGCCGTCCGCATTCTGGCGCCATACCGGCTGTGCACGCGTCATGGCCTGGATTTCGCGCGCGACCAGACTGCGCGCCATCGGGATGACTTCCACCGGCAGCGGGAACTTGCCCAGCACGTCCACGCGTTTGCTCGGGTCGACGATGCACACGAAGGTGCGACTGGCCTCGGCAATGATCTTCTCGCGCGTGAGCGCCGCGCCGCCGCCCTTGATCAGACGCTTGTGGGGATCGCACTCATCGGCGCCGTCGACATACAGCGACAGCGTGCCGGTGGCGTTGAGGTCGAGCACTTCGATGCCGTGCGCGCGCAGGCGTTGCGTGCTCTGTTCCGAGCTCGAGACCGCGCCCTTGATGCGGTCCTTCACGCGCGCCAGCGCGTCGATGAAGAAGGCGACGGTGGACCCGGTGCCGACACCGACGATCATGCCGTCCTCGACGTACTCGATGGCTTTCTCGCCGGCCAGGCGCTTGGCTTCGCTCATGTGGTGTTTGCTTCGATGAGGGGGATTCGGGGAGCGCGTCGCGTCCGCGCGCGCAGCGTCATTCGAGGGAAAGCAGGTACTTCCACTGCGCCGACGACACGGGCAGCACCGACAGGCGATTGCCCCGCCGGATCAGCGCGAAATCCTCGCCGAGCTTGTCAGCATGCAGCTTCAGTTCGTCCAGCGTGATCGTGCGCTTGAGCTTGCGATCGAACGCGACGTCAACCAGGAACCAGCGCGGTTCCTCGCGCGAGCTCTTGGCGTCGTAGTAGTCGGATTTCGGATCGAACTGCGTCGCGTCCGGGTAAGCCTTACTCGCCACCGTCGCCGTACCGACGATGCCGGGCACGTCGGTGTTGGAGTGGTAAAACAGCACGCCGTCGCCGACCTGCATGCCGTCGCGCATGAAATTGCGCGCCTGGTAGTTACGCACGCCGTTCCACGGCTCGGTGCCGACACGTTGCAGATCGTCGATGGAGAACGTGTCCGGTTCGGACTTCATCAGCCAGTAGCGGCGGCGGGCGCTCATGCGGGGCTCCTGCAGTCGAGCGTGGTCGATCCGGTGCAGACCGCATCCAGGGCTACGTCCCAGTCGGCGCGGTCGAGTGCGTCGACGCGCTGCACGTCGAACGCGGCTCCCACCAGCCACGGTGGTGCGGCGTGCTGGTGGCGGAATGCGAAACTTCGATCGTACCAACCGCCGCCCATGCCGAGCCTGTGCCCGCGTTCATCGAACGCCACCAACGGTGCCACGACGAGGCTCATCTGCTCCGGCTCCAGCAGTGACGTTTCGGCGATATCGGGCTCCGGAATGCCGTGGCGGTTACTGACCAGGGGATCGCCCGGACGCCAGGGTGCGAAGCGCAGGCGGCCGTCCTCGCTGAGCACCGGCAGGCAGTAGATGCATTCGCGCGGCAGGCGCAGCTGCCAGACGTGCAGCGCGATCTCGCCGTCCGTGGCCCAGTAGCCGGCGACGTAACCCGATGCGGGCGCGAAGGGCAGGGCCAGCAGTTGTTGCGCGAGGCGTTCGGCGGCGGCGATGCGTTCCGCCGCGGGAAGCTCACGGCGACGGTTGCGGAGTTCGCGGCGCAGCGCCGTGCGGTCGACCGTCATGCAGCGCGGAATCCTGTGGTGCGGCGGCGTGGGGCCGGCCGGTGGACGGGAAACATCGGGTGGACGCGCGCTCGCGTCCTGCACAAAAAGTTCGGGCGCGAATCCGCGCCCGAGCTGGGTGGCGGCGTTTCCGCCGCGACCGTGAGATGGAAGTCCTCCGCCAATGACGATGCTTGCGAAACGACCTTGAACCCGGGGTTCAAGTGGGGACGCTTGGATGCCTTCGGGCTTCCCGCTACAAGGCGGACTTGCACTCCGGGCCTCCGTCGCACCCCCGGTGTCGTCATTAAGGGGCAAGGCGAATGTTTGCGCACGCTGTCGCGCACAGCAGAGGACGAGGCGGAAGTATAGCGCGCTGACCTGTTCGTGCGTGCCCGCTCGTCGGTGCCGGCGATGGAATGATTCAGTGCGGAAACGCGTAGCGCCGTTCAGCGTTGCGATCAGCGCGTCGGCGCGTCGAACAGATCGTCCAGCCGACGGTGCAACGTGCTCAGCGTGCGCTCCAGCTCGCGGTCGCGCGCGGCCAGTTCGTCACGCAGCTGCTGCAGATCGTGTGCGAGATTCAATGCCGCCAGCACCGCGACGCGATCGAGCGCCGCCATGCGGTTATTGCCGCGGACTTCGCGCATCTTGCTGTCGAGCAGCTTCGCCGCCGACTGCAGGCTGTCGCGTTCGCCGGGCTCGCAACCCACGGTGTACTCGCGGTCGAGCAGGCGGATGCTGACGACTTCGCTGGTGGTGCTCATGGCGTGCTCATGTGTGCTGTTCCAGCGACTTCAGCCGCGCGATCATCGCCTCGACCCGCGTGCGCGCCTGTTCGTTCTTGGCGAGCAGCGTGGAGCGTTCGCCCATCAGCTGTTCCTGTTGCTGGCGCAGGCTGCGGTTCTCCTCGTTGAGGCGACGCGCACGTTCGGCCAACTGCTCGACACGGTCGGCCAGCGACTGCAGTTGGGCGATCAGTTGGGCCTGTTCCATGGCGGGCACGATAGCAGGGCGGGGTGACGGGTCAAGGGCGCGCCCGGACGGGGCGGCGCGCCCGTTCACCCGGTCAGGAGACCGTGCCCACCGTCCCGCTGCCCACCGGCACCGAGTGCGGCGTCCAGGCGCGGATGAAGGACAGGCAGCTGGCGGCCTCCAGCGGGCGGGCGAGCCAATACCCCTGGATCTCGTCGCAGCCGCGCCCGCGCAGGAACTGCATCTGCGCCTCGGTCTCCACGCCCTCGGCGATCACGGTCAGGCCCAGCGAATGCGCCATCGCGATGACCGTGGTGGTGATGGCCTCGTCGTCGGCGTCGCGGGTGAGGTCGCCGATGAACTCCTTGTCGATCTTCAGCGTGTGGATCGGCAGGCGCTTGAGATAGGCCAGCGACGAATAGCCGGTGCCGAAGTCGTCGATGGCCAGGCCCACGCCCAGCGAACGCAGCGCGTCCAGCGTCGCCGAGGTCTGCCCGGCGTTGGCCATGATCACGCTTTCGGTCAGTTCCAGCTGGAGCATCTCCGGCGGCACGCCGCTCTCCACCAGTGCACGCGCGACCTGCTTGGGCAGGTTGCCGCGCAGCAGCTGCAGCGCCGACACGTTCACCGCCATCGTCAGCTGGTCCAGGCCGCGCAGGCGCCAGCCCTTGAGGACGCTGCACGCTTCGCGCAGGGCCCATTCGCCGATGTCCAGAATCTGCCCGCTTTCCTCCGCCAGCGGGATGAACTGCGCCGGCGAGATATCGCCCAACTCCGGACTGGTCCACCGCAGCAGCGCTTCCACGCCGGTGATGCGCGAATGGTCCAGCGACAGCTTCGGCTGGAAGACCAGGCGCAACTCGTTGCGATCGAGCACGCCGCGCAAGGCCGCGGAGATCGTCGCGCGACCGCGGATCTCCACGTCCATCGCCTCGGTATAGCGCATGAAGGTGCGACGGCCCGCGGCCTTGGCCTGGTACATCGCGGTGTCGGCATGCTTGAGCAGGTCCGTCGGCACCGTCGCGTGATCGGGGTACAGGCTGATGCCGATCGAGGGCGAAATGACGACGTCATGGCGCTGGTCCAGGTCCAGCGGCGCTTCGAAAGCCGCCAGCACGTCGCGCGCGACCTGCTCGGAATGCTCGACGCTTTCCAGGTTCTCCAGCAGCACCGTGAACTCGTCGCCGCCCAGGCGCGCGACCGTGTGCTGCGCGCCCACCGCCTGTTGCAGGCGATGCGCGGCCGCGCGCAGGATGCGGTCGCCCGCAGCGTGGCCGAGCGAATCGTTGATGTCCTTGAAGCGGTCCAGGTCCAGGAACAGCATCGCGATGCGCGTGTTCTGCCGGCGCGCTTTCACGATCGCCCGCGACAGGCGTTCCGACAGCAGCGCGCGATTGGGCAGGCTGGTCAGCGTGTCGTAGTTGGCGAGGTAGCGCAGTTCCTGCTCGGCGCGCTTCTGGTCGGTGATGTCGCCCAGCACCGCGACGTAGTGGCCGTGCTGGCCGCCCGCGTCGAGCACTTCGCTGCCCTGGAACCAGCACAGGAATTCGTCGCCGTTCTTGCGCTGCTGCCAGATCTCGCCGGACCAGCGGCCATTGCGGCGCAGTTCGCTGCGCACGTGCTGGTAGAACGCCGGGTCGTGCTGGTCGCTGTCCAGCAGTCGGGTCGGGCGGCCGATCACTTCCGCGTCGGTGTAGCCCGTCATGCGGGTGAAGGCGGGGTTGACCGAGACGAAGCGGAACTCGCGGTCGAACACCGCCACCGCTTCGATCATGCTGTTGAGCACCTGGCCGGCGATGCGGCGGTCGCGCTCGGCGCTGCGGCTGGCGGTGATGTCGCGCGCGGTGCCGGCCACGCGCAGGGCGCGGCCGGTGGCGTCGCGTTCCACCACGCGCCCGCGTGCGCGCATCCACACCCATTTGCCATCGGGTTCGCGCACGCGGTGTTCGGACAGGTACAGCGCCGACTCGCCGCGCAGATGCCGGCGCAGCTGCGCGATGGCATGCGGCAGGTCGTCCGGGTGGATCTGCAGGTTCGCTTCCACCAGCGTCTGCACGCCGAGGTCCGGTGTCACGGCCTGGTCGTCGGCGCGCGTGCGGCGCAGCACGCGACGTTCCAGGTCGTAGTCCCAGAACTGTTCGCCGGAAGCCCACAGCGCGAGCTTGAGGCGTTCGTCGCGTTCGCGGATCTGGGCGAAGTAGCCACGCTCGCGACGGCGATCCTGATGCCGGCGCCATGCCAGTCCGCCGATGAGCGCAAGCAACGCCAGCACGCCCGCGGCGATCACCAGCGGATGCCGCCACAGCGGCGGCGCGACGTAGACCGGGATCTCCAGCGTGCGTTCGTTCCAGACGCCATGGCGGTTGGTGGCCTGCGCGAGGAACGTGTAATGGCCGAACGGAAGGCGCGAATAGGTGACATCCTGCGCGGTGCCGTTGTCGATCCAGTCCTTCTCGAAGCCGTCCATGCGGTAGCGGTAGCGCGTGGCCGCGGTGGGCGCGAAATCCAGCGCGCCGATACGCAGGCGCAGCAGGCCGTCGCCTTCGTCCAGCTCCAGGTTCGGTGCCCGCCACAGCGATCGCGGATCGGCCTTCGCCTGGCTGCCCACCCACGCGCCCAGCAGGCGCAGCGGCGCCGTATAGCCGGATTCGGGCATGCGCCTGGGGTCGAACAGGTTGAGCCCGCGAACGCCGCCGAAGACCACCCGGCCATCGTTGAGCTGCGCGACCGAGCCGCCGTGGAACTCCAGGTCCTGCAGGCCGTCGGCGAGGCCGTAGTTGCGCGTGCGCTCGTTGTGGATGTCGTAGCTGATGATGCCCGCCTGCGTGCTCAACCACAGGCGCCCCGCGGGCGCTTCGGCGATGGCGAACACCACCGGCACCAAGCTGCTGCTGAGCGTGCCCGTGAGCGGGTGGGCGAAGCGCACGCGGCCGTCCTTCTCTTCCACCACGCGGCTCAGTCCGGCGTGCGTGCCGACCCACAGCGAACCGTCGTGCGCCAGGTGCAGTGCGCGCACGCGGTTGCCGGGGAGGCTTTCCGCGTCGGTGTTGGAGTGGCGGAAATGACGCAGGCGTCCCGTCGCGGGATCGAGCACGTCCAGACCATCGCCGGTGCCGAACCACACGTGGCCGTGGCGGTCTTCGACGATGGCATGCACGACCGGATAACTCAGGCCGCTGGGGTCGTTCTCGCGATAGGCGTAGTGGGTCAGTTCACCACTGTCGGGACGGTAGCGATACACGCCGTAGCCATGGCTGCCGATCCACAACGTGCCGTCGCGGCCCAGGCTCAGCGTGCGCAACGGCGTGCGGCCGAGTTCCGGCACCGGCATCGACCGCGCCGCGCGTCGCTGCGGGTCCAGGCGGAACAGGCCGGCGTCGGTCGCCACCCACAGGTCGTTCGGGTCGGCGGGGGCGAAGGCGGTGACGTGCGGCGAGCGTCCGTCTTCGGTGAGCAGCGCGCTCAGGTCCTCGAAGCGGTCTTCGTCCTGGGCGTAACGGAACAGACGTGCGTTGTCCGTGCCGAGCCACAGCGCGCCGTCCTGCCCCTGCACGACCGAACGGATGCTGTCGGCCGAAGCCGGGCTGTCCGGCCGGCGCGGGTGCTCCAGGTTGAACACGTAGCGGAACCGCGTGCCGCGCGGGTCGGTGACGGCGATGCCGCGGAACTGGCCGCCGGTCCACAGCATGCCGCCGCGGTCGATCATCAGGGTGTTGATGGAGTCGTCCGGGAGACTGGCATCGATGCCCGGCTCTTCGCGCACCTCTTCGACCTGACCCGACACCGGGTCGAACCGGCGCAGGCCGTAGCCGTACACGGAGAACCACAGGTGCCGGTCCGGCGCCTGCGCGATCGCGCGCACCATCGGCACGGAGTCCTCCGCCCAGGCTTGCTGCGGCCAGGCGCGCACCAGCTCGCGGCCGTTGCTGTGCAGCCGGAACAGCCCGTCGCGACGGCCCAGCCAGAGCTGGCCGGCGCCGTCCTGGAACAGTGATGTCACCGCGTCGGCCGGGCCGATGCGTTCGGGCAGGCTGCCGTCGAGCCGGTACAGCCCCTGCGGGCCGCCCCACCAGGCCACGCCATCGCGCGTGACCAGCAGGCTCTGCCGGCTGGCGCTGCCCAGCACCTGCGTCTCCAGCGGCACGACGGTCTGGCGCTGCGTGGTCTGTGGGTCCAGCCGCTCCAGGCCGGCCATCGTCCCGACCCAGACCTGCCCGCGGTGCGGCAGCACGGCCATCACCTGGCGATGCGGATGCGCGTTGCCCGACGCGCGGAAACGGCGGATCTGACCGTTGGCCAGGTCCAGCCGGCTGAGGTATTCGGAATAGGTGCCGACCCACAGCGCCTTGTCGCCGTCGAGCGCCAGCGCGGTGATGTGGCTGTCGGGCAGGCTCGCCGGGTCGCGCGGGTTGTGCCGGTAGGGCAGGTAGCGCTGGCCGTCGTAACGGTGCAGGCCGCCCTGCGTGGCCACCCAGACGTAGCCCTGGCTGTCCTGGGCGAGCGCGGTGACGGTGTTCTGGACCAATCCCCGATCGCTGCCCAGGCGGTCGAAGTAGAAATCCCGCGTGGCGGCGCCCGCCGTCCCGGCCAGGGCTGCCACGAGCACGAATGCCGACCCGGCCAGCCGGGCGGCGGAGAAGAAGGTCTGGCGATGCAACGAACACCCCTTGGCAGCGTCTGCAGCGCTGCTGTGCGCAGTGTAGGCAGGCGTTCGCGCCGGCAACAACCATCGGGTTGTTACACTGCGGCCCGTCCCCCGCTTTCAACCCAGTTTCCAGTCCTCGTGTCCGAAATCGAACTGCCCGACGTGACCGCAATCGAGGCCGAGAGTCGCCAGCTGGCGCTCGCCGCTTCTCCCTATGAACTCCACGGCGGCCTGTGCGGCTGGCTGGCCGGCGGCGGTGCCTCGCTGCGGGAGTGGCCGGCCAAGGTGCTGGCCGACGACGCCCTGCCGACGCCGGCCCCCGGCACTGCGCTGGACGAACTGCGCCTGGCCAGCGCCGCGCAGCTGGCCGACCGCAGCTTCGACTTCGCCCTCCTGCTGCCCGACGCCGACGCCTCCCTGGCCGAGCGCAGCGGCGCGCTGTTCGAGTGGTGCCGCGGATTCCTGGGTGGCTTCGGACTGTCCGCCGGCGCCAAGCCGCGCCTGTCGGAAGAGAGCCGTGAAGCGCTCGGCGACCTGGCCAAGCTCGCCGCCGCGCAGGCGCAGAGCGACGGCGACGAGGAAGACGAGGAAGCGCTGGTGGAAATCGAGGAGTTCGTGCGCGTGGCCGTGCTGCTGCTGCACGGCGACTGCGCGCTGGCGGCGCAGCATCGGCAGAAGTTGAACTGACTTAGGTATTCGGGATTCGGGATTGGGGATTCGCAAGAGCGAAAGCATGAATGCCCCGCTTTTCCATCGAATCCCGAATCCCGAATCTCCAATCCCAAGTCAAATGCACAAAGCCCTCCGAATCCCCGACAAGGCCTACGCGAAGCGCCGCAAGCAGCTCATGCGCATGGCCGGCGACGACGCGATCGCGATCCTCCCGTCCGCGCCCGAACGCATCCGCAGCCGCGACACGCACTATCCGTACCGGCAGGATTCGGACCTGCTCTACCTCACCGGCTTTCCCGAGCCCGAAGCGGTGCTGGTGCTGGTGCCCGGCCGCAAGCACGGCGAGGTGATCCTGTTCTGCCGCGAGCGCGATCCCGAGCGCGAAGGTTGGGACGGCCCGCGTTTCGGTCCGGAAGGCGCGGTGGAAGCATTCGGCCTCGACGACGCGTATCCCATCACCGACCTCGACGACATCCTGCCCGGCCTGCTCGAAGGCCGCTCGCGCGTGTACTACCACTTCGGGCGCGACCAGGAGTTCGACCTCAAGCTGATCGGCTGGCTCAACCGCGTGCGCGCGATGGTGCGCCAGGGCGCGCAGCCGCCGCACGAATTCCTCGAGCTGGGCCACTTGCTCGACGAACTGCGCCTGTTCAAGGACCGCGACGAACTGCGCCTGATGCAGCGCGCCGCCGACATCAGCGTGCTGGCGCACGAAGCGGCAATGCACGCCGCGCGACCGGGCGTGCACGAGTACCAGCTGCAGGCCGAAGTCGAACGCGTGTTCCGTGCGAACGACGCCGATCCGGCGTACAGCAGCATCGTCGGTGCGGGCGCCAACGCCTGCGTGCTGCACTACCGCGCCAACGGCGCGCAGGCGAAGGACGGCGAACTCGTCCTCATCGACGCCGGCGCCGAGTACCGCGGCTACGCGGCCGACATCACGCGTACGTTCCCGGTCAACGGCCGTTTCACGAAGGAACAGCGCGTGTTGCACGACCTCGTCGGCGAGGCGCAGGCCGCCGCGCTAGCGGTGGCTCGTCCGGGCATCCCGTACGAAGCCGGTCACGTTGCCGCAGTGGAAACGTTGACCGAAGGCCTGCTGCGCCTGGGCCTGCTCAAGGGCAAGCTGGAGAAGAATCTCGCCGACGGCAGCTACCGCCGTTTCTACCGGCACAAGACCGGCCACTGGCTCGGGCTCGACGTGCACGATGTGGGCGAGTACCGCCTCGACGGCGAATCGCGCCTGCTCGAACCGGGCATGGTCTTCACCATCGAACCGGGCCTGTACGTGTCGAGCGACGACACCACCGTCGATGCGAAATGGCGCGGCATCGGCATCCGAACGGAAGACGACGTGCTCGTGACGCGCGACGAACCCGAAGTGCTCACCAACGCGCTGGCGCGCAGCGCCGACGAAATCGAAGCATTGATGGCCGCGCGCGGCTGAGCTGCCCGTGTTCCCTCTCCCCTTGCGGGAGAGGGACAGGCCGCCGAAGGCGACCAGGGAGAGGGGGGCGCGTCGCAGTAAACCGCACCGCGCAACCGCTTTGATCCGCATCAAACAGCCGCGTCCGCGGAAGCCTATGGTCGAACCATCACCGCCGTCGAACGCGGTGTCCGGTTCCCATAGGAGACAGACCATGCTCAAAGAAGTGGAAGGCGATCTGCTGCTGACGAACGCGCAGGTCATCGCACACGGCATCGCGCCGGAAGATCATTTCGACAGCGGACTGGCGCTGGCGCTGCGCGAACGGTGGCCGTCGATGGTGCGCGACTATCGCCACGCGATGCGCCGCGAGCCGCTGGAACCCGGCGACATCTGGGCGTGGAGCGGCGTGGACGAGGGCGGCCGGCGCATCGAGATCGTGAACCTGCTGACGCAGGACATGCATCGCGGCCATGCGGGCAAGGCGAGCCTGCTCAACGTCAGTCACTCGCTCAAGGCATTGGCGCGGCATGTGCGCGAAGAAGGCATCCGCAGCCTCGCGTTGCCGCGACTGGCGACCGGCGTGGGCGGCCTGGAATGGGTGGACGTGCGGCCGCTGGTGCAGCAGCACCTGGGCGAACTCGGGATTCCGGTGATCGTCTACACGACCTACCACGCGGACGTGGCGGCGAACGAAGGATTGAGCGCGCAGCGGGACTTTTCGCCGGCTTGAGTCGATCCAGCCCCGTAGCCCCGTAGCCCCGTAGCCCGGGTAAGCGAAGCGCACCCGGGAACCCTGCCGCCCCGCGCCCCGGGTGCGGCCTACGGCCTTACCCGGGCTACGAGGAGCTCCGGGTGCGGGGCCCTTGTTCCGGCAGTTCGGCATCGAAGACGCACGGCTGCCATGGCGATGGCGCGCCGGCTTCGGATCGCCCGGCCCGGCCATCCATCCATGGCCGGTCGTTCGCAGCCTACGCGGCAGTGCGCAGCTAGGCTGCGAACCCCTCGCGCGTGAGGTTCAACGGCGCCACATCGGTGCAGGCCACATCGTCCTCGATGCGGATGCCGCCGAAGGGTTTGAACGCGTCCACGCGCGCCCAGTCGATGCTGTCGCCGTGGCCGTTCTTCTTCACTTCGTCCAGCAGCATGTCGATGAAGTACAGGCCCGGCTCGATCGTCACCACCATGCCAGGCTCCAGTACGCGCGTCAGGCGCAGGTACGGATGGCCGTCCGGCTTGGCGATCGTGCCGCCTTCGTCGCTGGCCGCAAAGCCGGCCACGTCGTGCACCTGCAGGCCGATGCCGTGGCCGATGCCGTGCGGGAAGAACGCGCTGCTCACACCCGTGGCGACGGCGGCTTCGGGCGAGACGTTGATGATGCCGAAGTCCTTCAGCACGTTCGCCAGCGCGAGGTGCGCGTCGAGGTGGATCTGCCTGTAGTCCACGCCCGCGCGCACCTGGTCGCACATCTTCAGCTGCGCGCCGTCGACGGCGTCGATCATCGCCTGGAACTCACTGCCGGCATCGTGCGCGTAGGTGCGCGTGATGTCGCAGGCGTAGCCGTGGTGCGCGGCGCCGGCGTCGATGAGGAAGCTGCGCGGCGATTGCGGCGCGACCACGTCGCGGTCGGTGTAATGCAGCACGGCGCCGTGCTCGTTGAGCGCGATGATGTTGCTGTACGGCAGGTCGTTGGCGTCCTGCGCGGCGGCCTGGCAATAGACCAGGTGGATGCCGAACTCGCTCGCGCCGGCGCGGAACGCGCGCTCGGCCGCGCGGTGCGCACGCACGCCGCGGCGCGTGGCCTGGCGCATCATCTCGATTTCGTACGGCGTCTTGAACGCGCGGTGGTACTCCAGGTAGTTCACCACCGGCGCCGGGTTGTTCGGCACGAAGCCGCCGACCGCGCTGAGCGGCTCGCCCAGGATCGCGCAGCGCGCCGGATTCGCCGGCAGGTGCTGCAGCGCTTCCTGCGGTGTGCGGATGACGACGATGTCGAAGTGCTCGACCCAGTAACCGCTCGGCGCCGACGGCACGACGTGCCAGTAGTCGAACGGCTGCAGGAAGATCAGCTTGGGCTTCTGGCCCGGCGTGACGACCAGCCAGCTGCCCGGCGCGCGCGTGAGCGGCAGCCAGGCCTTGAACTGCGGGTTCACCGCGTACGGGTAGTCGCGGTCGTCGAAGACCTGGTAGTGCGACGTGCCGCTGGGCACGACCAGATGCTCGAAGCCGCCGCGGGCCAGGGCCTGCTCGGTGCGGCGGTGCAGCTGGGACAGGTGGTGCGGGTAAAGCTCGGCGACAGTGGTCATTCGAATGCGGTCTGGGGCGAATTTCTTGCGCCTATTCTGCCGCAAAGCCGCGGGCATTCTGCTTCTCCCCGCTTTGCACGGGGAGGTTGGGAGGGGGTGTGAGGCGCGTATGCGCCGAACGTTCGTACAGGGAGCTCGCCGCTGCGCGGCTTCGCGACTCATCCGCACCCCCCTGCACGCAGGGGAGGGAGACTCAGGCGCGCCTCATGCGCGGCGCGCGGCACGCGGCCTGTTCAGATCGGCTTGCCGTGCCCGGATTCCAGCCAGTGGCGAAGCTGCTGCAGCTCGCTCTCCAGCATGGTGATGAAGCGGAAGCCCGACCACGTCTGGCCCGGCGTGCTGGTGTCGTCCTGCCACAGCAGGTGCGCGCCGACTTCGATCGGCGCGCTGTTGGAATAGCCGTTCTGGTGCGGGGCGCCGCGCAGGTTGAAGCGCAGCTGGTACAGACCGTCCTCCACCAGTGGCGTGGTCGCGATCAGCAGCATGCCGGTCTCCGACAAGTTGCTGAGCTGGCCGATCACGGTGTCGGTCATGGTGTCGACGACCTGGACCGGGTCCTGGATCGCACGGCGGCGTGCGCGGCGGAACTCTTCCATCATGCGTGAGCCTCCGAGGTGCTGTTGTGTCCGACGAGCTGGCCGAGTGCGCCCATCACGGCGCTCCAGGCGCGATCCACCAACCGGCTCTTTTCTTCGGTGACGATACGCACGCGCCCGGCGGACATGTGCCGCGCGAGGCTGTCCAGCGACTGCTCCGCCACGCGCTGGCCGCGCTGGTTCACGAACAGCGCGTTGTCGGTGACCGGACTGAACCACGACAGGCGGCGGCGCACGACCTCGCCGGTTTCGCCCAGGTCGAACTCGAACCACGTCCCGAACGGAAGCGTGCGCAGGTGGCGCCAGCACTCCTGTTCCTTGGGCGAGCGATCGGGAAGCTTCGGTGCAGGCGCTTCTTCGGTGCCCAGGCGGGTGCGCGCCTTGAGCTTGAGCGCCAGTTCGGTGCGCGAGGCGGCGTCGTCGTCATTGGCCGCCGCCGCGCCGGTGACGAGCTGGCGCGAGATCGCGCCGGCGTCCTCGACGTGGTAGCCGACCTGCGTCAGCGCGGCCTCGATGTCCTCGCCCAGTGCATGCGTGACCTGCCCGCGTTGCCCCGCCACATTGGCGGCGACGATCTCGCGCGTCGCGGCCAACTGGCGTTGCCATTCCTCCGAATCCTCGCCGCTGCGCAGCAGGGTCAGGGTGAGCACGTCCGTCCACGCCTGGCTCAGCAGCGTCTGCACGAAGCGCGGCAGTTTCTGGTCGCTGATGATGCCGGTGATCGCCTCGCTGGCCTGGCGCTTGGCCATCACCAGCTTCTCCTTGCCGCGCGCGGCTTCGACGTGCCGGCGCTCGGCGACTTCCGCCTTGCGCGCCATCGAACGCAGGTGGTCCTGCAGCTGGCGGTTGGCGTTCTCGAACACGCCGGGGTCGCCGTCGTAGTTCTCCACGACGTGGTCCACCGCACGGCGCAGCTGGTCGTTGAGCTGCGGGTCGGTTTCGTCCTTGGGAACCCAGTGCGCGCCCGCCTCGGCGACGGCGTTGAGCAACTGGCGTGCCGGATGTTCGTTGCGGACGAAGAAGCCGCGATCCTGCAGCGCCAGCCGCACCAGCGGCACCTGCAGGCGGTTGAGCAGGGTGGAGACTGCGGCGTCGGTGCGCAGTTCGCGGCCGATCTCGTTGTAGAACAGGTCCAGCAGCTCGAAGGCATCGCTGTCGTCGCGCGACAGGAATGCCGCCTCGCCACGCTGCTGGCGCGCCTGCGCGAGCAGCGTCTGGCGCACGTCGGTGAGGTTGCGCGGCGGGCTCTGGTGCAGCGGCAGGTCCTGCAACGAGGCCAGCGCGTTGACCAATTCATCCCGGGTCAGCGTGGGCCGCGCCGCGCCGCTGTCAGAGCCGGGGCGCAGCTTGCCCACCAGGTCGCGTCGCGCGGACAGCAACTGCTGCAACAGCGCGAAGGCCTCGTCCTCCATCGCCGGGCTCGACGGATCGTCGTCGGGCTGGCCGGGCCAGGCGGTCATCGGTCGCTGGCGGCCCGGGGCCGCATCGGTCGGGTCGCCGCCGCGTCGCGGGGCGTCCTGCCGCTGCGGCGAGCGCGGACGCACCGGCACGAACGACAGGCTCGGCAGCACGTTCTCGCGCGCGAGCAGGGCGTTCATCGTCTCCACCAGCTGGGCGTAGCCGGTCATGACCTGGTGATCGAAGACCTTGTACAGATGCAGTCGCGCTTCGGCGCTGATCTGCAGCGCGTGCGCGGCCTCGGACAGGATGCGCCCCAGCGCATAGGGCCCCACCGGCAGCCGCTCCGCATCGAAGGCCGGCTGCCCCGCCAGCACGCCGAAGCGCTGGCCGAGCAGCAGCAGCGGCAAGCCGGCGCGGGATTCCTGGCGCGCGGCGATGGTGTGCAGTTGGTTGGCCTCGTCGACCTCCCCGTGCTCGACCAGGCGCAGGTCGCGGAAGGCCGGCACGGCGCCGTCGCCCTCTACGGGCGCGGCGATCGGATCGCGGATCGTCGTCAGCTCGCTCTCGACCAGCGCCAGGAAGCGCGGTACCAGGTCGGCGCGGTTGAGTCGCGTGGTGCGCAGGGTTTCAAGGTGGCTGGCCTGCTGCGCGGGATTGCGCGCCAGGTCGGCGTGCTTGAAAAGTTGCTGCTCGAACTCGCCGAGCATCGCCTCGAGCTGGCGGGACATTTCGTCCGAGACCAGCGCGTAGAGATGCTCGAGCACTCGCCGCACGCGCCTGGGCAGCGCGGCCGAGGCGAGGGTAGGGCGAGGGATCGAACTGCCAAGAGGTTCGAACGTTGCGGACATGCGGGATCACCGTGTCGATCGGGACGATCATGCATCGGCCCATCGTGCCCCGCCAGCCTTGCCGCTCAGGCGGTCCCTCAGGGGGCGACCACTCGATGAAACGGCGCGAGAGATAAACAGCGGCCAGCGTGACCCGGCGAACGCGATTGTCCACTGGACAATCCGAGCGGCCGCGACCGCCCTGCCGGCGCGGGAGCGAAGCGCCACTTTCGAAGGAATGCGCGGCGAATGCCGTGTTTCCGCGACGATCAGACCACCGTGTAGCCGGCCACTTCGTGCGCGGACGTGGTCCCGGTCCCGCCGTCGAGGAAGAGCTCGATGACGTCGTTGGTGAAGCGCCGGCCGAGCTCGGTCGGACGCACGCGATCACCGTCGATCGCCAGCCACCCCTGCGCGACTGCAGCATCGAGTTGCGCGGAGATGGTCGAACGCGGCAGCCCGGTGCGCGCATCGAAAGCGTCGAGCGAGAACCCGTCCACCAGTCGCAGCGCATTGAGCATGTATTCGAACGCGCGCCGGTCCGGGGCGATGCGGTCGTCGCCGCCGATCGCCTCGGCATGCCCGGCGCGGGCGAGGTACTGGGTCGGGTGCTTGACCTTCCAGCGACGCAGGATGTCCTGTTCGGCGCCCAGGGTGATCTTGCCGTGCGCGCCCGCGCCGATGCCCAGGTAGTCGCCGTACTGCCAGTAGTTGAGGTTGTGCAGGCACTGCCGGCCGGGCTGCGCGTAGGCGCTGACTTCGTACTGCGCGTAGCCCGCCTGCGCGAGCATCGCCTGGCAGTGCTCCTGCATGTCCCAGCTGGCGTCGTCGTCGGGGATGTCGCGCGGCGGGCGCGCGGCGAAGACGGTGTTCGGCTCCAACGTCAGCTGGTAGTGGCTGACGTGCGTGGGCTGCAGGGCGAAGGCGCGCGCCAGGTCGTGCTCGGCCATCGCCAGCGTCTGCCCGGGCAGGGCGTACATCAGGTCCAGGTTGAAGTTGTCGAAGCCGGCGTCCTGCGCCAGCTTCACCGCCGCCTCGGCCTCGGCGCTGTCGTGGATGCGGCCCAGGCGCTTGAGGCTGTCGTCGTCGAAACTCTGGATGCCGAAGCTCAGGCGGTTCACGCCGGCGGCGCGGTAGAGCTCGAAGCGGCCGTGCTCGGCGGTGCCGGGGTTGGTTTCCAGCGTGATCTCGCAACCCGGCGCGAAGCGCAGGCGGCTGCTGGCGGCCTGCAGGAAGCGGTCGATGTGCTCGGGCGGGAACAGGCTCGGCGTTCCGCCGCCGAAGAACACCGAGTGCACGGTGCGACCCCAGACCAGCGGCAGGTCGTAGTCCAGGTCGGCCAGCAGGGCATCGACGTAGGTGTCGAACGGCAGCGCGCCGCGCCCTTCGTGCGAATTGAAATCGCAGTACGGGCACTTGCGCACGCACCAGGGCAGGTGGACGTAGAGCGAGAGGGGCGGCGTGGTGAGCACGTGGGCGTGGCGTGGAGCGAAAGGTCAGTCGTCGGCGTGGAACGTGCCGAGCGGGCGTTCGGTGAGCGTCAGGGCGTCGCCGCGCGCGTCCAGTTCGGCGTAGCGCGACGGCAGGTGGGCGCGGAAGGCAGTGTAGTCCTGCTCGCTGCGCCAGCGGTCGAGCGTGAGGTAGCGGCCGTCGCCGCGCAGCAGCTCGGTGCCCAGGTAGCCCGGAAACGTCCGGAACAGCGCGACCCAGTCACCGTCGGCGCCGTACATCGCTTCGAACGCGGCTTCCGAGCCGGGCCGAACCTCGTACTCCCAGACGATGACGTGCACGTCCGTCTACCGCGCCGCGTCCAGCAGCTGGCGTCGCAGCGCGGCCAGCGCGAGGCCGCGGTGGCTGATGCGGTTCTTCAGTTCGGCATCCAGTTCCGCCGCCGACAAGCCCTGCTCCGGATCGAGAAACACCGGGTCGTAGCCGAACCCGCCCGCACCGCGCCGTTCGCGCAGCACGCGGCCGCGCCAGATGCCTTCGGCGATCAGCGGCTGCGGGTCCTCGGCGTGGCGCAGCAGCACGATCACCGCATAGAAGTGCGCGGTGCGCTGCGCATCGGGCACGTCGCGCAGCGCGTGCAGCAGTTTGTCGATGTTCGCCTCCGCGTTGCCGTGCTCGCCGGCATAGCGCGCCGAGTAAAGGCCGGGCGCGCCGCCCAACGCATCCACGCAGATGCCGGAGTCGTCGCCCAGCGCGGGCAGGCCGGTTTCGCGTGCGGCTTTTCGCGCTTTCAGCAGCGCGTTCTCGACGAAGGTCAGGCCGGTCTCGTCGGCGTCGCTCACGCCCAGTTCGCCCTGCGTGACGATCTCGATGCCGCTGTCGTCCAGCAGTTCGCGGATCTCGGCCAGCTTGCCGCGGTTGCTGCTGGCGATGACCCAGCGTTCGGATGCGGCGCTCACGCCTTGGGCTCCAGCAGGTCCCAGCGGTTGCCGTACAGGTCTTCGAACACCGCCACGGTGCCGTAGGGCTCGTGGCGCGGCGATTCGAGGAAACGCACGCCGTGCGCGAGCATCGACGCATGGTCGCGCGCGAAATCGTCGGTGTGCAGGAAGAAGCCGACACGGCCGCCGGTCTGGTTGCCGACGCTCGCGCGCTGCTCCGCGCCATCGGCCTGCGCGAGCAGCAGCGCGGATTCGGCGCCGCTCGGCGCCACACGCACCCAGCGCTTGCCGCCGCCCAGGTCGATGTCGTCCAGCAGTTCGAAGCGCAGCGCGCCGGTGTAGAACGCGATGGCCTCGTCGTAGTCGTCCACGACGAGCGTGACGGTGGCGACGAAGCGCTTCATGGCTCAGCCTGCCAGCGCTTCGCGCTGCTTGACGATCAGTTCGGCGATGCCCGCTTCGGCCAGCGAGGTCAGCGCGTCGAGTTCATCGCGACGGAAGGCGTGGCCTTCGGCCGTGCCCTGCAACTCGATGAAACCGCCGCCGTCGTTCATGACGACGTTCATGTCGGTGTCGCAGTCGCTGTCCTCGGCGTAGTCCAGGTCCAGCACCGGCACGCCGCGATACACGCCGACCGACACCGCGGCGACGGCGCCGAAGATCGGATCGCGCGTGATCTCGCGCCGCGCCATCAGCCAGCGCACCGCATCGGCCAGCGCCACGTAGGCGCCGGTGATGGCCGCCGTGCGCGTGCCGCCGTCGGCCTGCAGGACGTCGCAGTCCAGCGTGATGGTGCGTTCGCCCAGCAGCTTGCGGTCGATGCAGGCGCGCAGCGAGCGGCCGATCAGGCGCTGGATCTCCAGCGTGCGCCCGCCCTGCTTGCCGCGCGCGGCCTCGCGGTCGGAGCGCGAATGCGTGGCGCGCGGCAGCATGCCGTACTCGGCCGTGACCCAGCCCTCGCCCTTGCCGCGCAGGAACGGAGGCACCTTGTTCTCCACGGTGGCGGTGCACAGCACGCGCGTTTCGCCGAAGCACACCAGCACCGAGCCCTCCGCGTGGCGGGTGAAGCCGCGTTCGATGCGGACCTCGCGCATCTGCGCGGGCGCGCGGCCGCTGGGGCGGGCGACGGTGGCCGGGGAGCCGGCGGAGGGGGCGACAGGCGAGCCGGACATGACCGAATTACCGTTTAGAGGGCGCGCGAGTTTACCATTCGCTCCCTGTCGGCCTTGGATTTCCTGATGATCCGCAGCATGACCGCCTTCGCAAGCGGCGAACGCTCCACGCCCTGGGGCACGCTCGGTTGCGAGCTGCGCTCGGTCAACCACCGTTTCCTCGAGCTCGGCCTGCGCCTGCCCGACGAACTGCGCGCGCTCGAGCCGGCCCTGCGCGAGCGCGTCTCCGGACGCGTGGCGCGCGGCAAGATCGACCTGACGCTGCGCCTGCGCGCGCCGGAAGGCGAGGGTGCGTTGCAGCTCAATAACGCGCGCCTGCGCGAGCTGAGCGAACTGGCGATGGATCTGGAGTCCCGCTTCCCGCGCCTGCGCACCGAACTGACCGAACTGTTGCAGTTCCCCGGCGTGCTGCAGACGCACGCCGGCGATCCGGCCGCGCTGCAGGCGCAGGCGCTGGCGTTGCTCGACGAGGTGCTGGACGAATTCGTGCGTTCCCGCGAGCGCGAGGGCGCCAAGCTGGCTGCGGTGATCTCCGAGCGCATCGACGGCATCGCCTCGCTCGCCGCCGAAGTGCGCACGCTGATGCCGCAGATCCGCGCCGGCCAGCGCACCAAGCTGGAGACGCGCCTGGCCGACCTCGCCCAGCCGCTCGACAATGGCCGCCTGGAGCAGGAACTGGTGATGTGGCTGCAGAAGCTGGACGTGGACGAGGAGCTCGACCGCCTCGACTCGCACGTCTCCGAAGCGCGCCGCGTGCTCAAGCTGAAGGAAGCCGTCGGCCGCCGCCTCGACTTCCTGCTGCAGGAATTCAACCGCGAAGCGAACACGCTGGGCTCCAAGTCGGTGGACGCGCGCAGCTCGGCGGTCGCCGTCGAGCTGAAGGTGCTGATCGACCAGGTGCGCGAGCAGATACAGAACATCGAGTGAGGCCGGGATTCGGGATTGGGGATTCGGGATTCGCAACAGCGGAGGCCGGGAACCCACCCCGACGACAGCATCACCGACGCAAGCGCTTCGTTTTTGCGAATCCCGAATCCCGAATATCGAATCCCGGCCAACCATGCGCGGAACCCTCTTCATCGTCGCCGCCCCTTCGGGCGCCGGAAAGTCCAGCATCGTCAACGCCGTGCTGGCGCGCGATCCGAACATCTGCCTGTCGATCTCGTTCACCTCGCGCAAGCCGCGTCCGGGCGAGCGGCATGCCGAGCATTACCACTTCGTCAGTGCGCAGGAGTTCGAGGACATGGTCGCCGCCGGCGATTTCTTCGAGCACGCGCTGGTGCACGGCGACTGGAAGGGTTCGGCGCGGCAGTCGGTCGAACCCCAACTGGCGTCCGGCAAGGACGTGCTGCTGGAGATCGACTGGCAGGGCGCGCGCCAGGTGCGCGACAAGGTGCCCGATGCGGTCAGCGTGTTCATCCTGCCGCCTTCGCGTCAGGCGCTGGAGCAGCGCATGCGCAATCGTGGCCAGGACAGCGAGGAAGTCATCGCCCAGCGCCTGGCCGCCGCGCGCGAAGAGATGTCGCACTACGGCGAGTTCGACTTCGTCATCGTCAACGAGGATTTCGAGACCGCGGTGGGCGAGATGTGCTCGATCTTCATCGCCAGCCGGGTCCGCCGCGACCAGCAGGTGGCCCGCCATTCGCGCCTGATCACGGCCCTGCTGGCGGACGATCCGGGCGTCTGAGGCCCGATTCGGGCGGTATTCGCCCGTAAGCGACTGATTCGAAAGGGCGCGCTTGCCACCGCAAGGGCGCACGGCTACACTCTGCGGTCCCTTAAAGCCTGTATGGACGGCCCGCCGGCCGCCAGGAGCCCCATGGCCCGCATCACCGTTGAAGATTGCCTGGAAGTGGTCAACAACCGCTTCGAACTCGTCATGATGGCCGCCAAGCGCGCCCGTCAGCTGGCCAATGGCGTGGATCCGCAGCTGGACAACAGCGAAGCCAACGACAAGCCGACCGTGCTGGCGCTGCGTGAGATCGCCGCGCGCCGCATCGACACCGACTACATCGACGCCGTCGAGAAGTCCGAGCGCGAGCGCAAGGAGCGCGAGGCGCTGGAATGGGCCGCGGCCGAAGTGGTGGCCGACGACGACCTGTCCAAGGGCGACGACTGATACCCCGCTGCAGCCGGTTTTCCATCGGCCATGCAGCTTCGACGGCCCCGCTTCGGCGGGGCCGTTTGCGTATGGGGCGCTGCGCGCGCGACCCCGGTTCCACTTTCGCGATCCCGCGAGATCGCCAGCGGGGGATCCCGGCATGCCGGCCCGTTCCTGCTCCTTGCCTGGCGAACACCGGACCCCATTCAGTCAATGGAGCCGTCTCGCATTGCGTGCACATTGCCCCGCGCTTAGATTCCATCCATGACCCCCGCCCAGCCCGCGCCGATTACTGCCTCCACGCTGCGGGTACCTCCCGTCCACGACGACGCGGATGTGCCCGACTACGTGCGCGAGCTGGAACAGTCCGCCGACTACCTGCCCGATGAGCAGCGCGCCCAGCTGCGCCGCGCCTGGGCGATCGGCGCGGCCGCGCACGCGGGGCAGACGCGCAAGTCGGGCGAGCCGTACATCACGCACCCGGTCGCGGTGGCGAAGGTGCTGGCCGACCAGGGACTGGACGTCGAAACGCTGATCGCCGCGATCCTGCACGACACCATCGAGGACACGCCGCTCACGCGCGAGGGCCTGGCCAGCGAGTTCGGCGAGACCGTGGCGGAGCTGGTCGACGGCGTCACCAAGCTGGACAAGATCCAGTTCCGCGATCGCCAGGAGGCGGCTGCCGAGAGCTTCCGCAAGATGCTGCTGGCGATGTCGCGCGACCTGCGCGTCATCCTGATCAAGCTCGCCGACCGACTGCACAACATGCGCACGCTCGGCGCGCAGAGCATGGAAGCGCGCCACCGCATCGCGCGCGAGACGCTGGAGATCTACGCGCCCATCGCCCAGCGCCTGGGCATGAACCTGATCAAGGCCGAACTGCAGGACCTGGGTTTCCGCGCGCTGCATCCGTGGCGCCATGCGGTGATCGAGAAACGCCTGCGCACGCAGCCGGTGGTGCGGCGCGAGTCGCTGGTGCAGATCGAAGCGCAACTCGCGCAGCGGCTGGCGAAGGAAAAGCTGATGCACCGCCTCGTCAGCCGAGTGAAGTCGCCGTGGAGCATCTACACCAAGATGCGCGCCGAGCACAAAACCTTCGCGCAGGTGATGGACGTGTTCGGCTTCCGCATCGTCGTGCGCACAGTGCCGGATTGTTACCACGCGCTGGGCGTCGTGCACGCCGCGTACAAGCCGCTGGATTCGCGCTTCCGCGACTTCATCGCGATCCCGAAGGCCAACGGCTACCAATCGCTGCACACGGTGCTGTTCGGCCCCTACGGCTCGCCGATCGAAGTGCAGATCCGCACCGAGGAAATGGACCTCATCGCCGAGCGCGGCATTGCCGCGCACTGGTCCTACAAGCACGGCGGCGACGGTCCCAACAGCGCGCAGAGCCGCGCGCACAGCTGGATCGCCAACCTGGTGGAGACGCAGCGCGCCACCGGTTCGTCGCTGGAATTCCTGGAGAACGTGAAGGTCGACCTGTTCCCGGACGAGGTCTACCTGTTCACGCCCAAGGGCGACATCATGTCGCTGCCGCGCAACTCCACCGCGCTGGATTTCGCCTACGCCGTGCATACCGACGTGGGCAACAAGGCCGTCGCCGCGCGTGTGGACGGCAAGCTGGTGCCGCTGCGCACCAAGCTGGCCAGCGGCCAGCGCGTGGAGATCATCACCGCCAAATCGTCCTCGCCGAAGCCGCAGTGGCTGGAGTTCGTGGTCTCCGGCAAGGCGCGCACCTCGATCCGCCAGCAGCTCAAGCAGCTCGAACACGAGGACGCGGTGCAGCTGGGCCATCGCATGCTCGATCGCGCGCTGGAAGCGCTGGGCATCTCGCTCGACCGCGTGCCGCCGGTACGCCTGGATGCGTACCTGGGCGAGTTCCGCTATCCGCGCCTGGAGGCGTTGCTGGCGGACATCGCGCTGGGCAACCGCATGCCGCAGCAGGTCGCGATGGCGCTCGCGCGCGAAGCGCCGGGCAAACCGCTGCGCGACCCGACCGCCGGCATGCTGCCGATGTCGCAGGACAAGATCCTGATCACAGGCGCCGAGCGCGGCGTGATCAGCTTCGCCAACTGCTGTCTGCCGATTCCCGGCGACGAGATCATGGGCTACCACACGGCCGGCAAGGGCATCGTGGTGCACCGCCTGGATTGCCCGAACGTCGCCGATTACCGCAAGTCGCCCGACCGCTGGGTGCCGATCGGCTGGGACCGCCAGGTCGCCGGCGATTTCGCCGCCGCGCTGCGCATCGAAGTCGACAACCGCCCGGGCTCGCTGGCGCAGGTCGCCGCCGCGATCGCCGAGGCGGAGTCGAACATCGACCGCGTGGAGTACATCGAACGCGACGCCAACGTCGCGGTCATGCGCTTCGCCATCGAAGTCAGCGACCGCCGCCACCTCGCCGACGTGATGCGACGCGTGCGCCGGCTCAACGTGGTGCTGGGCGTGCAGCGGATGTGAGGCCTCGGGATTGGGGATTCGGGATTAGGGATTCGCAAGAGCGCAGCAGCACCCGCTCCTCGCTTTTGATCTAATCTCCAATCCCGAATCTCGAATCCCGAAACCACCCATGTCCCGCCAGATCATCCAGACCGACAAGGCGCCGGCCGCGATCGGCCCGTATTCGCAGGCCGTGCGTGCCGGCGACACCGTGTACCTCTCCGGCCAGATTCCGCTGGACCCGAGCACCGGCCTGCTGGTGGAAGGCGACATCGCCGCGCAGGCGCGCCGTTCGTTCGAGAACCTCAAGGCCGTGTGCGAAGCCGCGGGCGGCTCGCTCAACGATGTCGTGCGCCTGGGGCTCTACCTGACGGATCTGGGCAACTTCGCCGCCGTCAACGCGGTGATGGGCGAATTCTTCAAGGCGCCGTACCCGGCGCGCTCCACCGTCGAAGTCTCCGGCCTGCCGCGCGGCGCCGGCTTCGAGGTGGATGCGGTGATGGTGCTGGACTGATTCCGCGCGCATCGCGTGGGCGGAGCTTCCGTCCGCGCGATGCAAGTCCCGATCAGAGCGCCTGCAGCGCCTGCATCAGCGTCGTCGCTTGCGGCGCGTAAACCTTCGCCGCCACGCCGAGCGCGACGAAGAACAGCAGCACTCCCAGCAGCGGCCAGAACGTGTGCCGCACGCACAGCCACCACCAGCCTTCCGATTGCGTGCCGCGCATGCGCTTGTACAGGCCGCCGGCGATGGCGGCGTCGACCATGAGCTCGGCCATCAGCGCCGGCGCGGTCCACACCACCCAGCCCGCCGCGATCACGCACACCACGGCGACGAGCGCGATCGGGACCAGCAGCGGCAGGCCGTCGCCGTCCACCCCATCAAGAAGATCCACCCCGCTGGAGCTGGACGAGGATCCCGCTCCGGACGAAGGCCCCCACGATGCAGACGCGCCGCCACCGCCCGAGTGGCCGCCGCTCCCTGACCAGCCGCCGCCGCCGGTGCGCCCGGTCGGAAGGTCCGTCAGATCCAGGGTATCCGAGGCATCGCTTCCCCAGCGCGTCCACACCGCCATCTGCACGAGGAACACGCCGTAGGCGATGAGCACCGCCAGCGGATAGCGCAGCAGCATCGATTCCAACCCGCCGGCCAGCAGCAGGAACGAAGCGAGCAGCCCGGCCGCGCCGGTGACCAGCACGATCACGGACATCTGCAGGCGAGGCCAGCCGTAGCGCTCAAGTCGCGTGCGGGCGCGTGCGATCTCGATGAAGCGGTTCATCCGTGTCCCCGGGTGCGATGCGCCGATGCGTCCTTATGCACGGCCCCGCGAAGCGACGCAAGCGCAGGCTACGCGCCGGATTTCTCCCCGGCGCGCATCTCCCGCGGCGCCACGCCCGTCCAGCGCTTGAACGCTCGCCGGAACTCGCGCGCATCCTTGAAGCCCACCGCCGCACCCACGTGCGCGATGCTCACGCGCGAATCGGCCAGCAGCGCACGCGCCGACTCGCTGCGCACGCGGTCGTGCAGTTCGCTGAACGTCGTTTGCGCGGCGTGGAGCTGGCGACGCAGCGTGCGCTCGGTGAGGTGGAGTTCGGCGGCGATTTCGACCTCGCGCGGGTTGTCGGCCAAGCGCTGGCGCAGCAGGCGTTCGACCACCGCCACGATTTCGCTGCGTGGCTGGCCGGCGGGCATCTGCTCCTCGCACAGCGCGATGATCTGCTGCGCACTGGCGGTGTTGCCGGCGGGCATCGTGGCCTGCAGCCAGCGCGGGTCGATGACGACGCGGTTGCGCGGTGCATCGAAGCGCACTTCGCAGGCGAACAGGTGCGTGTAGTCGCTGGCGTACGACGGTGCGGCGTAGGTCAGTTCGAGCAAGCGCGGCCGGAACTCCGCGCCGAGCAGTCCGCGGCACAGCATCAGCGAACTGGCGAACAGTTCCTCGCAAAGGAACGGCTCCAGCTCCGCGTCGGCACTGTGCATGCGCGCGATCACGCCCATCGCGCCGTCGTCGTACTCGTCCAGTTCCAGTTCCACCATCGCTCCGGTGATCGGTGCGTACTTGATCGCCAGTTGCAGCGCCTGGGCGAAGCGCGGCGCGGTCAGCATCGCCAGGCCGAGAAGACCGAAGTGGCCGATGGTCTGGCGTTCGCCCAGCACCAGCCCGGGGCCGCGCACGGGCAGGCTGCGCACGGCGCGGCGGATGATCTGGCCCGCCTGGCGGTACGAGAGATAGACAGGCGTTTCGCCATCGAACGCCGCCGGCCCCAGGCGCAGCCCGGAGAACCAGGGTTCGCTGGCGACGCCGTGCTCCCGCGCCATCGCAACGAGGCCGGCGACGATGCCGCTCTTGATGGTGGCGGTGTTGAGTCGGGCGTCGTCGTTGATGTGCTGGCTCGGCATACGCTGGCGTAGCTTGTCCGGTTTCCCCCCCTGAGTATGCCGGCTTTGCCCTCCACCGGGATTGCCGGATCGTCACAGACTCCCGAACGGGTCCGGGGGGCGGGCCACGCCGCAGGGTCCGGCGTGGTCCCTTGTCCGGAGGGGGCATTCGCGGCGCAGCGCCGCACGGACAGGTCGCGGCCAGCGCCGCGCGAAGAGGACGGGAGTCGGATGAAGCGGATCGTGCTTGGCGTGGCAGTCACCGTGGGGCTGGTGGCTTTGGCCGCCTGTCAGCAGCAACCGGCCGCGCCTGCGGCCAGTCCCGGGCCTCTGAACAGCGAGTTCCAGAAGGTGCTGATCGAGCGCCTGCTGGACGCCAAGCCCGGCGACGTCATCGAGATCCCCGCCGGCCGCCACGCCTTCGACCGCAGCCTCACGCTGCGCGTGAACGGCGTGACGATCCGCGGCGCCGGCATGGACAAGACCATCCTCAGTTTCAAGGACCAGAAGGCCGGTGCCGAAGGCCTGCTGGTCAACGCCGGCGACTTCACCCTGGAGAACCTTGCCATCGAGGACACCAAGGGCGACGGCCTGAAGATCAACGAAGGCGCCAACATCACCATCCGCGGCGTGCGCGTGGAATGGACGGGCGGCCCGAAGACCAGCAACGGCGCGTACGGCATCTATCCGGTGCAGACGTCCAACGTGCTGATCGAGGACTCGGTCGCGATCGGTGCCTCCGATGCCGGCATTTACGTGGGCCAGTCGAAGAACGTCGTCGTGCGCCGCAATCGCGCCGAACGCAACGTGGCCGGCATCGAGATCGAGAACACCATCGGCGCCGACGTCTACGAGAACACCGCCACCGACAACACCGGCGGCATCCTGGTGTTCAACATGCCCAACCTGCCGCAGCCGGGGCACACCACGCGCGTGTATCGCAACAAGGTGATCGCCAACAACACCGACAACTTCGCCGCCAAGGGCGCGGCGGTGGCGAGCGTGCCGGCCGGATCGGGCATCGTCATCAACTCCAACGACAAGGTCGAGATCTTCGACAACGACATCGCCGACAACCAGACAGCGAACGTGATCGTGTCCAGCTACTTCTCCACCGGCTACATGACCGAAAAGGGCGTGTCGAAGCTGTTCGATCCGTACCCGGAGGATATCGCCATCCACGGCAACCGCTTCAAGGGCGGCGGCGACAAGCCCGACGGCCTGGACCTGAAGGCGTTGAAGGTGGCGATGTTCGGTCTCAACGGCCGCCTGCCCGACGTGCTGTGGGACGGCTACGTCAACGCGCAGCGCCCGGGCGGCGCGCAGGTGTGCATCGACAACGGCGCCGCGCAGACGCTCAACGCCGACGGTCCCAACAAGTACAAGAACCCGAGCGTCGTCACCGACAAGGTGCGCTGCACGCTGCCGCCGCTGCCGGTGGTGACCCTTCCGGGCGAAGCCGCGGCGACCGCCGCGAAGGCAGCACCGTCGGCATGAAGCGGTTCGTGATCCAGGCGGCCGTGCTGGTGGCCGCGATGTCCCTCATCGGTTGCAAGCGCAGCGAAGCGCCGGTGCAGTTCCATGCCCAGGGCCAGCCGGCGACGTTGAGCGAATGGCACGTGCTCGCCGCCGACGGCAAGCGCCTGCGCCTCAACGCGGGCGTGGAGCCGTACGCGCTCAATACCGCGTTGTTCAGCGACTACGCGCACAAGCTGCGCACGATCTGGATGCCGCCCGGCACGAAGGCGACGTACCAGGCCGACGCGGCGTTCGACTTCCCGGTCGGCACGATCATCAGCAAGACGTTCTACTACCCGCGCGCCGGCGACGGCGCGGTCCTGCGCGTGGCCGAGCAGGCCGGCGAAACCCGCGACGGCCTGGATCTGACGAAAGTGCGGATGATCGAGACGCGCCTGCTCGTGCGTCGCCAGACCGGCTGGGTGGCGCTGCCGTACGTGTGGAACGAGGAACAGACGCAGGCCACGCTGGCGCGCGCCGGCGACACCGTGCCGCTGACCATGCACAAGCCCGACGGCAGCGCAAAGACGTCCTTCGCCTACATGGTCCCAGACGAGAACCAGTGCGCCGGCTGCCACGTCACCAACAACACCACGCGCGAGCTGCACCTGATCGGTCCGAAGGCGCGCCACCTCAACCGCGACGATCCATGGCATCCCGGCCAGAACCAGCTGGCGCGCATGGTCGCGACGAATCGCCTGCAGGGACTGCCGGGCGAAGGCGTTCCGCACAACGCGCGTTTCGATGATCCCGCCGCGCCGCTGGAAGCGCGTGCGCGAGCCTATCTCGACGTCAATTGCGGCCACTGCCACAGCCAGGTCGGCGCGGCCGACACCTCGGGCCTGTGGCTCGACGCCGGTACTCACGACGCGCGGCGGCTCGGCCTGTGCAAGCCGCCGGTCGCGGCGGGGCAGGGCACGGGCGACCACATGTTCGACATCGTGCCGGGCCGGCCTCAGGATTCGATCCTGGTGTATCGCATGAACAGCCTGGATCCGGGCGCGATGATGCCGGAAGTGGGGCGCAGCACCGTGCACGAGGAGGGCGTCGCGCTGGTCCGCGACTGGATCTCCGCGTGGCTGGGCAGCTGCAGCAGCGATGGCACGCACGTTGCACTGAAGTAACACCGACATGCGTCGCGCGGACAGGGCCGCGCGACGTCAATACAACAAGAAAGTCATTGGGAGGGGAGTTCCGATGTCGCCACGCAAGAGCAGGCTCGCGCTCGGTCTGGGTCGCGCGCTGTTTGGATGTTTCGCCGTCGCGGCCGCGCCGCTTACGTTCGCGCAGGCCACCGCCACGCCGGACGCCACGCAGCTGGACACGATCACCGTCACCGCGCAGAGCCGCGAGCAGGAACTGCTCGACGTGCCGATCGCGCTGCAGGTGGTCACGCAGCAATTGATCGACGACGTCGCCGCCGAGGACCTGGGCGACATCGACAGCTTCGTGCCCGGCCTGCGCATCAACAGCCTGCAGCCGACGCAGCCGAGTTTCCAGCTGCGCGGCATCGAGACCGACGACTTCGGCATCGGCACCGATCCGGCCGTGGGCGTGTACGTGGACGGCGTCTACGCCGGACGCGGCGGCGGCGTGCTGCTGCCGTTCACCGACGTGCAGCGCATCGAAGTGCTGAAGGGCCCGCAGGGCACGCTGTTCGGCCGCAACACCGCGGCGGGCGCGATCTCGATCATCACGCACCGGCCCGACACCGACGGCAACCATGCGCGCGGCAAGCTGCGCCTGGGCAACGACAACAAGACCTACTTCGAAGGCATGGCGAACATCGCGGTGAGCGATGACTCGGCCTTCCGCTTCAACGGCATCTTCAACAGTTCCGACGGCTGGGTGCGCGATGCGGTCACCGGCGAGGACCTGGCGCCGGAAGACAACTGGGCCACGCGTGCCGCGTTCCAGACGCGCTTCGGCGACAACACGCGGGCGTGGATTACGTGGGACCACGAGAGCCTCGACCAGCGCGGCCAGGCCACCACCGGCATCGTGCCGATCCCGCGCCTGCCCGCGCTGCCGACGGCGCCGGCCGATCCGGATTCGTTCCTGGATCCGGAAAACCAGCCGTACATGACCGACGCGCCCGACGCGGAGACGCGCACCTTCGACGGCGCCACGCTCATCGTCGACCACAACTTCGGCGGCTTCAGCCTGACTTCCACGACCGCGTGGCACCAGTACGACTCGCTCAACCGCGTGGAGGAAGATGGCACCAACCTCAGCTACCTCTACGTCGATTCGACCAACACCGAGAGCAACGAGAACTTCTACCAGGAGTTCAAGTTCGCCGGTTCCAGCGACCGCATCGACTGGGTCGCCGGCCTGAGCTACTTCCAGGAAGACGCCGACCAGACGAGCGAGGTCAACGCGCTCACCGATTCGGTGGACACCATCGCCAACAACCTCGGCCTGGCGCCGGGCGGCCTGTACGGCCCGCTGACGATGGCGGCGAACATGTTCGGCATTCCGGTGGACCTGACCGGCCTGCCGTGGAACGAGAAGTTCGTGAACTCGCTGGACACGAAGGCGTACGCGGCGTTCGGCGACGTGATCTGGCATGTCAACGACAAGCTCAACCTCACCGTCGGCCTGCGCTATACGCGTGACGAGAAGGACTTCACCTGGTTCAACGACCTGCGCAGCGCACCGCAGCTGGACGCGCAGCTGGCGCTGCTGGACCGCATCGGATTCCTCGATGCCGCCGGCATCCCGCTGGAAGCGCTGGTGTTCGACATCGCTTTCATCGATCCGCCGGCGGTGGCGAACAAGGGCGTGCTCAACCGTTCCAGCAAGTCGTGGGACGACTGGAGCCCGCGCTTCGTCCTGGACTACCACTTCAACGACGACCTGATGGGCTTCGCCTCGCTCGCCAAGGGCTACAAGGCCGGCGGCTTCAACGCGCTGCAGATCGGCAGCGAGTTCGAGAACGAGGACGTGTGGAACTTCGAGACCGGCATCAAGCATGCGCTGCCGGATTACCGACTGGCGTACAACGTCTCCGCGTTCTACTACGTCTACGACAACCGCCAGGCCGTCACGCTGGACATGACGACGGAGATTCCGCGCTTCGTCGTGAACACGTCCGACCAGGAAGCCTACGGCGTCGACTTCGACCTGCGCTGGCAGGCCACCGACGGTCTGGGTTTCGACTTCAACGCCGAGTACCTGGATTCCACGTACAAGACCTACGTGAACCCGCAGGGCGTGGACCTGGGCGACCAGCCGACGGGCGCGCCGGAGTGGTCGTTCGCGGCCGGTGCGAACTACGTCTGGCGTCTGGCGGATGCGGGCGACGTGCGTGCGGCGATGCGCTACTCGTACGTGGGCAAGTGCCGCAGCAACGATGAGTCGGTGTCGGTGCTGGGTTGCGGCCGCTTCGGCCAGGCCGAGGCGGGCGAGGCGCAGGAGATCCTCGATGCGCGCATCGGCTGGACCTCGGCGAACGGCCACTGGGGCTTCGCGGTGTACGGGAACAACCTGCTCGACAACCAGTACGTGAATTCCTTCGGCACCTACGGCATGACCGTGCTGGGCGCCGTCGGCGCGCGCCTGACGCAGCCGCGCACGTACGGCGTGGAGTTCTCGGCGAACTTCTGATCGGGTGTTTGGCTCCTCCCCCTGCTTGCAGGGGGAGGTCGGGAGGGGGCAGTAAGGCGCGACAGCGCCGAGCTCGCCGCGATGCGGCTTCGCACTCCTCCCCAACCCTCCCCTGCACGCAGGGGAGGGAGTAACCGACACCCCACCGCGCCATTCCCCTCTTTGTCGAACCGCGCCTTTCACGGCATCCTTTCGCGATGCCGATTCGCAAGGGCGGGCTGTCCGTCGATCTCCAGCAGCAGCCGATCAGCGCCCTGAAGGGCGTCGGGCCGCGCGTGGCCGAGAAGCTCGCCGCACGCGGGCTGGCCACGCTGCAGGACCTGTGGCTGCAGCTTCCCCGCCAGTACGAGGACCGCACGGCGATCACGCCGGTCAGCCTGCTGCAGCCCGGTGTAGCGGCGCAGGTGGAAGGTCGCGTGGAGGCGGTCGAGCGTGGCTTCCGCTACCGGCCGATGCTGCGCGTGGCGATCGGCGACGACTCGCACGGCACGCTCGTCCTGCGCTTCTTCCACTTCCGCGCGGCGCAGGTGGCGCAATTCCAGGTCGGTGCGCGCGTGCGCTGCTACGGCACGCCGCGGCCGGGCCAGCACGGGCTGGAGATCGTGCATCCCAGCTATCGCCTGCTCGACGACGCCGGCGACGATGCGCTCGGGAGCAGCCTGGACCCAGTGTATCCGGCGATCGAAGGGCTCGGTCCGGTGTCGCTGCGGCGACTGATCGGCCAGGCACTCGACCGCCTGCCCGACGAGGATGCGCTGGAATTGTTGCCGCGCGAACTGCGCGACGCCTTCCGCCTGCCCGGCGGCGGACGCGTGCCGTCGCTGCGAGAAGCGCTGCTGACCGTGCATCGCCCGCCGCAGGACGCCGATGTCGCCGCGCTGCTGGCCGGACGTCATCCCGCACAGCGCCGGCTGGCGCTGGAAGAACTGCTCGCCCACCACCTGAGCCTGCGTCGCCAGCGCATCGCACAACAGGCGCACGCCGCGCCCGTGCTTCGCGACGTCGTACTGGCCGGCAAGCTGCGCGAGCGCCTTCCGTTCGCGCTGACCGGCGCGCAGGAGCGCGTGTTCGCGCAGATTCAGGCCGATCTCACCCAGCCGCATCCGATGCTGCGCCTCGTGCAGGGCGACGTGGGCAGCGGCAAGACCGTCGTCGCCGCGCTGGCCGCGATGAACGCCGTGGACGCCGGCAAGCAGGCCGCGCTGATGGCGCCCACCGAACTGCTCGCCGAGCAGCACCTCAACAACCTGCGCGGATGGCTGGAACCGCTGGGCGTGCGTGTGGCGTGGCTGGCCGGCAAGGTCACCGGCAAGGCGCGCGCGAAGGTGTTGGAGGAAGTGGCTTCCGGTGAGGCGCAGGTCGTCGTGGGCACGCACGCGCTGATGCAGGAAGGCGTGGCGTTCCGCGATCTTGCCCTCGCCATCGTCGACGAACAGCACCGCTTCGGCGTGCACCAGCGCCTGGCGCTGCGCGACAAGGGCACCGGGGGCGGCGGCAACGGCGACGCCATCGTTCCGCACCAGCTGGTGATGACCGCCACGCCGATCCCGCGAACGCTGGCGATGGCCGCGTATGCGGACCTGGACGTTTCGGCCATCGACGAACTCCCGCCCGGCCGCACGCCGGTGCAGACGGTGGCGCTGAGCGCCGAGCGCCGGCCGGAACTGGTCGAACGCATCCGCAAGGCCTGCGCCGAGGGCCGCCAGGCGTACTGGGTCTGCACGTTGATCGACGACAGCGACGAAGTCGTCGCGCAGGCCGCGCAGTCCACCTTCGAGGATCTGTCCAAGCGCCTGCCCGAGCTGCGCGTCGGCCTCGTCCACGGCCGCATGAAAGCCGCCGAGAAGCAGGCGACCATGCGCGCGTTCAAGGACGGGGAGATCGGCCTGCTCGTGGCGACGACCGTCATCGAAGTCGGCGTCGACGTGCCCAATGCCTCGCTGATGATCATCGAGAACGCCGAGCGCCTGGGCCTGGCGCAGCTGCACCAGTTGCGCGGGCGCGTCGGCCGCGGCAGCGCGGCGTCGAGCTGCGTGATGCTCTACCAGGCGCCGCTGTCGCAGATGGCGCGGCAGCGTCTGGAGACGATGCGGGAGACCAACGACGGCTTCGTCATCGCCGAGAAGGACCTGGAACTGCGCGGCCCCGGCGAACTGCTCGGCACGCGCCAGACCGGCCTGGCGCAATTCCGCGTGGCGGACCTGGCGCGCGATGCGGACCTGCTTCCGCAGGTGCATGAGCTGGGCGAGCGGCTGCTGCGCGAATCGCCGGAACTGGCCGAGCGCATCGTCGCGCGCTGGGTCGGCGGCGCGGTCCGCTTCGCCTCGGCGTAAGGGGCGCTGCGCTGTTTGGAGGCAGCCGGGCCGAGAATCGGGCCTCTCCTCGCCCGTCGTGTGAAGGCCCGGACTGACGCCCCCTCGCCGAATTGGGCATCATGAACGCCCTCCGTCCGTTCCGATGCCGCCGATCGTGATTCCCGCTCCAACCGAACATCCCGTCGGGCGGCACGATGCCCAACCCTTCATCGCCGCCGATGTCGGCGGTACGCACGCCCGCCTGGGTCTCGTCCAGGTCCGGCCCGGCGGCAAAGTCGACGTGCTTGCCTACCATCGCTATGCCTGCGGCGAATTCCCCTCGCTCGCGGCGATCATCGACGACTTCGTTACCGCCCACGGCGCTGACAGGACCCACGCCGTGGTCGCCATCGCCGGTCGGCTGGAAGGCGACACGCTGATCAACAGCAACCTGCAGTGGCCGGTGTCGGTGGAGCGCACGCGCCGCGAGGCACGGATCGCCTACCTCGCGCTGCTGAACGATTTCGAGGCCGTGGCCTGCGCCATGCCTTACATCGACGTGGCCGCCATGACGCGCGTCTGCGGCCCGCTGCAGGCGGGCGAGGGGCCGGCGCTGGTGCTGGGCCCGGGCACCGGTTTCGGTGCATCGCTGTGCCTGCCCCGCACGTTGCAGCAGGGCGTTCCGCTGCGCGTGCTCGCCAGCGAGGCCGGGCATGCCTCGCTCGCCGCCGGCAACGCGCGCGAACTCGCCCTGATCGCGCGCCTGCTCGAACGTTGGCCGCACGTCGACAACGAACGTGTCCTCTCCGGACCCGGACTGGTCAACACCTACACCGCGTTGTGCGAGATCGACGGCGCCACGCCGCGCCTGGACACGCCGGAAGCGATCGTCACGGCCGCCCAGGCCGGCGGCGATCGGCACGCGCAGGAGGCGCTGCGCATGTTCTGCGGCCTGCTGGGCAGCCTGGCAGGCGACCTCGCGCTGACCTTCGGCGCCGACGCGGTGTATCTGGCCGGCGGCATTCCCGCGCAGATCCGTCCCTTCCTGCTCGAAAGCGACTTCGCGCAGCGTTTCCGCAACAAGGGCGTGCTGGGCGAAGTGCTGGCGCGCGTGCCGGTGTGGCTGGTGGACCATGGGCAGCTCGGACTGGTGGGCGCGGCGGCCTGGTATTACGAGCGTCACTCCGGCTTCTGACCCGACTTCGCGGACATCATTGATGGGCAATCGCCGACAGTTCCTCCAGGCATCGTTGCTTGCGGCCGGCGCGGCCGCGCTTCCCCGCGTCGAAAGCGCTCCTGCCGTCGGCGCGCGTGTCGTGTCGACCTGGGACTTCGGCGTAGGCGCCAATGCCGTGGCGTGGCCTGTGCTCGCACGCGGCGGCAGCGCACTGGACGCGGTGGAGGCCGGCGCGCGCTGGGCCGAAGCCGACCTGTGCAATCCCACCGTCGGCCGTTGCGGCAATCCGGATCGCGACGGCGTGCTGACGCTGGACGCCAGCATCATGGACGGCGACGGCCGCTGCGGCGCGGTCGCGGCGCTGCAGGACATCGCGCATCCGGTGTCCGTCGCGCGCGCGGTGATGGAGAAGACGCCGCACGTCATGCTGGTGGGCGAGGGCGCGCAGCAGTTCGCCATCGCGCAGGGTTTCGAGAAGACGCCGCTGCTCACCGAGCAGGCCCGCGCTGCCTGGCGCGAATGGCTGAAGACGTCGAAGTACGAACCGCAGATCAACGCCGAACGGCGCATGCGCCCGGGCGATTCGAGCAACCACGACACGCTGGGCATCCTCGCGCGTGACGCGCAGGGTCGGCTTGCGGGCGCGTGCACGACCAGCGGCATGGCGTGGAAGCTGCACGGCCGCGTGGGCGACAGCCCGATCGTCGGCGCGGGGCTGTACGTCGACAACGATGTCGGCGCCGCCACCGCCTCGGGCGTGGGCGAGGAGATGATCCGCAACGCCGCCAGCTTCCTGGTCGTGGAACTGATGCGTCAGGGGCGTTCGCCGGTGGATGCATGCCGCGAGGCGATCGACCGCGTGGTGCGCAAGCGGCCGGAGGCGAGCAAGCGTCTGCAGGTGTGCTTCCTCGCGATGAACAAGGCCGGCGAAGTCGGCGCGTTCGCGTTGCATCGCGGCTTCGTCTACGCGGTGCAGGACGGCACGCCCGGCCCGCACGATCGCCTGCACGATGCGGCTTCGGTGTATCGGACCGAACAGACGTGAGCCAGGCGCGCGTGCGGCTGGAGATCGCGGCCAACTCGCTGGCCTCGGCGCTGGCCGCGCAGGAAGGCGGCGCGGACCGCATCGAACTGTGCGAGAACCTCGGCGAAGGCGGCTGCACACCGTCTTACGGCACATTGGCGATGGCGCGCGAACGCCTGCGCATTGCGCTGTACGTGCTGATCCGGCCGCGCGCCGGCGACTTCCTCTACGACACGCTCGAACGCGACACGATGCTGCGCGACGTCGAGATGTGCGCGCGGCTGGGCTGCGACGGCATCGTCATCGGTGCGCTGGATGCAGACGGTGTGGTCGACGCCCCGCTGTGCCGCGAACTGATAGCCGCGGCCGGAACGCTCGGCGTCACGTTCCACCGTGCGCTCGACGTCGCGCGCGATCCGTGCGAAGCCCTGGAAAGCGCCATCGCGCTGGGCTGCGAGCGCGTGCTCACATCAGGCGCGAGCGCCAGCGCGATCGACGGCGTCGACACCATCGCCGGCCTCGTGCAGCGGGCTGCAGGCCGCATCGGCGTCATGGCCGGGGCAGGGGTGACCTCGGCCAACGTCGGCGAACTGGTGCGACGCACCGGCGTGCAGGACGTACACGCCTCGGCGAAGGCGCTGCGCCCATCGCACATGCGCCTGCACCGCGAACTGCCTGGCCTGGCGCCGGAACACTGGCGCAGCGATGCCGCCGTCGTGCGCGCGCTGCGCGAAGCGCTGGGAAACTGAAAAGCGAACGCAACCGTTCATGGAGATAATCGGTCGATGGACAAGATTCCCCTGCTGATCGACACGGACCCCGGCGTGGACGACGCGCTGGCCCTGCTGATGGCCTTCAACGATCCGCGCCATCAGGTCGTCGGACTGACCATCGCCGCCGGCAACGTCGGCCTCAGGCACACCGTCGCCAACGCACTGAAGCTGTGCGAAGTGGCCGGCGTGGACGCGCCGGTATTCGCCGGCTGCCCGGGCCCGCTGCTGCACCCCGCGCCGGATGCCGGCTACGTGCACGGGCAGGACGGTTTCGGCGATGTCGGTTACGAGCCGGCGCAACGCACCGCGCAAGCCGAACACGCCGCGCAGGCGATCCTGCGCCTGTCGCACGAGCACGCCGGTAGGCTGCTGCTGGTTGCACTGGGGCCGCTGACCAACGTCGCGCTCGCGCTGAAGCTGGATCCGACGTTGCCCGAGCGTGTCGCCCGGCTGGTCGTGATGGCCGGTGCGGTGACGGGCCACGGCAACATCACGCCGGCGGCGGAGTTCAACGTGTTCTTCGATCCGGAAGCGGCGCACATCGTGTTCGAGGGGTTCCCGCAGATCGATCTGGCCGACTGGGAAGGCACCATCGCGCACGGCCTGCTGCACGACAGCGTGCTGGAATGGCTGGCCGCGGATTCGCCGCGCGCGCGCTTCTACGAACGCATTTCGAAGAAGACCCGCGAGTGGTCGGCCGATCGCCGTGGCGAGTACTGGCACTCCGCCGATGCACTGGCGATGGCCTTCGCGCTGGAACCCGACGGTGTGACGCAGGACGTGCATCGGCCGGTGGTCGTGGAGCTCGGCCATGGCCACGCGCGTGGCATGACCGTGGTCGACTGGAACCGGCAGAGCGGCCAGGCGGACCGGTTCAGGATCCTCATGCGCTACGACCAGGACCGACTGGACGGACTGATCCGCGCGGCATTGGCCGCTCGGTGAGCGGAGAGCTTGCGCGAGGCGGGGACCGTCGCTATACTTCCGCGCTTTCCCCGAATCCTTTGGTGAGTGCCATGAAGGCCGGCATCCATCCCGACTACCGCGACGTCATTTTCCAGGACGTCACCACCGACTTCCAGTTCCTGACGCGTTCGACCCTTGGCAGCAAGGAGACGATCAAGTGGGAAGACGGTAACGAGTACCCGCTGATCAAGGTCGATATCAGCTCTGCTTCGCATCCGTTCTACACGGGCAAGCACAAGATCGTCGACACCAGCGGTCGCGTCGACAAGTTCCGCAAGCGCTACGCGCAGAAGTAAGGTTCGGTCCGCGCTCAGGCGCGGTCCTTCCCGATTTCTGCCGCGTCGCAATCGCATCACGCGATTCGCGCCGCTAAGCGATCCCCGACGGCTGCCGAAAGGCGGCCGTTGGCGTTTCCGGTGTTTTCGCGAAAGTTGGCATGCCTGGGCGCATGTCGGCGACGCGGAGTAATACCTGCCCGGAAGAGTCCCTGACGGCTGCCGAAAGGCAGCCGTTGGCGTATCCAGGCGTCCTCGCGCGGACCCGCTCGGCCTGGTCAGATTTTTCGGTTTCTGGCGGTTCCATTCGTGGAATGGTCCGGCCCGCCGCCCGAGGCGCCTGCCACCAAAGTCCGAGTCAGCGCTCGGGGACGTTGTGCGATAATTCACGGTTCGCGGCCCTGCCCGCGAACCCCGTCCCCGCCTCCTGCCGCGGCCCGCTCCGCCGGCATGCTGACATGAGGAGTGTTTCGTGTCCGATTCGACCAAACCTGGCTTCGACCAGGTCACCCTGACCGCCGGCGACAAGAGCGCCACCCTTCCGGTCCAGTATCCGACGCTCGGCACGCCGTGCATCGACATCGCCAAGCTGACCAAGGAAACCGGCTGCTTCACCTACGACCCCGGTTTCGGTGCCACCGCCAGCTGCAAGTCGGCGATCACCTACATCGACGGCGACGCCGGCGTGCTGCTGTACCGCGGCTACCCGATCGAGCAGTTGGCCGAGAAGTCCAACTTCCTCGAAGTCGCCTACCTGCTCATGAACGGTGAGCTGCCGAACAAGGACGAGTTCTCCGCGTTCGAGCACGAGGTCACGCATCACACGATGATGCACGAGGCCTTCCGCACCTTCCTGTACGGCTTCCGCCACGACGCCCACCCGATGGCGATGCTGACCGGCATGCTCGGTTCGCTGGCGAGCTTCTACCACAACGATCTCGACCTCGAGGATCCGGAACAGCGCCGTCTGGCCGCGATCCGCCTGATCGCCAAGGTGCCGACGATCGCCGCCGCCTGCTACCGCTATTCCATCGGCTGGCCGATCCGCTACCCGCGCAACAACCTCGAATACACCACGCGCTTCCTGCACATGCTGAAGGAAGTGCCGAGCGAGCCGCTGGAGCTCAGCCCGGTCGCCGCCAAGGCGATGGACCTGCTCTTCATCCTGCACGCCGATCACGAGCAGAACGCCTCGACCTCGACCGTGCGTCTGGTCGGTTCCACCGGCGCCAACCCGTACGTGAGCGTCGCCGCCGGCGTCGCCGCGCTGTGGGGCCCGGCGCACGGCGGTGCCAACGAAGCCGTGCTGAAGATGCTGGAAGAGATCGGCCGTCCGGAGAACGTCAATTCCGCCATCGCCAAGGCGAAGGACAAGGAATCGGGCTTCCGCCTGATGGGCTTCGGCCACCGCGTCTACAAGAACTTCGACCCGCGCGCCAAGATCATCCGCGAGATGACCCACAAGGTGCTGGGCGAGCTGGGCATCAACGACCCGCTGCTCGAAGTGGCGATGAAGCTGGAAGAGGCCGCGCTGAAGGACGAGTACTTCGTGCAGCGCAAGCTCTACCCGAACGTCGACTTCTACTCCGGCATCATCTACAAGGCGCTGGGCATTCCGGTGGAGATGTTCACCGTGATGTTCGCCATCGCCCGCACCGCCGGCTGGGTCTCGCACTGGCTGGAACAGCAGAACGATCCGGAAAACCGCATCGGTCGCCCGCGCCAGATCTACACCGGTTCGGCGCAGCGCGACTACGTCGATTTCGGCAAGCGCTGAGGTCTACGCGTGGCCGGCGTCCGCGCCGACACACCTTCGAAGCCGCGGCCCCGCCGCGGCTTCGTCGTATTCAAATGGACGATCTACGCGCTGCTGGCGCTCGACGTCGCGCTGTACGCACGCTACGGCCGCCTCACCGAGCTGATCGACACCGCCGCGTGGCTGGTCCTGCTGCTCTTGTTCGAATGGGAAACCGGCGGCTGGCGGCTCCCCGCGCGCTGGGTGCCGGCGCTGCACGGCGTCCGCCTGCTGGCGAGCGCGGCGGTCGTCGTCGCCGTGGCCGGCTACGCGCTGGAGCGCGTGTGGCTGGACTTCTTCAATGAAATGACCTGGCTCGGCGTGGTCGCGCTGCTGGAGCTGGAAGTCCGCCTGCCGCCCAACGCCGCGCGCCTGCACCGGCTGCGCCGCATGGCCGCCGCGGCGCTGTACCTGGCGCTGGTCGGATTCCTGCTGACCTGGGCCGTGATGGGCTTCGGCGATGACGACCCGCGTGCCGCGTGGCTCGATACCTGGGATGCGTTGCTGTGGCTGGTTGCCTTCGTGGTGATCGAGCTCAACGTCTTCGGCGCCGATACGGACCGACGTGCGCGACGGGCCCGCGCGATCGAACCGTCGCGCTGACCTTCAGCGCGACGCGTCGTTTCCGGCCTCGTAGCCCAGGATTTCTTCCTGCGCGAGCAGCTCCCGCAGTTGCGCAGCGCTGGCGCGCTTCATCGGCTTCTCGTCGGTGTTCGACAGCGGTGCCTGGCGCAGGCCATCCAGCGGCAGGATGGTGAGGTCGAAGGCCAGATCCTCGGCGGTGAATACCCAGACCGGCACTTCGGCCACGCGCTCCCGATCCAGCCGCAGGCGGCGGCTGCGCGCCTCGGCCGGAATGCCGTGCTGTTCGAGATAGCGTGGCGCCGCATCCGGGTCGTCGCTGAAAAGGTGCAACGCGACCGGGCTTCGCGTGTCGGCGGTGCCATCGAGCACTGTGCCGACCAGGCGCGGCTGGAACTGCCGGAAGAACTCCATCGCGCGCAGCGCGGCCTCGCGCCGGTGGCGCAGCGCGGGCACATTCTCGCGCTGGAACAGGCGCTGGTACTCGCGCAACGCGTCTTCGATCTCGCGGTTACGCGGCAGCGATGCGTCGTCGAAGATGCCCAGTCGCTCGGCGGCCTTGAGCTTGGCCTGGTGGTAATCGCGAATGCCACCTTCGGCCATCAGGCGGGCGGCTTCGTTGGCGAGACGGTGTCGGCGTTCGCGGGTACGCGTGAGTGCATGCTGATGAGCGTGCTGTCGGTCGTGGGGCATGAGAACCTCCGCGGCTGGCACGACGGCGGGATTTCGCCGCGGCCGGTATCACCGGCACGGCGAAACTAGCATGTTTCTTCGGGCCCGGACGTTACGCCGCGTGGCGTGTCGGAAACGTGGATGCGGCGCCTGCTGCATGAACGCCGGCCATCCGGCCCCCGGCATACGAAAAACGCCGGGCAGGGCCCGGCGTTTTCGTGTGTCGCGGATGGCGCGAAAGCGTCAGAAGATGTCGAAGGCTTCTTCGGCGGGCGCGGCTTCCTGCGGGCCGTAGTCGACATAGGTCTGCATGCGGTCCAGGTCCTCGGCCTTGACCCACTCGACGATGCCACCTTCGCCCCCCGGGATCAGCGCACCGTTGCCCGACACCGAGACCTTGATCATGCCCTCCGGCGGATCGTTCGCCGCCAGCGGCTGGTCCTTCAGTGCCACCCGCATGTAGTCGATCCAGATCGGCAGCGCGGCCTTGCCGCCGTATTCGCGGTAGCCCAGCGACTTGTAGTTGTCGCGGCCCACCCAGACCGTGGTGACGTACGGGCCGCCCACACCGGAAAACCACGCGTCGCGGTGGTCGTTGGTCGAACCGGTCTTGCCGCCGATGTCGTCGCGTTCGAGCACCTTCGCCGGCGTGCCCGTACCGCGCTTCACCACGTCGCGCAGCATCGAGACGATCTGGTAGGCGATGCGGCCGTCGATCGCGCGCGGCGCGAGCACCATGTTGCTGGTGTCGATGGCCGGCTTCTTCGGCTCGTCCTTCGGTGCTTCCGGCTTCTGTTCCGGCGTGCCCGATGCGGTCGGGCCAAGGTTGAAGCCGTCGACCACGGCGGTGTTCTGCACCGCGCGGCTGACGCCGCCGGCTGTGCCGCATTCCGGGCAGGCCACGGCCGGCTTTTCCTTGAACACCACCGCGCCCTCGCGGTCCTTCACTTCGTCGATGAACCACGGCGTGATGCGGAAGCCGCCATTGGCGAACGCGGCGAAACCGCGCGCCACCGACAGCGGCGTGAGCGAGGCGGTGCCCAGCGACATCGACAGGTTCGGCGGCAGCTCGGCTTCGTCGAAACCGAAGTGGCTGATGTACTTGCGCGCGTAGTCCACGCCGATGGCGTCGAGCAGGCGCACCGAGACCAGGTTGCGCGACTGCACCATCGCCTCGCGCAGGCGCATGGGGCCGGCGAAGTTGCCGGTGTCGTTCTGCGGGCGCCAGATGTGGCCGCGACGGTCCTTGAACACTACCGGCGCATCCAGCACCACCGAAGCCGGGTTGAAGCCGCGTTCGAACGAGGCCGCGTAGACGAACGGCTTGAAGCTCGAGCCCGGCTGGCGGCGTGCCTGCGTGGCGCGGTTGAACTTGGCGCCGGCGTAGCTGTAACCGCCGGACAGGGCGCGCAGCGCACCGTTGGACGGTTCCAGCGAAACCAGCGCGGCCTGTGCCTGCGGCACCTGGTCCAGGCGGTAGCGCGCCGGTGGCGGAACCTCGCCCGGCTTGGGCGGATTGGCCGGTTCGATGCGGCTCACCCGCACCAGATCGCCGCGCTTGACCAGGCTGGCCGGCGCGCGGCCGCCCCAACCCTGATCGCCGCCCAGTTCGACCGGCGTGCCGTCGGCCAGCACCAACTGCACCTGGCTGCCGCTCACGCCCAGCACGATCGCCGGCTGCAGGGCGGCCTGCGCCGGAACGTTGCGCAGGCGCGCGCGCACGGTGGCAGCGTCCTCGTTCGGGGCGAGGTCGAAATGCTGTTCGACGCCGTGCCAGCCGTGGCGACGGTCGTACACCGCCAGGCCGTCGCGCACCGCCTTGTCGGCCGCGGTCTGCAGCACCGGATCGATGGTGGTGGTGACGTGGTAGCCCTTGGTCAGCGCTTCGTTGCCGAAGCGGGCGACCATCTCCTGGCGCACCATCTCCGCCACGTACGGCGCGTAGACCTCAACCGGCCGCTCGTGCGGCGTGGCGTGCATCGGCACGGCCTTGGCCTGCGCCGCTTCGTCGGGGCTGATGTACTTCAGCTCCACCATGCGATCGAGGATGTAGTCGCGACGCACTTTCGCGCGTTCGGGATTGCTCAGCGGATTGCCGCTGGACGGGAACTTAGGAATGCCGGCAAGCGAGGCCATTTCGTCCAGCGAAAGCTCGCCCAGCTTCTTGCCGTAATAGAACTCCGCCGCCGCGCCGACGCCGTAGGCGCGGTTGCCGAAGAAGCTCTTGTTCAAGTACAGCTCGAAGATCTCGTCCTTGCTCAGCTCACGCTCCATGCGCATCGCCGTGAGCATCTCGGCCAGCTTGCGCGTGTAGCTGTATTCGTTGCTGAGGAAGAACTGGCGCGCGACCTGCTGGGTGATCGTCGAGCCGCCCGGCACCCGCTTGGCATCGGTGGTGGCGATCAGCCACACCGCACGCGCCACGCCCTTGAAGTCCACGCCGTGGTGCTTGTAGAAGCGCGCGTCCTCGATGGCGAGGAAAGCCTGCTTCAGGCGCTCGGGGACGTCCTGGATGGAAACGGGGTAGCGGCGGGTCTCGCCGAACAGCGCCATCAGGCGACCGTCCTTGGCGTAGACGTACATCGGCTCCTGCATTTCGACCGCGCGAAGGGTCTCCACGTCAGGCAGCTTGGGGGCGACCAGGTAGTACAAAGTGCCCAGCGCAATGGCGCCAAGCAGGGCCAGGCCGGCCAGCGCGAACAGCGCCCAGCGCAGCAGGCGGCGTAAACGGGGCATCAAGCAGATTCCGATTGCGGGTGTAGTGGGCGTGGAGTATAGAGGAGCCGGGGATAGGGAATTTTAGCGGTGGCACACCGGGGATCCGGGGGACGGATCGACCCACCCGAGGGGCGCCGCGGCAGGTTGGAAAGTGACGCAGTAAGGCAATTCCGAATGAAAAGGTTGCCAGCCTGTGCAAACTTGGTTATTTAAAGCGGGGTCACACGAAGCGCATGTAAGCGCCTGTGACAAGGGGAGAATATCGTGGGGATCGTCACAAAAAGCCAGCCGGCAGTCGTCGGCGTGGACATCAGTTCGACTGCCGTAAAGCTGTTGCAGCTCTCCCGGGCCGGCAACCGCTACCGCGTCGAGCATTACGCGGTCGAACCGCTGCCGCCGAACGCCGTCGTCGAGAAGAGCATCGTCGAGGTCGAGGCCGTGGGCGAGGCGATCCGGCGCGCCGTTGCGCGGTCGGGCACGCGGGCCAAGCACGCCGCCGCCGCCGTGGCCGGCTCGTCGGTCATCACCAAGGTCATCCCGATGCCGGGCGACCTGGATGACGACGACCTGGAGTCGCAGGTCGAGCTGGAGGCGGTGAACTACGTCCCGTACCCCATCGAGGAAGTCAATCACGATTTCGAGGTGCTGGGCCCGATGCCCGGCAGCCCGGACATGCTGCAGGTCCTGCTCGCCGCCTCACGTTCGGAGAACGTGGAAGTGCGCGCCTCGGCGCTGGAGATCGGCGGCCTCACCCCGAAGGTGATGGACGTTGAAGCCTTCGCGCTGGAGAACGCCTTCGCGCTGGTCGCCGACCAGCTCGGCGGTCCGCGCGATGGCCTGGTCGCCCTGGTCGATTCCGGCGCGACGATGACCACGCTCAACGTGCTTCGCAACGGCCGCAGCCTGTACGCCCGCGAGCAGGTGTTCGGTGGCAAGCAGCTCACCGACGAAGTCATGCGCCGCTACGGCCTGAGCTACGAGGAAGCCGGTCTGGCCAAGCGTCAGGGCGGACTGCCGGAGAGCTACGAAGCCGAAGTCCTGGAGCCCTTCAAGGAGGCGATGGTCCAGCAGATCAGCCGCCTGCTGCAGTTCTTCTACGCCGGCAGCGAGTTCAACCGCGTCGACCAGATCGTGCTGGCCGGCGGTTGCGCCTCCATCGCCGGCATCGCCGAGATGGTCGAGGAGCAGCTCGGCGTGCCGACCACCATCGCCAACCCGCTCGCCCACATGACCCTCGGGCCGCGCGTGCAGGCACATGCTTTGGCCCAGGACGCACCGGCGCTGATGATCGCCTGCGGTCTCGCCCTGAGGAGCTTCGACTGATGGCACGCATCAACCTCCTCCCGTGGCGCGAAGAGCGCCGCAAGCAGCGGCAGAAGGAAACCGGGCTGATGCTCGGCGCGGCGGCCATCGGCGCGCTCCTGCTGTCGTTCATCATCGTCAGCTACTACAACGGCCAGATCGACGGCCAGAACGAGCGCAACACGTTCCTCCAGGACCAGATCGCCGAGGTCAAGAAGAAGAACGAGGAGATCAAGCAGCTCGAAGAGAAGAAGGCCAAGCTGCTGGCGCGCAAGGAAGTGATCGAGAAGCTGCAGGCGAACCGCTCGCAGATGGTGCACCTGTTCGATTCGCTGGTGCGCACGATCCCCGACGGCGCGGTGCTGACCTCGATCAAGCAGGACAACGAGACGCTCACGCTGGAAGGCCGCGCGCAGTCCAACGCCCGCGTCAGTACCTACATGCGCAACCTCGAAGGCTCGGGCTGGATGACCAATCCGGACCTGTCGATCATCGAAGCCAAGGGGGGCGACAAGGGCCTGCCGTACCAGTTCAAGTTGCAGGTCAAGCTGGCCAATCCGAACGCACCGAAGGACGAGGACGGCGACGGCGTGCCTGACGCGCCGGCCGCACCGGCAGCGCAGATCGCCCAGTCGGGCGAAGCCGCCACCGCAAGTGCCGCACCGGCTGCCGGCACGCCGGTGACCACGCCCGTCACGCCGTCCGGCGCTGCCGCGCCGGCGCCGGCGCCGGCCGCGACCCCGGCCGCAACGCCCGCCACTGCGCCTCCGGCGCCGAATGCCACGCCGGCCAAGGGAGCGGCGTCATGAGCAAGAAGAAATCGATCAAGCTCAACGAGCTGGACTTCAACAACATCGGCGGCTGGCCGCAGCAGGCCAAGATCGGCCTGTGCGCGGTGATCGTCGTGGTGATCGTGGGCCTGGCCTGGTACCTGTTCGTCAGCGACAAGCGCAGCGAACTGGAAGGGCTCGAAGCGCAGGAAACCACGCTGCGCGCCGAGTACGAGAAGGAACAGGGCAAGGCCGCCAACCTGGAACCGCTGCGCCAGCAGCTGGCCCAGATGGAACAGCAGCTCCAGCAGATGCTGCGCCAGCTGCCCAGCAAGACCGAAATGCCCGACCTGATCGTCGACATCTCGCAGACGGCGCTGGCCACCGGCATCACCAACGAACTGTTCCAGCCCGGCGCCGAAGAACCCAAGGAGTTCTACGCCGAGAAGCCGATCGCGCTGCGCATGATCGGCAGCTACCACCAGTTCGGCGGTTTCGTCAGCGGCGTAGCATCGCTGCCGCGCGTGGTCATCATGACCATGCACGACATCTCGCTGAAGCCGCGCGGCAAGGAAGGCGAGGCGATCACGCCCAACAGCCCGCTCGAGCTGGCCGGCACGGTGAAGACCTACCGCTACCTCGACGAGGAAGAAGTCCAGAAGCAGGAAGAGGCCGCGGCTGCCTCGGACGGCAAGAAGGGAGGGGCCTGAGATGCGCGCAATCCTTAACCGTGAAGGCGCATCGCCTGTGCGCGCCATGACGGCGATCGCGCTGGCGCTCGGTCTGGCCGCGTGCTCGCGCGGCATCACCAGCACGCCGGGCGAGGCGCCCAACCTGGAAAAGTGGATCGCCGAGGTCAAGGCGCGTCCTGCGCCGCCGCTGGATCCGCTGCCGGTAATGCAGCAGTTCGAGACGTTCGAATACAACGCCTACGCGCTGCGTGATCCGTTCAGCACGGCCTTCACCGACGACGGCGGCGGCAACGGTCCGCGTCCGGACGCCGGTCGCCGCAAGCAGACGCTGGAGCAGTTTCCGCTCGACAGCCTCGACATGGTCGGCACGCTGGGCAAGGGGAATGGCGTGATCGCGCTGGTGATGGCACCGGACAAGGTGACCTACCGCGTGACCGCGGGGAATTATCTGGGGCAAAGCGACGGTCGCGTGACCGGCGTGTTCGAAGACCGCATCGAGCTGGTGGAACTGGTACCGGATGGCGCGGGTGGATGGTTGGAGCGTCCGGCCACGGTCGCGTTGGAAGATCAATAAGATTCTGGGGGAATGCACGATGACCGTTTTTGAACCGGGTAGCCTAAGCGCACGCGCTGACCGTCGCCCCCTGCTGCGCAGTGGGTCGATCGGCCTGCTGATCGGCGCCATCGCCGCCGTCAGCGCCGTCCACGCCGCCACGCCCGCACCGGCCGCCGCTCCGGCGGTCGTCGCGCCGCCGGCAAGCCTGGACCCGGCCAAGCAGCTGCCGGGCACCGTCGAGGTGTCCAACATCGACTTCAAGCGCGGCAGTGACGGCTCCGGCCGCCTGGTCGTGAAGTTCAGCGGCGACGGCGCCTCTCCGGACCTGCGCAATCAGGGCCAGAGCGTCGTCGTCAACGTCGGCAACGCCAAGTTGCCCGACTCGCTGCGCAAGCCGCTCAACGTGGTCGACTTTGCCACGCCGGTGCAGCGCATCGACGCGCGCAACTCCGGCGCGGGGACGCAGCTCGTGCTCGACATGAGCGGCAACTTCGAGTCGATGGCGTACCAGACCGGTCGCGAATACATCGTCGAGATCGTGCCGCGCACCGGCGCCGCCAACGGCCGCGCCGTCGGCCAGTCGACCACCGGCAAGACGACCGCCGCCGCAGGCGGCGTGCGCAACTACGCCGGCCGCCCGGTGACGTTCAACTTCCAGGACGTGCCGGTGCGCACCGTCCTGCAGCTGATCGCCGAGGAATCGGGCCTGAACGTGGTCGCCGCCGACACCGTCAGCGGCAACGTCACGCTGCGCCTGACCAATGTGCCGTGGGACCAGGCGCTGGACATCGTCCTGCAGGCCAAGGGCCTGGACAAGCGCCGCAGCGGCAACGTCGTGTGGGTCGCCCCGCAGGCCGAGATTGCCAAGTACGAGCAGGACAAGGAAGACGCGCGCATCGCGCTGGACAACCGCGTCGACCTGTCCACCGAGTACATCCAGATCAACTACCACAACGCCGCGCAGATCTATAAGGCGCTGACCGAGGCCAAGGGCATCGGCGGCAACACCGGCGGCGGCCAGAACAGCGGTTCGAGCAGCACCGACAGCGGCTTCCTCTCGCCGCGTGGTCGCCTGGTCGCCGACGAACGCACCAACACGCTGATGATCAGCGACATCCCGAAGAAGGTCGCGGAGATGAAGCAGCTGATCCACGTGATCGACCGCCCGGTCGACCAGGTGCTGATCGAAGGCCGCGTCGTCATCGCGCAGGACACCTTCGCCCGCGAGCTCGGTGCGCGCTTCGGCATCGCCGGCACGAAGGACGGCAAGTACTTCTTCAACGACACCATCGAGAACAACGACGCCACGCGTGGCTCGCTCGCCGAGGCCAGCCAATCGGGTGACATCCCGACGCTGTTCAAGGGGCCGATGAGCAACCTGGGCGTGCTGAACCCGGCCGGTTCGGTGGCGCTGCAGATCCTCAACGCCGGCTACGCGCTGGACGTCGAGCTGTCGGCGATGCAGGAAGAAGGCCGCGGCGAAGTGATCTCCAACCCGCGCATCGTCACCAGCAACCAGCGCGAGGCTGTGATCCGCCAGGGCCAGGAAGTGGGCTACGTGACGATCTCGCCGTCGCAGGGCAGCACCACGATTCCGATCCCGAACGTGCAGTTCAAGGACGTGCTGCTGGAGCTGAAGGTCACCCCGACCATCACCCACGACGGCCGCGTGTTCCTGAACATGAACGTCAAGAAGGACGAGGTCGAAGGGTTCGTCGACACCTCCATCGGCCAGGTGCCGACCATCGCCAAGCGCGAGGTCAACACCGCCGTGCTGGTCGAGGACGGGCAGACCGTGGTCATCGGCGGCGTGTACGAGTTCCGTGATCGCAGCGACATCTCGAAGGTGCCGTTCCTGGGCGACATCCCCTTCCTGGGCACTTTGTTCAAGAAGAAGGGTCGCAGCAAGGACAAGGCTGAACTGCTGATCATGGTCACCCCGAAGGTGATGAAGGTCGAACAGCGGGGGTGAGGCAGGCCGCTAACGCGGCACTGCCGCGTGGCCTGCCGAACGACCGACCACGGAGGGTCGGGCGGGGCGATCCGAAGCCCGCAACGCTTCGCCATGGATGGCAGCCACGAGGTTGTCGAAGCCGGTGCTAACGCGGCACTGCCGCGTGGCCTGCCGAACGACCGACCACGGAGGGTCGGGCCGGGCGATCCGAAGCCCGCAACGCTTCGCCATGGATGGCAGCCACGAGGTTGTCGAAGCCGGTGCTAACGCGGCACTGCCGCGTGGCCTGCCGAACGACCGACCACGGAGGGTCGGGCCGGGCGATCCGAAGCCCGTAACGCTTCGCCATGGATGGCAGCCACGAGGTTGTCGAAGCCGGTGCCGCGCGGTACCGGCACCGACAACGACACTGGCGCGACCTGCCCCATGACACGGGCGCAAGCAGTACCCCAAGGGCCCCTCCGGGGCCCTTTCGCTTTTCGTGGCTGAATGGACTGCCCGGGCCGTGAACCTCCACCGCCGACTTCGGTCAAACTGGCCCCGATCCCCCACCGAGACCGCCATGGACCGCCGTAGCGACGATCTGCCCCGCCTGCACGACGCCTTCCGCGCCCTGCGCGAGGCGCTATCGGCCGAGATCGTCGGCCAGGCGGCCCTCATCAACCGGTTGCTCATCGCCCTGCTGGCCGACGGCCACCTGCTGGTGGAAGGCGCCCCGGGCCTGGCCAAGACCAGCGCGATCCGCGCCCTGGCCGCGCGCCTGGAGGCCGACTTCGCTCGCGTCCAGTTCACCCCCGACCTGCTGCCCGCCGACCTCACCGGCACCGAAGTGTGGCGCCCGCAGGAAGGCCGCTTCGAGTTTCAGGCCGGCCCGATCTTCCACCCCATCCTCCTGGCCGACGAGATCAACCGCGCGCCCGCCAAGGTCCAGTCCGCGCTGCTGGAAGCGATGGGCGAGCGGCAGGTCACCGTCGGCCGCGCGACCTACGCGCTGCCGCCGCTGTTCCTGGTCATGGCCACGCAGAACCCGATCGAGCAGGAAGGCACGTTCCCGCTGCCGGAGGCGCAGCTCGACCGCTTCCTGATGTACGTGCGCATCGGCTACCCGCAGGCGGCGGCCGAGACCGAAATCCTCCGCCTCGCCCGCGACCGCGCGCGCCAGGCGACGCAGCACGTCGCGCCCGCCATCGAACGCATGTCGATGGAGAACGTATTCGCCGCGCGCAATGCCGTGCTCGACCTGCACCTGGCGCCGGTCGTGGAGCGCTATCTGGTCGAACTCGTCCTGGCCTCGCGCGATGCCGCGCGCTACGACGAAGCGCTGGCACGTCGCATCGCGTGGGGCGCAAGCCCGCGCGGTTCGATCGCGCTGGAGCGTTGCGCGCGTGCGCATGCGTGGCTGGCCGGGCGCGATTTCGTCACGCCGGACGACGTGCGCGCCGTCGCGCCGGACGTGCTGCGCCATCGCATCCTGCCCAGCTACGAAGCCACCGCCGAAGGCTGGGACGGCGAACGCCTGGTGGCCGAGTTGCTGCAGCGCGTGCCGCTGCCGTAAGCGGCGCGACCGGACGGGTCAACAGAACCAGCAGCGGGAACGGCACGCGGATGAACACGAACAGCGCGACGCACTTCGATCGGCGACACACCGCGATGCGTGCATCCGTTCGCATTCCATTTCCGGCCCGCGATACCGCATCCACCTGCACGCTTTCTCTTTCGATCCATGGCTGACGAAACGCATCCTCGCGACGAAGGACCCGGCAACGGCGTCGTGCCGACGCTGCCGGAGCTGGTCGCCTTGCGGCAGGCTGTCGCGGGACGTCGTCCCGCCATGCGCGGCCGCTTCGGCGTCAGCGGGCACGCGCTCTCGCCGCTGCGCGGGCGCGGCATGGAGTACGCCGAATCGCGCGAGTACGTCGCCGGCGACGACGCACGCCACATCGACTGGCGCCTCACTGCACGCACCGGTCGCGCGCACACCAAGCTGTTCCAGGCCGAACGCGAACGCCTGAGCCTGATCGTCGCCGACACCGCGCCGACGCTGTACTTCGGCACTCGCGTGCGCTTCAAGTCGGTGCAGGCGGCGCGCGCGGGCGCGGTGGCCGCGTGGGCGGCGGTGCGCGATGGCGATCGCATCGCCGCATTGCGCGGCAGCCGCCGCGAAGCGCCGATCGCACCGGCCGCCGGACCGCGCGGTGCATTGCGCGTGCTCGATGCGCTGACGCGCTGGTACGCGCATGCGCCGGACGATGATGCCGGGCTCGGCGTCGCGCTCGATCATGCACAGCGCCTGCTGCGACCCGGTTCGCGCCTGGTCGTGCTGGCCGATCCGCAGAGCGTGGCGGCACTGCCCGCACAACGTTGGCCGGCGCTGGCGCATCACCACGAGGTGATCGTGCTGCTGCTCACCGATCCGCTGGAAACCGCACCGCCGAAGGCATCGCTGCCGTTCGAGGACGAATCGCACCGCGTCGACGTCGACTTGTCCGTCGCCGCACAACGCCAAGCCTGGCGCAACGAATTCGTGCGGCCGCTCGACGCCGCGCTCGCGCAACTGCCTGCGCGCGGCGTGCGCGTGCAGGCCTTGTCCACCGAAGCCGAAAGCGGGGCGTGGCTGCCGCTGCTCGGCCGCAACCCGCCGTTGGTGGCGTGATGGCGGCCGGCGGACTCGTGCTGCGCGACATCCATGCCACCGCGACGCCGTCGTGGTGGCCGCCGGCACCGGGGTGGTGGGTGCTGGCGGGCGTGGCGATCGCGGCCATCGTGTTGCTTGCGTGGTGGCGCGCACGCGCTCGCCGACGGCGCGTGGCGATCGTGCGCTTGTTCGACCACCAGGTCGAAGCGGCGCCGACACCGCCGCAGCAGGTCGCGGCCATCTCCGAGCTGCTGCGCCGCGCAGCACGTCGTCGCGACGCAGCGGCGGACACCTTGCAGGGCGAGGCCTGGCTGCTGCATCTGGACGCCGCCACGAAGCGCCCGCGCAAGGCGCCGATGCGCACGGATTTCTCGCAGGGGCCGGGACGGCTGCTGCTCGATGGCGGCTTCCGGCGCGATGTCGACCCTGCCGAGGTCGACGCACTGCGTGCGCTGGCGCGCGAGCGCTTCCTTCAATGGATGGACGCGACCTGATGGACGCGTTCCTGGCTCCGTTCCTCGAGTTGCACGACGCCTTCGCGTGGCCGTGGATGCTGCTGGCGCTGCCGCTGCCGTTGTTCGCGCGCTGGCTGCTGCCTGCGGCGAAGCAGCCGTCATCGGCCGCGCTGCGCGTGCCGTTCGGCGATCGCCTCGATCGCGTCGCGCATGCAGGCGGTCGCACCGCGTTCGGTTCGCGCGCGGGTTGGCTCGTCTGGTTGGGCTGGATACTGCTCTGCATCGCCGCCGCAAGACCGCAGCAACTGGGGGACGCGGTGCAGCCGCCGCAAGTGGGCCGCGACCTGATGCTCGCGCTCGACCTGTCCGGCAGCATGCGCGAACCCGACATGGAACTGGGCGGACGCACCGTCGATCGCCTCACCGCCGCGAAGGCGGTGCTCGCGGATTTCCTCGATCGCCGACGCGGCGATCGCGTCGGATTGATCGTATTCGGGCGCCGCGCGTACGCGCTCACGCCGCTCACGCTCGACCTGGCCTCGGTGCGCCAGCAGCTGGAAGACAGCGTGATCGGCCTGGCCGGGCAGGAGACCGCCATCGGCGACACCATCGCGCTGGCGGTCAAGCGCCTGCGCGGGCAGCCGGCGGAGCAGCGCGTGCTGGTGCTGCTCACCGACGGCGTCAACACCGCGGGCCTGCTCGAACCGAAGAAGGCGGCCGAGATCGCGAAGGCCGAGGGCGTGCGCATCCACACCATCGCCTTCGGCGGCGAAGGCACGATGTCGCTGTTCGGCCTGCCCGTGCCGATGCCGGGCGGCGGCGACGAGATCGACGAAGCCACGCTGCGCGAGATCGCGCGCAGCACCGGCGGCCACTTCTTCCGCGCCCGCGACACCTCGCAACTGGCCGGTATTTACGCGGAAATCGACCGGCTCGAACCGATCGAGCGCCCGGGGCAGGCGGTGCGTCCGCGCATCGAGCGCTATCCGTGGCCGCTCGGCGCCGCATTCGCCTTCGCGTTGCTGGCGTTCGCCTGGCCGTCGCGGAGGAAGGCATGAACGCGCTGGCCGACTTCTCGCTCGCGTCACTGCACCTGCTTCGCCCGCAGTGGCTGTGGGCATTGCTTGCGCTGCCGGTGCTGGTCGGGTTGTGGCGGGTGCGTCGTCGTCGCAGCAGCGTGTGGCGCGAGAACGTCGATGCGCACCTGCTGCCGCACCTGCTGGTCGAGCGCGGCAATGCGCGTGTGCGCTGGGGCGTGTCGATTGCGATGGTTGCGTACGTGCTGGCGGTGCTGGCGCTTGCGGGGCCGAGCTGGCGCCAGACCCCGCAGCCGCTCTGGCAAAGCCGCACGCCGTTGGTGGTCGCGGTCGATCTCTCCAGCGCCGCGCTTGCGGCCGACCTGCCGCCGTCACGCCTCGCGCAGGCGCGCGCCAAGCTCTCCACGCTGCTGCGCGAACGCGAGGGTGGGCAGGTCGCGCTGGTCGCATTCGCCGACGACGCCTTCACCGTCGCGCCTCTCACGGAAGACGCGGCCAACGTCGCCTTGTTCCTCGACGCGCTGTCGCCGGAAGTGATGCCCGTCGACGGCCAGCGCGTGGATCGGGCGATCGCGTGGTCGGCGCAGTTGCTGAAGCAGTCAGGTTTCGATCGCGGCCGCATCCTGGTGATGAGCGACCACGCCGACGATGCCGCAGACAACGCGGCCGCGAGCGCGGCACGACAGGGGTATCGCGTGGACGTGCTCGGTCTTGGCAGCCAGGCGGGTGCGCCGTTCCGTCGCGGCGACGGCACGTTTGCGACGGCGCGCCTCGATGGCGGCTCGCTGCGCGGGCTTGCCTCCGCCGGCGGGGGGCGCTACGCGGACATCGCCGCGGACGATGGCGACCTGCGCGCGCTGGGCGTGCTCGATCCCGGCACCGTCGACGACGCGACCCGCGTTGACGGCGCGCGTGGCAACGCATGGCGGGACGAAGGCTATTGGCTGCTGCCGCCGTTGATGCTGCTGGCGCTGCTCGCATTCCGACGTCGTGCTGCTCTGGCCGTCATCGCGATGTGCGTTTTGTGGACGCCGGCAAAGGCCGCCGACTGGTGGTGGCGTGCCGACCAGGTGGAACACGCACGCGTCGACGAAGGCAATGCCGCCTACCGTCGCGGCGACTTTGCGACGGCGGCACAGGAATACCAGCGCGCCGACAGCGCCGACGCGCACTACAACCGCGGCAACGCGCTGGCGAAGTCGGGCCAGCTTCCGCAGGCGATCGCGGCCTACGATGAAGCGCTCAAGCGCCAGCCGGGCATGCCCGATGCACTCGCCAACAAGCGCGCGGTGCAAGCGGCGATGAAGAAGAAGCCACCGTCCGGCGGCGCGGGCGATAAATCTTCGCAGTCCAAGGACAATCAGCCCAAGTCCGGACAGAGCCCGTCCGACCAGCAACAGCAGCCGCAAGAGCCGCAGCAGAAACAGGCGCAACAGCCCAATCCGCAGAGCGGCCAGCAACCGCCCGAGCCGAATCCCGAAGGCGCGCCGGCCGACGCCGACGCACAACGCCAGGCCGACGCCGCCCAGCGCGAACGCATGCAGCGTGCACTGGAGCAGCAGCGCGGCGCCACCGGCCAACCGCGCGAGCCCGGCGAAGTACGCAACGAGACACCGCAGCAACGCGAGCAGCGCCTGGCGAACGAAGCCTGGCTGCGCCGCGTGCCGGACGACCCGGGCGGCCTGCTGCGCGAGAAGTTCCGCATCGAGCACGAACGTCGCCGTTCCACGGGCGAGGGCAACGAATGAACACCGCGATTCCCGACACCGCGCGCCGCGCCATTGCACGTCTGCTCCCACGCGTCGCACTGCTGATATTGCTGGCGATGATCAGTCTGGACGCCTCCGCGCAGGTGCGCGCGTGGCTGGACCGCGATCGCATCGCGATGGGCGAAACGGTCACGCTCAACATCGAGAGCACCGCGGCGACCACCGCAAGTGAACCCGACTACGCGCCGCTGCTCACCGATTTCTTCGTCAGCGGTCGCACGAGCCGTCGCGAATTCCTGATGAACAACGGCCGCAGCACGATCCGCACGCTGTACGCGGTAGCGCTGCGTCCGCGCCGCGATGGCGTGATCACGATCCCCGCGCTCAACGTCGGCAGCCTGCGCACGCAGCCGATCCCGATCACCGTCGCGCCTGCCGCCGCACCGTCGGCCACGCGCACGGAGGACGTGTTCATCGAAAGCGAAGCGGACGATCCCGATCCCTACGTGCAGCAATCGGTGGGCTGGGTGGTGCGGCTGTATTCGGCGACGCCGCTGATCTCCGGGCAGCTCGATCAGGACGCGCCGGAAGGCGCCTCGCTGCAGCGCGTCGGCGACGATGCGCAGTACCAGCGCGACATCGGCGGGCGCCGTTACCACATCGTCGAACGCCGCTTCCTGCTGGTGCCCGAGCGCAGCGGCGTGCTGACGATTCCGCCCGCGCGTTTCGAAGGACGCGGCGCGGGCGGCTTCTTCGACGATCTGCTCGGCGGCCGTGGCGGCGCACTGGAAGCGCAGGGCACGCCGCGCAAGCTCGACGTGCAAGCGGCGCCGGCCAACGCACCGCAGCCGTGGCTGCCGTTGCAGAACCTCACGCTGCGTTACCAGTCCAATCCGCAGGAACTGCGCGTGGGCAGCGCGGCCACGGTCACCGTCGAAGCGCTCGCCGATGGCGCGATGGCGGCGCAGATGCCCGAACTCCAGCTGCCGCCGATCGACGGCGTGCAGGTGTTCGCCGAGCCCGTGCAGGCCGACGAGCGTTTCGTCGATGGACGTCCGCGCGTGAAGCTCACGCGCCGTTTCTCGCTCGTGCCCGCCCGCGAAGGCAACGTGCAACTGGCCGGCATGCAGATGCGCTGGTGGAACGTGCGCGACGGCAGCGCGCAGACCACGGCGCTGCCGCCGCTGTCATGGACCGTGTTGCCCGGTACGTCGACGGCATCGACGAACGGCACGCCCGCGCCGAACGCCGCACCGTCGTCCGGCGTCGACATCGCCGCTCGCGCGCCGGTGTCGTCGTTCGCGGACCTGGGCGGCGCCAATCGCATCTGGGTGCTCGCCGCACTGCTGTTCGCGGCGTTGTGGCTGTTCACGCTGGTGTGGGGCCTGCATCGCAGCGATGCGGCGAAGGTCGCGGCGGTGCCGCGTGCCGACGAACCTCCGTCGCCGGGCCAGCACATCGACCTCAAGCGCCTGATCGACCGCGGCGACCTGGGCGACGTGGCCGACGCGTTGTGCGCGCTCGCGCGCCCACCGGCGCGCGACCTCGACACCGTGCGCGCACGCCTGGCCGATCCGCGCCAGCGCGAAGCCCTCGATGTCCTGCAGCACGCGCGCTGGGGCGGCGGCAGCGCGGTGACCGCGCGCGAACATCTGCGCCAAGCGTTCGCGCAGGGGCCGAAGTGGCATGCGCAGGCCGCGACCGAGCCCTCCCCGCTGGCGCCGTTGTATCCGCCTGAACGCGGGCGAGGCTGATCCGGCCGTCCACGGCACACGGCCCGGAAAGGGCTTTTTGCTAAGCTCGCCGGGTTTTTCCGCATCACGCCCTGGGGAACCCGCGAATGACCGATACGAAGACCGGCGCCGGCAAGTCCAAGATGCCGCTGCACTGGAAGATGGCGATCGGCTTCGCCACGGGCCTGGTGCTGGGCCTCGTCGCGCATTACACCTCCGGCGCCCACGCCGGCTGGGTGGAGTGGCTCACGACCTACGTCACGCAGCCGGCCGGCACGCTGTTCCTGCGTCTGATCTTCATGCTCGTCATCCCGCTGCTGTTCTCGGCGCTCGTCATGGGCGTGGCGGAGATGGGCGATGTGCGTTCGCTCGGACGCATCGGCTGGCGGACGCTGGCCTATACGATCGTCGTGTCGGGCATCGCGGTCCTGCTCGGGCTGCTGCTGGTGAACTGGCTGCAGCCGGGCGCGGGCATCGACCCGGCGCGCGCGCAGCTGTTGCTCAACGAAGGTGCCGAACGCGCCAGCGCCATCGTCGGCAGTGCCGGCAACCAGCCCAAGGGGCTGGACATGCTGATCTCGATCGTCCCCGACAATGTGGTGAAGGCCGCCGCCGACAACACCATCCTGGCGGTGATGTTCTTCGCGCTGATGCTCGGCATCGGCCTGGTGCTCACGCGCACCAAGGCGACCGAAACCCTGCAGCGCGGCATCGAAGGGCTCTTCCAGGTGTCGATGACGCTGATCGGCCTGGTGATCCGCCTCGCGCCGTATGCGGTGTTCTGCTTCATGTTCAACCTGGCGGCGCTGTTCGGCTGGGAGCTGCTGCGCAGCCTGGGCGCGTACGTCGGCGTGGTCGTGCTGGCGCTGGCGCTGCACCAGTTCGTGGTCTATTCGCTGGTGCTGAAGTTCGCCGGCGGCTACTCGCCCATTGCCTTCTTCAAGGGCATCCAGGAAGCGATGGTGATGGCGTTCTCCACGGCATCGTCGAACGCGACGCTGCCGACGTCGCTGCGCGTGGCCGACGAGAAGCTGCACCTGCCCAACCGCGTCTCGCGCTTCGTGCTGACGGTGGGCGCCACCGCGAACCAGAACGGCACGGCGCTGTTCGAAGGCGTGACGGTGCTGTTCCTGGCGCAGTTCTTCGGCGTGGAACTGACCCTGGCGCAGCAGTTCACGGTGATGTTCGTGTGCATCCTCGGCGGCATCGGCACGGCCGGCGTGCCGGCGGGCTCGCTGCCGGTGGTCGCGCTGATCTGCGGCATGGTGGGCGTTCCGCCGGAGGGCATCGGCCTGATCCTGGGCGTGGACCGCTTCCTCGACATGTGCCGCACCACGCTCAACGTGACCGGCGACCTGATGCTGGCGACCGTCGTGTCGAAGGGCGAAGCCGACGCACCGTCCGAGTTGCCGCCCGCCACCGAGGCCTGATCGCCGCCTCCGGCTTGTCCGGCGCAGCCACGGGGCGACATCCAGGCTGAGGGGTGGGAGAATGGGCGGCCGCCCGGCCCGGCGCATGCCCGGGCCACCGCGCGGCCACCTCCCCGCAGCCGAAGACCGCCCGACGCCCATGACGACGCCCAGCCGCCGCGACCTCGCCAACGCCATCCGATTCCTCGCCATCGACGCGGTGCAGGCCGCCAACTCCGGTCATCCGGGCATGCCGATGGGCATGGCGGACATTGCCGAAGTGCTCTGGAACGACTACCTGCGCCACAACCCGGCCAATCCGGACTGGTTCAATCGCGACCACTTCGTGCTGTCCAACGGCCACGGCTCGATGCTGCAGTACGCGCTGCTGCACCTGTCGGGTTACGACCTGTCGATCGACGAGCTGAAGAACTTCCGCCAGCTGCATTCCAAGACGCCGGGCCATCCGGAAAACTTCATGACGCCCGGCATCGAGACCACCACCGGTCCGCTCGGCCAGGGCTTCGCCAATTCGGTCGGAATGGCGCTGGCGGAGAAGCTGCTCGCGCAGCGCTTCAACCGTGAAGGCTTCCCGGTCGTCGACAGCCGCACGTGGGTGTTCATGGGCGATGGCTGCCTGATGGAAGGCATCTCGCACGAAGCCGCGTCGCTGGCCGGCACCTGGGGCCTGCACAAGCTGGTCGCCTTCTGGGACGACAACCACATCTCCATCGACGGCAACACCGACGGCTGGTTCACCGACGACACGCCCAAGCGTTTCGAAGCCTACGGCTGGAACGTGATCCGCGGCGTCGACGGTCATGACGGCGAGAAGATCAAGGCCGCCATCGAGCAGGCGCTGAAGTCCACCGACAAGCCCACGCTGATCTGCTGCCGCACCACGATCGGTTTCGGTTCGCCGAACAAGGCCGGCAAGGAGTCCTCGCACGGCGCGCCGCTGGGCAAGGACGAAGCGGCCGCCACGCGCGCCGCGCTGGGCTGGAACTACGGCGAGTTCGAGATTCCGCAGGCCATCTACGACGGCTGGCGCAAGCGAGACCACGCCGCGGAAGAAAAGGCCTGGAACCAGTTGTTCGACGCCTACGCCAAGCAGTTCCCGGAACCGGCCGCCGAACTCACGCGCCGTTCGCGCGGCAAGCTGCCGGACGGCTTCATCAAGGCCGCCGACGAGTACATCGCCAAGGTGCAGGCCGATGGCCAGACGATCGCCTCGCGCAAGGCCTCGCAGATGGCCATCGAGACCTTCGCGCCGCTGCTGCCGGAACTGATCGGCGGTTCGGCCGACCTGGCGCATTCCAACCTCACGCTGTGGAAGGCCAGCAAGTCCGTCGCCACCGACGACCCCAACGCCAACTACGTCTATTACGGCGTGCGCGAATTCGCGATGACCGCGATCAGCAACGGCCTGGGCCTGCACGAGTGCTTCATCCCGTTCGATGCGACCTTCCTGGTGTTCAGCGACTACGCGCGCAACGCCGTGCGCATGAGCGCGCTCATGGGCGCGCATGCGATTCACGTCTACACGCACGACTCCATCGGCCTGGGCGAGGACGGCCCGACGCACCAGCCGATCGAGCACCTGGCCTCGCTGCGCTACATCCCGCACAACGACCTGTGGCGTCCGTGCGACGCGGTGGAATCGGCCGCGTGCTGGAAGGCCGCGATCGTGCGCCACGACGGCCCGAGCTGCCTCGTCTTCTCGCGCCAGAACCTGCCGCACCAGACGCGCGACGCGCAGCAGGTCGCCAACATCGAACGCGGCGGTTACGTGCTGAAGGATTCGGTGGGCGCACCGGAAATCATCCTGATCGCGACGGGCTCGGAAGTCGGCCTGGCGATGGACGCGGCCAAGCAGCTCGGCGACAAGGTGCGTGTGGTGTCGATGCCGTCGACCAACGTATTCGACCGCCAGGACGCGGCCTACCGCGAATCCGTGCTGCCCAACGCCTGCCGCAAGCGCGTGGCGATCGAGGCCGGCGTCACCGGTTTCTGGCGCAAGTACGTGGGTCTGGACGGTGCGGTGATCGGCATCGACGAGTTCGGTGCTTCGGCGCCGGCGGAGAAGCTGTTCCCGTACTTCGGCTTCACGGTGGAGAAGGTGGTCGAGGCGGCGAAGGCGCTGTAAACGGCGTTCGTCATCCACGATTGCGAAAGAAGCGGCTTCGGCCGCTTCTTTCGTTTGGGGCCCGGGAGCCGCGGGTCGTCGAAAGAAAGTAACTTCCGGCACGGACACCGTGGCGTGCGGTATCACTAGACTGCCGCCAAACCTCACTCGCAGGGCGCAGACATGGAAAGCCTCGCCATCCCCGTGCTTGGTCTGGCGGTCATCGATTCCATCAACCCGTCCGCGCTCGCGGTGGCGCTGTGGTGGCTGGCGCGACCCGGTGCGACCTCGCGCCTGCTGGCGTACATCGCCGGCATCTTCGTCGCGTACCTGTCGATGGGCATCGCGCTGATGCTCGGCGCGGGCGCGGTGGTGCGCCGGTTCGGCGATGCGCTGGACCATCCGGTGGTGTTGGCGGTGCAACTGGCGATCGGTCTGTCGCTGTTCGCCTACGCCGTGCTTGCGCCCAAGGTCTCGGTCGCCGCGGATACGCAACGCGAACCGCGCGTCGGTGGACTGCTTGGCATGGCGCTGCTGGGTGCGACGGTCACGCTGGTCGAGCTGACGACCGCGCTGCCGTACTTCGCCGCCGTCGCGCTGATGACCGCCGAGGGGATCGCGGCAACACGATGGCTGCCGTTGCTGCTCGTCTACAACCTTATTTTCGTCGCGCCGCCGCTGTTGCTCGTCGGCCTGAACCTGGCGTTCGGACGGCATCTGCAGGGACGCTTCGCGCACTGGCGCGTGCGCCTGCAGGCGGGCGCGCGCGAGGCCGGGCTTTGGGTCATGGCGATGGCGGGCATCGCGCTCAGCGGCGATGCGATCACGCGGTACCTCGGCCAGCGCGACACCACGGCGCCGCGCGCCGAAACGGTCAGCGCGTCGCCGCGAGCGCCAGGCTGACCAGCTTTGCTTCCAGACGCTCGCCGAAACTGTTTGGCGAGTCCAGCTGCATGCGCTGCAGGGCCTCGGAATCCTCGGCGCGTGCCGACAACGCCCGCCATACCGTGCGCAGCTTTGCGCCGCGCGTGGCGGTGTTCGCCTTCAGCCACGCCAGCGCCTTCACCAATCGCTGCTCCACCGGCGTGAAATCGCTGCCGAGCGGGTAGTCGGGCAACGCGCCGTTCTTGCGGAACGGTCGTAGCGCCGCGCCGAGGCGCTCGGGCGTGTTGCGCGTCGCGTTGGCCGGCAGCGTGAAATCCGCGCGCAACTTGCCGTTTTGCTTGGCTGTGTCGAGCAGTGCCGCCTGGAACCGCGAATCGGTGATGGCCGCCATCGCCGTCACGCAGTCCTCGTCGGCGCGACCCCGCACGTCGGCGATGCCGTACTCGCTGATGTACGTGTCGCGAAGGTGGCGCGGGATGGTCGTGTGGCCGTAGTTCCAGACCACGTTCGACGTGACCTCTCCGCCAGCCTCGCGGGTAGCGCGCAGCATCAGCACCGAGCGCGAGTCCGGCAGCGCATGCGACATCGCCACGAAGTTGTATTGCCCGCCGACGCCGGAGACGACGCGGCCGTCTTCCAGTGCATCGGACACCGCCGCGCCGAGTGCGGTGGCCATCATGCAGGTATTGAAGAAGCGCGCGTCGCGGCGTTGCAGGCGTTCCAGGGCGATGTCGCCGATCAGGTCGTTCACTTCGCCCACGCGCTTCATGCCGATGCAGCGGCGCACGTCGGGCGGCAGGTCGCGCAGCCAGCCGTAGAACTCCGGCGAGCCGAGGTAGAACGCGCCGTGCAGGAACTCGCCTTTCTCCTCCAGCAGCGCGAGGTCGTGCGCACTGGGTCCGCCGCGTTCGATGCGCTGCATCGCCGCCAGGTCGTCCACCACGCGGCGCTTGATCACGCCGACTTCCACCAGCTTGCGGAAGCCCTCGTTGATCATCTCGCTGCAGCCGTACAGGCCGCGCTCGAACGGAGCCAGCGCCGCGTCGTCCGCGTTCGGGCAATTCAGGGCGCGCAGCACGCCGCGATAGGCGTCGTTGTCGACGTGGCGCAGCACCAGGGCATGGCACAGCGCATCGGCCAGCGCGCCGATGCCGATCTGCAGCGTCCCGCCATCCAGCACCCGCGTGCTGGCATGGAAGCCGATGGCGTAGTCGGCGTCGTTCACCGGCTGGCGCGGCAGGCCGAACAGCTTCGGATACGGCCCCGGCGGCATCACGATGGCATCGAAGAACTCCGGCGCCACCGTCGCGCTGCCGCCCAGCCAGGGCAGGCGCGGGTCGATCTCGGCGATCAGCACCGGACGCGGCAGGCCGCGTTCGGCGATGGCGTCCAGCGCGTCGAAGGTGAGGTCGGTATTGCACGACAGCGACAGCCGGGCGCCATCGGGCGAACGCGCGACTTTCTGCACGATCGCATTGAGCTTGCGGTCGGCGAGGGCACGCGCGACATGCGTGTAGTTCAGGCTTGCGTAGCGGCGCTGCACCGGCACCGAATTCAGCAGCGCGCCGCCCTGGAGGTAGAACTCCTCGATCTCGATGTGCGCCGGCAGCGCATTGCGCTTGAGCGCCTGCACGTAGGCCAGGCGCGGAAAGTCGGCGCCGAAATGGCGCTCGACGAACGGCTTGAGGAAACGCGCTTCCAGCCGCTTGCCGCCACTCGGCGGATCGAGCGAGAGCGCGGTGTACAGGTGCAGCGGTCGCGAGGCATCCCCTTCGGCGCGCGCGTAAAGCGCATTGAGCAGCCGATGTGGCTTGCCCAGCCCCAGCGGGGCGCCGATATGCAGCGGCCCCTCGATGCGCGTGAACAGAAACTCGACGGCGGCATCGAGCGAATCGAACTGAAGGGGAGCGGGGCGCGGTTCCATGGCGAGAGCTTAGCGAGAGCGATGGCGATCGGTCACGGCGACTTCGCCGCATCGTCGTCGATGCGGATCGCGACGGGCGCGGTGAAGGCCAGCAGAGCCAGCATCACGGAGAAGGAACGCGTCATGGGCGGAGTTCCGGAAGAAGTCGTGCAAGTTGCGAGCCTGCCAGCATCGCGACGACGAACACAATCGCATCGGCGCTGCCGTGCGCCAGGTTGGCCAGCGCAGGCCCCGGGCAGTAGCCCGCCAGTCCCCAGCCGATGCCGAACAGCGCGCTGCCGATCAGCAAACGGCGGTCGATGCGCGCGGCGGGCGGCGCGGGCAGGGAGCCGCCGTCGAGCGCGCATCCGCGCGAGCGCAACCAGGCGAATCCGGGCATCGCCACGGCGAGTGCACCGCCCATCACCAGCGCCAGGGATGGATCCCACTGACCGGCGAGGTCGAGGAAGTTGAGCACCTTGTCCGGGTTGGTCATCTGCGACACGGCGAGCCCGAGGCCGAACACCGCACCGGCCACGAGCGCATGGAGGATGCGCCTCACGGCGATGCTCCCGCGACGTGTCGCACCAGATACACGGTCACGAACGCGCTGCCCATGAACACCGCTACCGCCCACAGCGAACGCTTCGAGAACCGCGCCAGCCCGCAGATGCCGTGGCCGCTGGTGCAGCCGTTGCCCAGCCGCGTACCGAAGCCGACCAGCAGCCCGGCGATCACCAGCCATGCCCACGGGAAGTCCGTGCGCGGCACGGCGCCCGACCATGCGAACCACGCCCCCGCCGCCGCCACCATTCCGACGAGGAAGGCGAGCCGCCAGCCGCGTTCCTCGCGCCGGTCGACCGCCGCGTTGACGATGCCGCTGATGCCCGCGATGCGGCCCAGCGTGGCGAGGAGATACGTGGCAGCCAGTCCGATCAGCGCGCCGCCGATCAGTGCGGAAACCGGAGTGAATGAGGTCGGCATGAGTGAGTCAGAGGCGGTCGATCGGAATCTTGAGGTAGCGCACGCCGTTGGACTCCGGCGAAGGCAACGCGCCGGCGCGGATGTTGGTCTGCACGGCGGGCAGGATCAGCGCCGGCATCGCCAGCGTCGCATCGCGCGCGGTGCGCAGCGCGACGTAGTCGTCCTCGCCGGTGCCGTCGCGCACGTGGATGTTCTCGCGCCGCTGCGCGCCGATGGTCGTTTCGCACGCGACCTCGCGCCCGCCGGGGCCGTAGTCGTGGCAGACGAACACGCGCGTGTCTTCGGGCAGCAGGTCGAACAGCCGCCGGATCGAACGGAACAGTACGCGCGCGTCGCCACCCGGGAAATCGCAGCGCGCAGTGCCGCCGTCGGGCATGAACAACGAGTCGCCGGTGAACAGCGCATCGCCGATCAGGTAAGCGCAGCTGTCGCTGGTGTGGCCGGGCACGGCGATCACGCGCGCTTCGATCGCGCCGATGCGGAAGCTGTCGCCGTCGCGGAACAGGCGATCGAACTGCGAGCCATCCGCGGTGAATCCGTCGTCGAGGTTGAACACCGGCGCGAACGCCTTCTGCACCTCGCGGATGCCTTCGCCGATGGCGACTTTCGCGCCGGGCCACTGCGCCTTGAGCCACTGCGCCGCGCTCAGGTGATCGGCGTGCGCGTGGCTCTCGATGATCCACTGCACGTGCAGGCCGTTCCCGCGGACGACGTCGACCAGTTGCTGCGCCGACTGCGTGGACGTGCGCGCGGCCTTGGCGTCGAAGTCGAGCACCGGATCGATGATCGCGGCGGCGGGGCCCGACGGATCGCGGACGAGGTAGGTCCAGGTGTTGCTGTCGGCGTGGAAGAACGGATGGACGTCGGGGATCATCGAAGGCCTCCGCATCCGGGCCGGAGGGCCCGTCGCGCCAAATCTAGCCGATCGGTGCGGCCGAAGTGATCGCCGCGCGTGAAGGCTCAGCGCGCCAGCGCGGCGTTGAGCGTGACCGCCAGTTGGGTGCCGCCGCGTCGCAGTTGTTCTTCGGCCAGCGGCAGCCAGGTCTGCGCGTAGTCCGGGCCGATCGACGCCTTCGCCGGGTAGAAGCCCGGACGCAGGACGATCCGGCACGAGGCTTCCGCCCACTGCGTCGCCGGCGGCGGCAGCGGCGGGCTCGGCAGTTTCACCGCCAGCGGCAGCGAGCGCAGGCGCTGCAGCCAGGCTGCCTCTTCCAGGCCGGCGTCCTTGAGCATGCCGCTGTCCCACAGCGAATGCAGGTTGGTGCCGCGGCCGTCGAGATTGAGCTGGAAATCGTTGCCGCCCTTGTCGCGCCCGAACCCGGCGTGCAGCGGCTGATGGACGTCGCCGACGAAATGCACCACGAACTTCAGTGCCTGCAGGCGCTCGGCCTTCGGTCGCTTCGTGTCGGCGAGGATCGCCGTCTGCGCGCGGATCGCTTCGACCACGCAGTCGCCGTTCGCGCAGTGCTTCGCTGCGTCGTAGTGGCAGTCGTCCTCGGCGATGTTCACGTAATGCCAGCGGCTGGTCTTCTTGCCCAGTTGCGGGTCGTTGTCGCGCAGTTCGTCGGCCCAACTGGCGATGCCGGGCAGGGTGGGATCGGCTTCGCCCTCGAGCAGCGAGGTGATTTGCGCGCGCGCCTGCGGCGTCAGGTCGTCCCAGGCGAGGGCGGCGACCAGGCGATGGCCGAGGCGACCCCAGGCGAAGGCCTCATGCGGGACGAGGAAGGAGGCGAGGGCAAGGGCGAAAAGAAGTCGGGCCATGCCGGCCACTTTAGCCGACACAGCCCGTTCCCCGGATTGCCGGCCGAGCGCTTTCGCGCGTCGGCCTGCGCTTCGGCGTGGATCAGAACTTCATGACATACGCCGCGCCGTACACGATCGGGTCGATGTTGACCGTGCCGATGCCCGCGCCGTTGAGCTTCACGTCGGTGTCGATGTCGATCCAGCGTGCGTCGACGCGGATCGCGCTGCGCTCGCCGACGGCGAAATCCAGGCCCGCGTGAGCGGCCAGGCCCCACGAGTCGTCCAGCTTGATGCGGGCGCCTTCAAGTGCGCCGCGCGTGTCTTCGCTGAAGAAGGTCGTGTAGTTGATGCCCGCGCCCAGGAACGGCGAGACCTTGCCCTTGCTGTTGAAGTGGTACTGCAGCGACACCGTCGGCGGCAGCTGCTTGGTGCTGCCCACGTTGCCCAGGCCCGCGATCGCGATGTCGTGCTCGAACGGCCATGCGGCGATCACCTCGATGCCCAGGTTGTCGCGCACGAAGTATTCGAAGGTGAGGGTCGGCTTGACGTCGGTGTCGACGTCCACCTTGAGCGCGCCGTCGGCCAGGCGGCCGTTATCGGATTTCGGGTCGACCGCGTGGATGCCGACGCCCAGCGTCCAATCGCCCTGGGACTGGGCGAAGGCGGGCGAAACGGCGGCGCCCAGGACCAGGGCGACGGCGCAGGCGAGGAGGGGCTTTTGCATGGAAGTGCCTCGTATGGGCTCGGTGTGGGAACGCTTACAAGTCTCCGCGCGGCACCAAACGGGCGTTTGATCATGATCAATTCAGCTCTCGGAACGGGTCCCTGCGGCCGGCCCGATGCCTCGCTGCTAGAATGAGCGCTCCCCGCTGTCCCCATTCGGGCTTGTCCCGTCCACCCGCCGCGCCGGGCGCGGCCGCAGGAGCTTGCAACTCATGACCATCAAGGTTGGCATCAATGGCTTCGGCCGCATCGGGCGCAACGTGCTGCGCTCGGCCGTGCAGAACTTCGCTGGCGAGATCGAGATCGTCGCCATCAACGACCTGCTGGAGCCGGATTACCTGGCCTACATGCTCAGCTACGACTCCGTGCACGGCCGCTTCAAGGGCGACGTGAAGGTCGAAGGCAACACGCTCATCGTCAACGGCAAGAAGATCCGCCTCACGCAGGAACGCGATCCGGCGAACCTGAAGTGGGACGAGGTCGGCGCCGATGTCGTCATCGAATCCACCGGCCTGTTCCTCGACAAGACCACCGCGCAGAAGCACCTGGATGCCGGCGCGAAGAAGGTCGTGCTGTCGGCCCCGTCGAAGGACGACACGCCGATGTTCGTCTACGGCGTGAACCACACCAAGTACAACGGCGAGGCGATCATCTCCAACGCTTCGTGCACCACCAATTGCCTCGCGCCGCTGGCCAAGGTGCTCAACGACAAGTGGGGCATCAAGCGTGGCCTGATGACCACCGTGCACGCCGCTACCGCGACGCAGAAGACCGTCGACGGCCCGTCCAACAAGGACTGGCGCGGCGGCCGCGGCATTCTGGAGAACATCATTCCGTCCAGCACGGGCGCGGCGAAGGCCGTGGGCGTGGTGATTCCGGAGCTCAACAAGAAGCTCACCGGCATGGCGTTCCGCGTGCCGACGTCGGACGTGTCGGTGGTCGATCTGACCGTGGAACTCGACAAGTCCGCTACGTACGCCGAGATCTGCGCTGAAATGAAGGCGCAGTCGGAAGGCGCGCTGAAGGGCATCCTGGGCTACACCGAGGACAAGGTCGTCGCCACCGATTTCCGCGGCGACACGCGCACCTCGATCTTCGACGCCGAAGCCGGCATCGCGCTCGACGGCACCTTCGTCAAGCTGGTCAGCTGGTACGACAACGAGTGGGGCTACTCGAACAAGTGCCTGGAAATGGTCAAGGTCGTCGCGAAGTAATCCGCGACGCATGATCAACAACGAGGGCCGGCACATGCCGGCCCTTGTTTTTTCATGCTCCGGCCCCACAACCCAGCCATGAACGACACGCCCGAACCCGACACCGGCGAAGCCGTCGACGGACTCACCCCGCAGCACCTTGCGACGCTGGTCGATCGCTTCTACGAGCAGGTCCGCGCCGATCCCGAACTCGGCCCCGTCTTCAACGCCGCCATCGACGACTGGCCCGAACACAAGCGCATGCTGACGGAGTTCTGGTCGTCGGTCGCGCTGGGCACGCGCAGTTATCGCGGCAATCCGATGGCCGCGCATCGTCCGCATCCCATCCGCCTGGAACACTTCGACCGCTGGCTCTCGCTGTGGCGTTCCACCGCGCGCGAGGTGCTGCCGCCCGAGCAGGTCGAGCGCGTGTGCGCCTTCGCCGAGAAGATCGGCTACAGCCTGCGCTACGGCCTGGGCCTGCTGGAGAAGAAGGGCACCTTGCCCCTCGGTCTGCCGACGGTCTGATCGGTCGGGACGGTCCGCGGGCGGCATCGAGGCGATAGCCGCGCCGTAAGTCCACAGGGCTTTTTCCAGCACCGGGCTGGTTGCAATGCGTGTGGGTTTCGTCGAGGCTGCGATCCGGATGGGGCCGGATCATGAGACCGCCGCCCGGCGGTGACCGGCCAGGGGAAATCGCATGGAAGGACTGTTGGTCCTGTTGGTGCTCGCGGTGCTGGCGCTGCCGGTACTGGTGATCGTGGCGCTGGTGTCGCTGAGTGGACTGAAGGCGCGCGTCGCCGATCTCGAACACCAGCTTGATGCATTGCGTCGCACGAGCACTCCGCCTCGCGCTCCCGTCCACGCTCCTGCGCCCGACTCGCCGCCGCGCGTCGCCGAACCCGTGCGCGCCGCTGCGCCGCCACCGCCGCGACGCGAGGCGCCGCCCATCACGGCCGCGTCGGGGATGGAAACACCTGCGATACCGCAGGTCGAACGCCCGCGCATGCCTCCACGCCCCGCGGCCGCGCCAGCGCGCCCGGATCCCATCACGTTGGGCCTGCGTGCGGTGAAACGCTGGTTCATGACGGGCAATGTGCCCGTCAAGATCGGCATCCTCGTGCTCTTCGCCGGTGTCGCATCGCTGCTGAAGTACGCCAGCGACCAGGGCTGGATGCGCATGCCCATCGAGCTGCGCCTGGCCGGTATCGCGGCCGCCGCGCTCGCCGCGCTCGTGTTCGCATGGCGCAAGCGCGAACACAACCGCAGCTTCGCACTGAGCCTGCAGGGCGGCGCGATCGGCATCCTGCTGTTGACGGTGTTCGCGGCGTTCAAACTCTACGGTTTGCTCGACGTGGGGCCCGCGTTCGCGCTGAGCATGCTGCTGGTGGCCGGCGCCGGAGCGCTCGCCGTGTTGCAGGACGCCAAGGCGCTGGCCGTGTTCGCGCTGCTCGCGGGTTTCCTCGCGCCGATCTGGCTGTCGACGGGCAGCGGCAACCACGTCGCGCTGTTCTCGTACTACGCCGTGCTCAATCTCGCCATCGTCGGCGTCGCCTGGTGGAAATCGTGGCGCGTGCTCAACCTGCTTGGTTTCGTCTTCACTTTCGGCATCGGCGCGATGTGGGGCGTGTTCGACTACCGGCCTGAGAAATTCACGACCACCGAACCCTTCCTGCTGCTGTTCTTCGCGCTGTACCTGGCGATCCCGTTGCTGCACGCACGCCGGCAGCCGGAAAGCCGCCGCGGATTGGTCGAAGGTTGTCTCGTCTTCGGCATGCCGCTGGTGGCGTTCTCGATGCAGGCCGCGTTGTTGGCGGGCGACCGCCTGCCGCTCGCGTTCAACGCGCTGGGGCTGGCGGCGATCTACGCGCTGCTGGCGGCATGGCTGCGGCGGCGTGCGGGCTATGCCGCACTGGTGCCGATGTACGCGCTGCTGGCGGTCGGATTCGCGACGCTGGCGGTGCCACTGGCCTTGTCGGCGCGCGCGACGGCGTCCGTATTCGCGCTCGAAGGTGCCGCGCTGGTGTGGCTCGGCCTGCGCCAGCAGCGCCGCTTCCCGCAGGTCGGCGGTGCTGCGTTGCAGGTGCTGGCGGCGGTGGCGTTCACCCAGGGCGTGTCGCTGGATGTCACGGCCATCGCCAACCCTGCGTTCATGAGCGCGCTGCTCATCGCACTGGCGGGTTTCGCGAGCGCGTGGAGTTATCGCAGGCATTCGAGCGGCTCGCCGATGGCGCTCGCGTTCTACGCGTGGGGCCTGGCCTGGTGGATGGGCAATGCGGTGCACGAGGTTTCGCGTTTCGTGTTGCACGAACACCGCGTCGATGTCGTCTTCGTGGTGATCGCCGCCACCGGCTGGATTGCGGCGGAAGTGCAGCGTCGCCATGCCTGGGCGGCGCTCGCGTTGACGACGCTGGCTGCCATCGCCTGCGCGGTGCCCGTCGCGATCGAACAGACGAATGTCCACGGGCATCCGTTCGCAGGTTACGGCGCGGCCGCCTGGCTCATGTATGCGGTGCTCGGCGTGCGCAGTCTGGTCTGCCTGCGCCATAGCGAACACACGCTGGCCGCATGGGCGCAGTTCGTCTGGTGGCTGGTGTGGCCACTGTCGCTGTCGCTGTTGCTGGAGTGGGTGAGCGAGCGCTTCGGGCTTGCAGGCGGATGGCGTGCGCTGGGGTTGGCATTGCCGTGGTGCGTGCTTGCGGCGCTGAGCCTGTTCCGCTGGTCGTGGCTGTCGGTGCCGCTGGGAGAACGCTTCGACGCGTATCGCCAGGCGCTGCAATCCAGCTACTTCGCCGTGTTGGCCCTGGGCTGGGTGATCGCGCTGTTCATGGCCGACGGCGGTGCGCCGCTGCCGTGGATCCCGCTGCTCAATCCGCTCGAACTGGCGCAACTGGCGGTGCTCGTGCTGCTGGCGCGCTGGTTGTGGTCCGACGAGGCGCCGGATGCACTGCGCAGCCGGCGACCGCTGGGCCTGTCGTTGGCCGGCTTCCTGCTGATCACCCTGAGCGTGCTGCGCACCGTGCACCACTGGGGCGGTGTCGCATGGGACGGCCATCTGTTGTCGACCAGCCTCGCGCAGACCAGCCTGAGCGTGACGTGGAGCGTGCTCGGCGTGATCGGCTGGGTGCTCGGCTCGCGTCGCGGCCAGCGCGGGCTGTGGCTCGCGGGCGCGGTGCTGATGGGCGTGGTGCTGGCCAAGCTGCTGTTGGTGGATCGCAGCAATCTGGGCAACGTGCTGGGCATCGCATCGTTCATCGCATACGGCCTTTTGTGCACCGTGGTCGGCTACATCGCGCCGGTGCCCCCGAGGCATGACGACGACACCGCTTCCGCACAGGGCGAACCCGCATGAAGAAGGCACCTCGCATGAAGGCACTGCTTGCGCTCCTGCTGATGCCGTTGGCGGCGAACGCGGGTGCCCAGTACGCGCGGCAATGGCCGTTGCACCTGGATTCGCCGGATGCAGGCGCCTATCGCGTCGTGCTGGACGAATCGGTGTACCGGCAGTTGCAGTCGCCCATGCTTGCCGACCTTGATGTGCTCGATGCACAAGCCCGGGCCGTGCCCGCGGCGCTGCTCGATCCTTCGTCGCCGGAAACACCGCGTACACGCACCGTCGAGCTTCCCTGGTTCCCGCTGCCCGCGCAGCGTCGTGGCGCACCGGACATCGCCTCGATCAGCGAGATCGCCACCGATGGCAGCCTTCGCCGCGTCGAATGGCGAAGCGGCAACGGCGGCACCGTTGTCGGAAACGGCTTCGTGCTGGACGCCAGCCGCGTGGACGCGCCGATCCAGGCGCTGCGCATCCGCTGGACGGACACACAGACACTGTTCGATCTGTCCGTGCGCGTGGACGCATCGGACGATCTGCGTGAGTGGCGCACGGTCGCCGAGGACGCGCATCTGGTCGAGCTGGCCAACGCCGGACAACGCATCGTGCGCGATCGCATCGAAATCCAGCCGGTGAAAGCGCGCTATCTGCGCGTACTGCCAACCGACAGGGATGCTAAGGCGTTGCAGTTGAGCGGCATCACCGCCGAACTCCAGGCCGTGGCGCCGACGCCGCAATGGCAGTGGCGCGTACTCACCGGACAGCGCGTGGAGGACGCCGACAAGCGCGTGCACTACGAGTTCGCGCTCGACGGACGCTTCCCGGTGGCGCAGGCCGACCTATCGCTGCCCGGCAACAGCACCGGTGCCTGGCGCTTGCAGGCGCGCGACGACGCCACGGCACCGTGGCGCGATGTAGCGCAGCCGTGGACGGCGTTCCGCCTGGGATCGGATGCTTCGCCGCCGCAACCGCTGCACGCCGTGCATCGCGACCGTCTCTGGCGCCTGACGCCGATGAGTGGCGCGAGCCAGGGCGACGCGCCGCGGCTGCGACTGGGATATCGGCCCGAAGCGCTGGTCTTCGTCGCGCAGGGCACGGAACCCTTCGTTCTCGTCGCCGGCAGTGCACGCGCCGCGCGCGCCGATGCGCCGCTTGCCACCACCATCGAGGCCATGCGCGCGCAGCGCGGTGCGCAATGGCAGCCGGCCACGGCGACGCTGGGTGCATCGGCCGCACTCGCAGGTCCGTCCGCGCTCACGCCCGCGCCGGCCCCGCGCGATTGGAAAACGTGGCTGCTGTGGGCGCTGCTGGTGGCGGGCGCGCTGCTGGTCGCCGGCTTCGCGATCAGCCTGTTGCGCGAGAAACCCGCGGCCTGAGGTCGCGGGCGGGAGCGGTTACTTGATCCAGTAGCCGCTCAGTCGCCAGGTGCTGTCTTCGTCGTAGCGGAACGAGAACAGCTCTTCAGCGATCCGGTTGCCCGCGAAGTGCGTTTCGAAGCGTGCGCTCACGTACATGCCGCTTGGTACCGTCTTGTCGCCCTGCACCGCGTTGCGCGTCACCGCGATCCAGTGGCGCGAGGTCGGCGCACCGAGCGGCTTGCGCTGCGCGTTGACCTCGGCGACGAACTTGTCACGCGTGATCGCGCGCTGGCTGACCGGCGAAGAGCCGTCCCACACTTCGGCAATGCGCCCGCCGTCGATCAGTTGCGCCACCTCGGTCGCGGCCTGCACGACATTCGACGGGCCGATGTCGGTCGCCGGTGCGCGGGATGCGGCCGGCGCCGCGCGCTGCGGCGCCGGTTGCGATGCCACCGCGAATGCGATGCCCGCCAGCGCGGTGGCGAAGAGGGCTTGCTTGAGCGGATGCATGGCGGCTACTCCGGCGTGACGGGCGCGCGGAGTATCCACCGCCGGCCGTGAAGCCGGTCGTGACGCGGTCAGAACGCCGCGTCGAACGCCACTTCGCCTTCGACGCCGACCTGGTAGGCCGAGACGCGCCGCTCGAAGAAGTTGGTCACTTCCTGCACATCCTGCAGATCCATGAACGCGAACGGGTTGGTCGCGCCGAAATGCTTGGGCAGGCCCAGTTGCGCCAGGCGTTGGTCGGCGCAGTACTGCAGGTACTGGCGCATGTCCTTGGGCGAGAGCCCGGCGACGCCGCCGGAGAGCACGTCCTGTGCGAACTGCATCTCGCACTCCACGGCTTCTTCCAGCATCCGCACGACCTGCGCCTTCAGCTCGTCGTCGAACAGCTCCGGCTCCTCCGCGCGCGCGGTGTCGATCACTTCGAACGCGAACGCCATGTGGCAGCTCTCGTCGCGAAACACCCAGTTCGTGCCCGACGCGAGCCCATGCATCAGGCCGCGCGAACGCAGGTAATAGACGTAGGCGAAGGCCGCGAAGAAGAACAAGCCCTCGATGCAGCAGGCGAAGCAGATCAGGTTCAGCAGGAACTGGCGGCGCTGCGCGGTCGTCTCGATGCGCTGCAGGTCCTGGATCGAATCGATCCACTTGAAGCAGAACTCCGCCTTGGCGCGGATGGACGGAATGTTCTCCACCGCCGCGAACGCCTTCGCGCGCGCGACCGGATCGGGCAGATACGTGTCGAGCAGGGTGAGATAGAACTGCACGTGCAGCGCTTCCTCGTACAGCTGGCGCGAGAGGTACATGCGCGCTTCGGGCGCGTTGATGTGCTGGTAGAGGTTCAGCACCAGGTTGTTGGCGACGATCGAATCGCCGGTGGCGAAGAACGCGACCAGTCGCTCGATCAGGTGGCGCTCGGCGGGGCCGAGCTTGTGCTTGAGGTCGTTGACGTCCAGCGAGAAATCGACCTCCTCGACCGTCCACGTGTTGCGGATCGCGTCGCGGTACATCTCGTAGAACTGCGGGTAGCGCATCGGCCGCAGGGTGAGGTCGAAGCCCGGGTCGAGCAGGCGGTTGCGTTCGGTCATGGCGCTCTCGGCTTGAACCTTGTCCTCCAGCCGCGGGACGCCACGACCTCCATCAGGGGAGGGAGTGCAGGTCTTTGGCGCCGAGCGGCTGGAGGAACAAGTGAGGAAGAACTTAAGATTGTTCGAATCAGGTTTTGCGGCGGTTGTAAGGCGCCTGATTCGTAGGTTTCAGCGAAACCCCCAAGTCAGCTGCCTTCCCGCGAACGGAGTCTTCCGTTCGACCCAACTTCAGACCCATTACGCGCGTGGGGGTGTTTCCGCCTGCGAGACTCTTCAGTTCCGACTCTTGCTTCGGAGTCCAGGCCTTGCCGTGGTTTTCGGGCTTCTTTGCCATTTCACACTCCTGTTGCTGGGGGACGAATTATTGGCAGGCCTCACAGGCCTCGGGATTCTCGAGCGAACAGGCGACAGCCTCCGTCGGCGTATATGCCGGCGCAGGCGACTGCGCGGCCGCGCCGCTCACCGTCGCCTTGGCGATCTTGGTGGCTGGGCGCGAACGCAGGTAATACGTCGTCTTCAGGCCCTTCTTCCAGGCGTACATGTACATCGACGACAGCTGGCCGATGTTGGGGCTCTCGATGAAGAGGTTGAGCGACTGGCTCTGATCGATGAAGGCGCCGCGATCGGCGGCCATGTCGATCAGCGAACGCATCGGCAGCTCCCACGCGGTGCGGTACACCGCACGCAGCGATTCGGGGATCGCTTCGACGCCCTGGATCGAGCCTTCCGACATCTTGATGCGGTCGCGCAGTTCCGGCGTCCACAGGCCCAGCGTCTTGAGCTCATCGACGAGGTAACGGTTCACGACGAGGAAATCACCCGACAGCGTCTCGCGCTTGAACAGGTTGGACACCTGCGGCTCGATGCACTCGTAGCAGCCGGCGATCGACGCGATCGTTGCCGTCGGCGCGATGGCGACCAACAGCGAGTTGCGTAGGCCGTGCTCGGCGATGCGCGAACGCAGGCCGTCCCAGCGCTCCATGTCCTCCGGCTCCACGCCCCAGGCCTGGAACTGAAGTTCGCCCTGTGCCGCGCGCGTGTCGGCGAAGCTTGGGTGGCGTCCGCGTTCCATCGCCAGTTCGTTGGATGCACACAGCGCGTGGAAATAGATGTTCTCGGCGATCTTCCTCGACAGCGCACGCGCCGGTTCGGAGTCGAACGGCAGTCGCAGCTTGAAGAACACGTCCTGCAGACCCATCACGCCCAGGCCCACCGGGCGCCACTTCAGGTTCGCGCGGCGAGCGGTTTCGATCGGGTAGAAGTTGAGGTCGATGACGCGGTCGAGCTGACGCACCGCCAGTCGCACGGTCTCGGCGAGCTTGTCGAAATCGAAGCGGCCGGATTCGCCGTGAACCGGGCCTTCCTCGAAGAGTTCGACGTGGTGCGAGAGGTTGATCGAGCCCAGGTTGCACACCGCCGTCTCGTCCTGCGAGGTGACCTCCAGGATCTCCGTGCACAGGTTCGACAGGTGCACGACGTTGCCCTCGCGCAGTGTCTGGTTGCACGCGCGGTTGGACTTGTCCTTGAAGTTCATCCAGCCGTTGCCGGTCTGCGCGAGCGTGCGCATCATCCGCGCGTACAGGTCGCGCGCCTTCACCTTCTTCGTCGCCAGGCCCGCCGCTTCGGCGGCGTGGTAGGCGCGCTCGAATGCGTCGCCCCACAGGTCGGTCAACTGCGGCACCTTCGCCGGATCGAACAGCGACCACTCGCCGTCGCTCTCGACGCGGCGCATGAACTCGTCGGGAATCCAGTTCGACAGGTTGAGGTTGTGCGTGCGGCGCGTCTCGTCGCCGGTGTTGTCGCGCAGCTCAAGGAATTCCTCCACGTCCGCGTGCCACGGCTCCAGGTACACGCAGGCCGCGCCCTTGCGCTTGCCGCCCTGGTTCACCGCCGCGACGGACGCGTCCAGCGTCTTCAGCCACGGCACGATGCCGTTGCTCAGGCCGTTGGTGGAACGGATCAGCGAGCCGCGCGAACGGATGCGCGTGTACGACAGGCCGATGCCGCCGCTGAACTTGGAGAGCTTGGCCACGTCCATGTAGCGCTTGTAGATGCCTTCCAGCGAGTCGTCGGGCGAGTCCAGCAGGAAGCAGCTCGACAGCTGCTCATGCGTGGTGCCGGAGTTGAACAGCGTCGGCGAGGACGGGATGTAGTCCAGCTGCGCCATACGCCGATACAGCGACAGCGCCTCGCTCACGTCCTCGCTCAGCGCACAGGCGATGCGCAGGAAGAACTGCTGCGGCGTCTCGATCACCGTGCGCGCGGTCGGGTGGCGCAGCAGGTAGCGGTCGTACAGCGTGCGCAGGCCGAAGTAGTCGAAGCGCGCGTTGAGCGACTGGTCGATCGCGTCGTTGAGCTTGCGCGCGTTGGCCTGCACGAAGGTCAGCAGGCGGTCGTTGATCAGGCCCAGCTCGTGCCCGCGCTGCACCGATTGCGAGAACGCATGGATCTCCAGCCCGGCGACTTCCTTCTCGATCACGCCCGCGAGCAGGCGCGCGGCCAGGCGACCGTATTCGGGCTCTTCGGCGGTGAGCAGGGCGGCGGTGCGGATCGACAGTTCATCCAGCTCGCGCGTGCTGGCGCCGTCGTACAGGCCGGAGATGGTGCGCGTGGCCACGCGCATCGGATCGACGGAGAACAGCCCTTCGCCGTTGCGCGTCACCGCGCGCACGATCTTGTTGAGATCGACCGGCTCTCGGCGGCCGCTCCGCTTGGTCACCGTCATGGTGAGGTTGGCCGCGGGCGGGGTCAGGGCGAAGCCGGCGGGCGCGTGGTCGGCGGGCGCGCGCTGCGGTGCGGCGTCGGTCGGCGAGGCGACGGCGGGCGCTTGCGTGGTGATGGTCATGGCGACTCCAGTGCGTGGGCGCACGTCTGGCCGTCCTTTCCCTCGAAGGACGACGCGGGCGCGGGAGCCTGGATGATGTGGACGGGGTGTCGCGCAGCCCGAGACGGCGGGCGCGATGGCGGCAGAACGCCGTCATCGATGCGACACCGACCGTCTTCCCTCCGAAGACTCCCTGGCCGGCACCGCGCGGTGTGCAACGCGCGGTTGTCGGCAGGTCTTCGGACTCGGGACGCGAGGCGGTATCGCCTCTTCCTACGGAGCCTCTTCCCGGGCGTTCGCCCAGTGGCATGGCTCGTTCGTTTCCCTTACCGCTGCGGGGCAGTGCCGGCCTTGGACGTTCGTCCGCACCGGGCTTCCCTTTTAAGCCGACCGCGAGGTCGGCACCGACGGGCCACAACATAGTGGGGGTTCGGTGATACGTCAACGCTAAATGTTGTGGATAACCGTGGAACATGCGGGCGCGCCGATTTGCCGCGGCGCGTCCACGCGGGGGACAATGCCGCCCCACGCGCGGCGCACCGACGTGCGCCCGTGCGATCGACCACCCTCCCATTTCCCCTCGACGAGAGGGCCCAAAGGCGACCGCCCATGTCCATCCTCCGCATGTCCGACCTCGACCTCCAAGGCAAGCGCGTGCTGATCCGCGAGGATCTCAACGTGCCCATCGACGACGGCCGCATCACGTCCGAACAGCGCATCACCGCCGCGCTGCCGACGATGAAGCTGGCGCTTTCGATGGGCGCCGCGGTGATGGTCACCTCGCACCTGGGCCGCCCGAAGGAGGGCACGTGGACGCAGGAGGACTCGCTGGCGCCGGTGGCGAAGCGGCTTTCGGAGCTGCTCGGCATCGACGTGCCGCTGGTGAAGGACTGGGTCGACGGCGTCGAGGTGAAGCCGGGCCAGCTCGTGCTGCTGGAGAACTGCCGCATGAACGTCGGCGAGGGCAAGGACGACGAAGCGCTGTCGAAGAAGTACGCCGCGCTGTGCGACGTGTACGTCATGGACGCCTTCGGCACCGCGCACCGCGCGCAGGCTTCCACGCACGGCGCCATCAAGTTCGCGAAAGTGGCTGCGGGCGGCCCGCTGCTGATGGCCGAACTCGACGCCCTCGCCAAGGCGCTGGACAACCCGGCGCGTCCGCTGCTGGCCATCGTTGCCGGCTCGAAGGTCTCCACCAAGCTGGAGCTGTTGTCGTCGCTGGTGTCCAAGGTCGATCAGCTGATCGTCGGTGGCGGCATCGCCAACACCTTCATCGCCGCGATGGGTCACAGCGTCGGCAAATCGCTGGTCGAGATGGATCTCATCGATACCGCGAAGAAGATCATGGCCGACGCCAAGGCGCGTGGCGCCGACATTCCCGTGCCCACCGACGTCGTCGTCGCGCCGGCCTTCGCCGCCGATGCGCCGGCCACGGTCAAGGCCGTCGACGCCGTGGGCGCGGACGACATGATCCTCGACATCGGCCCGCAGACCGCCGCGCGTTACGCCGAGCTCATCAAGGCCGCCGGCACGGTCGTGTGGAACGGCCCGGTCGGCGTGTTCGAGTTCGACGCCTTCGGCAAGGGCACGGAAACGCTGGCGCGCGCGATCGCGTCGTCGAAGGCGTTCTCCATCGCCGGCGGCGGCGACACGCTCGCGGCCGTGGACAAGTACGGCATCGAGAACGACGTGTCGTACATCTCCACCGGTGGCGGCGCGTTCCTGGAGTTCCTGGAAGGCAAGGAACTGCCGGCGGTGACGGCGTTGAAGGCGCGCGCGGCGTAACGCCGGAGGCTTGTTCCCTGCACCGTTCGCCCTGAGCGTAGGCGCGCAGCGCCGAAGTCGAAGGGCGAGCGGCCGGGAGCGTCCGACCCGTCCATCCTTCGACTCCGCTTCGCTACGCTCAGGACGAACGGTGTGCCGTGCAGGGGCGAGCGAAATCTGGCGGTACCACACGGCCTGTAAGGACTGAATACGCATGGCAACGCTCTTCTTCGACATGGACGGCACGCTGATCGACTCCGCGATCGGCATCACCCGCTGCGTCGAGCACGCGCTGGTCGCGATGGACCTGCCGGTGCCGCCGCACGAGGAGCTGCGGCGCTGGATCGGCCCCGCGTTGCGCACCAGCTTCGGTCCGTTGTTGAACGACGAGGCGAAGGTCGAGCAAGCCGTGCTGCATTACCGCGACCGCTTCGAAACCCACGGCTGGGCCGAGCACGAGGTCTACGCCGGCATCGGCGAAACCATCGAATCGCTGCACGGCGCCGGCTACACGCTGGCCGTGGTCACCGCCAAGAACGAGCCGCACGCACGCAAGATCGTCGACCACCTGCCGTTCGGGCATCGCTTCGTCGACGTGATCGGCGCCACGCTGGACGGAAGCATCAGCCACAAGGACCAGCTCATCGCCGAGGCCCTGCGCCGCTTCGATCTGCCCGCCGGCGAGTGCTGGATGATCGGCGACCGCCGCATGGACATCGAAGGCGCGCGCCACCACGGCATGCGCAACATCGGCGTGCTATGGGGCTTCGGTGGCGAGACTGAACTGCGCGAGGCCGGTGCGCTTCACCTGGCGTCCACGCCGCACGACCTGCCCGGACTGCTGGCCGCCTGAGCCGGCGGCGGTCTCTCGAGGTTTCGCGCAGCGACACGGTGCGGGACCGCCCCGAGGCGGCCTCGCGGCGCGCGGTGGTCTGCTTTCGGGTGGGGGATATCAGACCACTTTCGCGGATGCGCCGCGGTATGGCGGGCCTGCGGATGGAGTCAAACCGAAAGTACGAAGAGCTGTGTTAGCGTCCAAGGGTTCTCTGGACCTGCATTCGATGACGACCACAAGACGCCGCACCAAGATCCTCGCCACCCTCGGCCCGGCCACTGATCCGCCGGGCGTCCTCGACGCACTGCTCACCGCCGGCGTCGACGTTGTCCGCCTCAATTTCTCCCACGGCGATCCGTCTTCGCAGATCGCCCGCGCCAACGCCGTGCGCGAAGCCGCGCAACGCGTCGGCGTGGAAGTCGGCATCCTCGCCGACCTTCCCGGCCCGAAGATCCGCATCGAGCGCTTCGCCGAAGGCCGCGTGCTGCTCAAGACCGGCGACCGCTTCGACCTGGTCGCCAGCAACGACGCGCCGCTGGGCAACCTGCGCGAGGTCGGCGTGAGCTACCTCGGCCTGCCCAACGACGTTCGCCCCGGCGACGTGCTCCTGCTCGACGACGGCCTGTTGCAACTGCGCGTGGGCGCGGTGGAAGGTGAGCGCATCGTCACCACCGTCCTCAACGACGGCGCGCTGTCGGACCGCAAGGGACTGAACAAGCTCGGCGGCGGTCTGTCGCTGGGCGCGCTGACCGAACGCGACAAGGAACTCATCAAGGTCGCCGCCGAACTGGGCGCGGACTTCATCGCCGTGTCGTTCTGCCGCAATGCCGCCGACATGAACGAAGCGCGCCGCATCGCGCGCGAGAACGGCAGCGATGCCGCGCTCGTCGCCAAGGTCGAACGCGCCGAGGCGATCGAGAACCTGACCGAGATCGTCGATGCCTCCGACGTAGTGATGGTCGCGCGCGGCGACCTGGGCGTGGAGATCGGCGACGCCGAGCTTCCGGGCCTGCAGAAGAAGATCATCCGCGAGGCGCTGGAGCGCAACAAGGTTGTCATCACCGCCACGCAGATGTTGCAGTCGATGGTGGACAGCCCGATCCCGACGCGTGCGGAAGTGCTCGACGTCGCCAACGCCGTCATCGACGGCACCGATGCGGTGATGCTGTCGCAGGAATCCGCCGCCGGTCGCTATCCGGTCAAGGCGGTGGAGGCGATGGCGCGCATCTGCCTGGGCGCCGAACGCCAGTTCAACCACGACACCGATTTCGAAGCCGCACCGCGCAACCTCGAACGCGCCGACCAGGCCATCGCCATGGCGGCGATGTTCCTGTCCGAGCACATCGGCGTGCGCGCGATCATCGCCATGACCGAATCCGGCGGCACGGCGCGCTTCCTGTCGCGCTTCCGTTCGCAGGTGCCGATCTACGCGCTCTCGCGCCACGACGGCGCGCGCCGGCGCATGGGCCTGATGCGCGACGTGGTGGCGCACGACTTCGACAGCCGCGGCCTGAGCTCGCGCGATGCCGCGCGCAAGGCGGTCAAGGAACTGTTCGACCTGAACCTGCTCAGCGTGGGCGAACGCGTGATGTTCACCAGCGGCGACCACATGGAGCAGCTCGGCGCGACCAACACCCTGCGCCTGCTGCAGGTGGGCGAGGGCGGCACGGCCGAGGGGCTGGGCGAGCTCTGACCTGCGCGCCGGGCCCAGGCTCGGCGCTATCTTTTCCTTCGCCTAATTTCCATGAGAATCTTTCGCGCAACGGTTCACGCCGTGAACCAGTTGCGGGGGGGGGCTGTCATGGCAAGCGAGGGGCGGTCGGCGGTTGCACGCTTCAGGATCGTAGTGGTGGTCATGCTGGCGCTGTGGATGGCCGGCTGTACCAGCGTCGGCATGCACACGCGCGAACGCTTTGCCCACGATTACGGACCGCCGATGCAGCTGCGCGTCTGCGTGCTGCATACCGACGACGTGACGCCGCAGCGCATCGACACGCTCATCGCGGCGGTCAACAAGGAGTTCAGGTCCTACGGCATCGATGTCGTCGTCCCGTGGGCGCGCCCGTGGCAACGCGCCGGCTTCACCCATGAGCGTCTGTTCGACGACATCGTGCGCCGCGAAGTGGAAGCGCCCTGCGACCGCCTGGTGGCCTTCGTCGACCGCAATGCCGGCGACGCACTGTGGGGCCTGGTTATGCCGGAGGTGCTCGGCATGGTTGACGACCCGACGCACACGCGCGGCTACGTGGTGGCGACGCGAGTGTCGTTGAACCAGGTCTTCACTTCGCCCGCGAAGGCGACCGTGCACGAGTTCTACCACCTCCTCGGCTGCCCGCACGCGGAGTCGATGGACGCCTGTTACACCCGGATCGTGGCGCTCAAGAACGCGCGGTTGGCCGATGCTGACTTCGTCCCTGGCATCGACGAGGACGGCGCTTTCCTGCGCACGCGCGAGTCGGCCAACCGAGTCATGCGCGAGGTGCTCGCCGGGCCCTGACGGGACGGCATACCGTTCGGCGGCCATGTAACCGCATACACCCCAAGTGGTATTGGATTCGGGGGTGTCTGGTCTGCAAGTGGTTGATTTCTGGTCCTGCGGCCCGTCCAGGAACGGAACGCTGCGGCTATAATGTCGGGCTTCCCACCGCTCCCGCAGGACGACCCATGAGCATCGAACAGCTTGCCGAAACCGCCCAGGCAATGATGGCCCCGGGCAAGGGCATCATCGCCATCGACGAGTCGGGCGCGACCTGCGCCAAGCGTTTCGCCGGCGTCGGCATCGAGAACACCGAAGAGAACCGCCGCCGCTACCGCGAGCTGCTGCTGACCACGCCGAAGCTCAACGAGTACATCTCCGGCGCGATCCTGTTCGACGAGACCATCCGCCAGTCCACCAGCGACGGCGTGCCGTTCGCCAAGTACATGGCCGACAACGGCATGATCCCGGGCATCAAGGTCGACAAGGGCACGCACAACCTCGCCGGTTTCCCGGGCGAAGTGGTGACCGAGGGCCTGGACGGCCTGCGCGCCCGCCTGGAGGAGTACTACAAGCTCGGCGCCCGCTTCGCCAAGTGGCGCGCGGTGATCAACATCGGCGACGACATTCCGTCGGGCACCTGCATCGACGCCAACGCCCACGCGCTGGCCCGCTACGCCGCGCTTTGCCAGGAGCAGGGCCTGGTGCCGATGGTCGAGCCGGAAGTGATCATGGACGGCAGCCACGACCTGGAAACCTGCTTCGAGGTCACCGAAGTCTCGCTGCGTTCGCTGTTCGCTTCGCTGTACGAGCACAACGTGCTGCTGGAAGGCACCATCCTGAAGGCCTCGATGGTCGTGCCGGGCACCACCAGCGGCGAAGACGTGGGCTACGACGAAGTGGCCGCCGCGACGCTGCAGTGCCTGAAGTCGACCGTGCCGGCCACGCTGCCGGGCATCGTGTTCCTCTCGGGCGGCCAGTCGGACGAGGCCGCCACCGCGCACCTCAACGCGATGAACCAGATGGGCCCGAACCCGTGGCCGCTGTCGTTCTCCTACGGCCGCGCCATGCAGGCCGCCGCGCTGAAGCTGTGGTCGCAGGACCTGGTGAACAACTTCGCCCGCGCGCAGCAGACCGTGTACGAGCGCGCCCGCGACAACGGCCTGGCCGCGCTGGGCCAGTGGAAGCAGGCCGCGTAAGCGCAGGCGTCCATTGCTGGTACGAAGAAAGCCGGCCTCGCGCCGGCTTTCTTTTTCAGGGCACGACGGTGAAGTACGCCGCGTTTGGCGTCCCCACCGCACCGGAGGCATCGCCGCCGCGCACGAACACCGCATGGCGGCCGGGCGCCAGGCCGTTCGTGGCGAGCGTGGCGCGCACGGTTTCACGGCTCGCGTCGAAGGCGCCGTCGCCGGCCTGCATTGCGATGCGCACCGCGCCGGCGCTCCACGGTCGCTGGTTCAGATAGGCCGAGGCGGCGGTGACGGTGTGCACCGCTTCCGTGCCGTTGCTCTGCTTGTAGCGGCTGTCGTCGAGAACCGCGGTGACGATGACCGGCTGCCCCGCGCGCACGCTCGCGGGCGACACGCTCACCGAAACCGCATCGGGTCCGCCCGGATACAGGTAGGGCGCGGTGAGGTTGCGTGCGGCATAGCGCAACGCGGCGAGGTTGCGCGGCAGCGTGGTGTTCTGGAAAGTCGTGCAGCTTTCGAAGAAGGCCACGCCCATTTCGATCGTGTAGCTCGGCACGCCGAGCAGGCCGTACATCGTGTCGGTGGTGGTGCCGTCGGCGATGTACAGGCCGACCCACTGCCGTGGCGCGTAGTCGTTGAACCACGCCAGGCGCCGGCCGAGCGTGCGCAGTTCCCGGTAGTTGGCACTGGCCGAGGCCGTGTGCGACCACGGCCACAGCACGAGCTTGGAGTAGCTGTGCAGGTCGATGAAGAGGCCGCGATAGTCGGCCGGCGCGGGCGATGAGGCGGCATCGCCGCGACGATCGGGAAACAGCCCGCCGCGATAGACGCCGCCGGCATCGGGCACGCCCGCGGCGTAGCGCAGCAGGTTCAGCGTTTCCGGCTCGGATGCGCCTTGCGGGCCACGGTAGGTGCCCGCGCAGGGATTGCCACTGGACCCGTCGACCGCACCGTTCCAGCGGAACGGGAAATTGCGGTTGAGGTCGACACCGTAATCGTCCGGCGAGCACGAACCGTTGCGGTCGTTGACGTTCTTGCGCCACGAGGCTCCGGACTGCGCGCGTTCGCGTCCATCCGGATTGGCCTGCAGCACCAGGTGGAAGCGGTAGGTGTCCATCAGCCACGTCGCTTCGGGATCGCGACCGTACTCGTCCACCAGCCATTCGCCGAACCGCGTGAGCAGCTCGGCCGGCGTGTACTCGCGCGCGTGGATCGCGCCGTACACGAGCATGCTGGGCTTGTTGGCGATCTGCGCGTCGGTCGCCGCGTTGCCGAGCACCAGCGCCCGCATGCGATAGCCCGTGTTCGCATCGCGCGCGCGCAGCCAGCTCGGTCCGATGTCGACCACTCGGGCCAGATCGGGCCGCTGCGTGGCCAGGCGGTCCATCGTGGCGTAGGTTTCCTCCACCGTGCGATAGCAGGCGAAACCGGTGATCGCGTCGGCCCCTACGTGCAGGGCAGGCTCCGAAGCGCGCAGCCGCGCGGTGCCGGCCTCGTCGATGCGCACGTCCAGGCCCTCGCGGCGCAAGGCCAGAATCTCTTCGCGGGTCGCTTCCCAGCGTGCGGTGCGGGTGGTTTCGTCCACCAGCACATGCTGGAACCGCCCGGCGATGCGCTGCAGCGCGGCGCGGTCGGCGTAGTGCGCCGAGACGAACAGCGGCGCGTCATCCGGATCGGCCGCGCGCACGTCGGCGCACAGGGCGAGCATCAGGGCGAGGGCGGCGGTACGCATGGATTCCTCCCTGCCGCACTATCGGCCATCGGTGCCCGGCCGCGATGAACACGCCTTCGGCCATGCCGCGTCTGCACATCTTCTATACGCGGCTTGCACGTCCCGTAGATCACGATGCGGCGCGGGGAGTGCAGGGCCGCGTTTGGCCCTTGACCTAGGTCAAGGCGCGTGGCGCGCAGGCCCCGGCAGACTGAGTGTCATGGACGGCGCACGAAGCGGCGTCCATGCACCGGCGATACTCAGGAGCGCGCCATGGACCAGCCAGATGACGCCGTCATCAAGCGACGTGAGCGAACGGCCTTCCTCCTCCTCACGGCGGTGGTGTTCCCGCTGGTGACGATCATCATCGTGGCGGCCTACGGCTTCATCGTGTGGTTCTGGCAGATGTTCGTCTCCGGCCCGCCGACGGGGCACTGACATGGCGGCCCAGCCGAACTCCGCGCGTCGTGCCCTGCTGTTCGGCCGTCGTGCTGCCACGCCACCGTTGCGACCGCCCTGGGCGTTGGACGAAGCGGCCTTCCTCGATGCCTGCACCGCCTGCGGCGCATGCGTGGAACGCTGCCCCGAGCGCGTTCTCGTGCGCGGTGCCGCGGGCTACGCGGTGTTCGATCCGCGCCTGGGCGAGTGCACGTTCTGCGGCGAATGCGAGCGCGCCTGCAAGCCGCGCGCGTTGGCGCGCGACGTTTCGGCCGAACCCTGGCAGCTGCGCGCGCTGGCTGGCGAGGCCTGCCTGCCGCGCCACGGCGTCGTGTGCTCCAGCTGCCGCGATGCCTGCCCGGCGCGCGCGATCGCATTTCCTTTGACCGCACGCGTCCCGCTGCCCACGGTGGACGTCGATCGCTGCAACGGCTGCGGTGCCTGCGTCGGCGTTTGCCCGGTGGGCGCGATGGCGCTTTCCAGGCACGCCACGGAGGCGGCATGAAGCCCGACGAAAACGCAGACGTCCACATCGCCAGCTTCGTCGTCCAGCACCGGGCCGAGGCGATCGACGCGATGGTGGCGCACATCGACGCCACGGCCGATCTCGAACTCGCCCTGCGCGGCGACATCCGCAGCGTCGTGCTGTGCGAGTGCGCCAACCAGTACGCGGTGCTCGATCGCATGGACGCACTGCGCGCGCTGCCCGGCGTGCTCAACGTCGCGCTCGTCTACCACCACGCCGAACCGCGCGAGGCGCTCGACGCGCCCGTGCAGACCGCCCCAGACATCGCCGCACCCGGAGTCGCGCCATGACCACCCGTCGCGAGTTCATCCGCAACACCGCCGTCGCCACTGCCGCCGCCGCTGCCGGCATGCCGCTGCCCGGCGGGACCGCAAACATCGTTACCGAAGGCGACCTCACCACGTTGAAATGGAGCAAGGCGCCGTGCCGTTTCTGCGGCACCGGTTGCGGCGTCAACGTCGCGGTGAAGGAAGGCCGCGTCGTCGCCACGCACGGTGATGTTCACGCCGAGGTGAACCGCGGAATCAACTGCGTCAAGGGCTACTTCCTGTCGAAGATCATGTACGGCAGCGACCGCTTGACCATGCCGCTGCTGCGCAAGAAGAACGGCGTGTACGCCAAGGACGGGGAGTTCACGCAGGTGAGCTGGGACGAGGCCTTCGACGTGATGGCCGCGCAGTTCAAGAAGGTGCTGAAGGAGAAAGGCGCCGACTACATCGGCATGTTCGGTTCGGGCCAGTGGACGATCTTCGAAGGCTACGCGGCCAACAAGCTGATGAAGGCCGGCTTCCGCAGCAACCACATCGATCCCAACGCGCGCCATTGCATGGCCTCGGCGGTGATGGGCTTCATGCGCACCTTCGGCATGGACGAACCGATGGGCTGCTACGACGACATCGAGGCCGCCGACGCGTTCGTGCTGTGGGGCTCGAACATGGCCGAGATGCATCCGATCCTGTGGACGCGCGTCACCGACCGCCGTCTGTCGCATCCGCATGTGAAGGTGGCGGTCCTGTCGACCTTCGAGCACCGCAGCTTCGAACTGGCCGACATCCCGATCGTCTTCAAGCCGCAGACCGACCTGGTCATGCTCAACTACATCGCCAACCACATCATCACCAGCGGCAACGTCAACAAGGATTTCGTCAGCAAGCACACCTCCTTCAAGCGCGGCAACGACGACATCGGTTACGGCCTGCGCCCGGACAATCCACTGGAACTGAAGGCCAAGAACGCCAAGGACGCCAACGGCGGTCAGCCGATCACGTTCGAGGAGTTCGCCGCGTTCGTGCGTCCCTACACGCTGGACAAGGCGGTGGAGATGACCGGCGTGGAGCGCGGCTGGCTGGAGAAGCTGGCGCAGCTGTATGCCGATCCGAAGACGAAGGTGATGTCGTTCTGGACCATGGGCTTCAACCAGCACACGCGCGGTGTGTGGTGCAACAACATGGTCTACAACATCCACCTGTTGACGGGGAAGATCTCCACGCCCGGAAACAGCCCGTTCTCGCTCACCGGACAGCCGTCCGCGTGCGGGACCGCGCGCGAGGTCGGAACCTTCAGCCATCGCCTGCCGGCCGACATGCTCGTGGCCAATCCCGAGCACCGCAAGCACGCCGAGGAAATCTGGAAGATTCCGCACGGCATCATCAATCCCAAGCCGGGTTACCACGCGGTTGAGCAGAACCGCATGCTGCGCGACGGCAAGCTCAACGCCTACTGGGTGCAGGTCAACAACAACATGCAGGCGGCGGCCAACCTCTACGAGGAGACCTGGCCGGGCTATCGCAATCCGGAAAACTTCATCGTCGTGTCCGATGCGTATCCCACGGTCACCGCGCAGGCGGCCGATCTGATCCTGCCGGCGGCAATGTGGGTGGAGAAGGAAGGCGCCTACGGCAACGCCGAACGCCGCACGCAGTTCTGGCACCAGTTGGTGAACGCGCCCGCGCAGGCGCGCTCGGATCTGTGGCAGCTGATGGAATTCTCCAAGCGCTTCACCACCGATGAGTGCTGGCCGGCGGAGATCCTCGCCGCGAATCCGCAGTTCAAGGGCAAGACGCTGTTCGACGTGCTGTTCAAGAACGGCAATGTCGACCGCTTCCCCGTCTCCGACATCGAGCCGGGCTACGCCAACGACGAGTCGCACCACTTCGGCTTCTACGTGCAGAAAGGCCTGTTCGAAGAGTACGCCGTGTTCGGCCGCGGCCACGGCCACGACCTGGCACCGTTCGACGATTACCACCGCGCACACGGACTGCGCTGGCCTGTCGTCAACGGGCGCGAGACGCGCTGGCGCTATCGCGAAGGTGCCGACCCGTACGTGAAGGCCGGCACGGGGTTCCAGTTCTACGGAAACAAGGACGGACGCGCGGTGATCTGGGCGCTGCCGTACGAGCCGGCGGCGGAATCGCCGGACGAAGAGTTCGACCTGTGGCTCGTCACCGGCCGCGTGCTGGAGCATTGGCATTCGGGTTCGATGACCATGCGCGTGCCGGAGCTGTTCCGCAGCTTTCCTACGGCGATGATCTTCATGAACCCCGATGATGCACGCAAGCGTGGTTTCAAGCGCGGCGACGACGTGCGCGTCGTGTCGCGTCGCGGCGAGATGCGCACGCGCGTGGAGACGCGCGGTCGCAACCGCATGCCGCCGGGCGTGGTGTTCGTGCCGTGGTTCGACGCGGGCCAGCTGATCAACAAGGTGACGCTGGACGCGACCGACCCGATCTCCAAGCAGACCGACTACAAGAAGTGCGCGGTCAAGGTGCTGGGCGCATAGGAGCGATGCCATGAGCAACTCATTCACGCGCAACCGACCGCTGTGGATCGCCGGTGGGATCACGGTGGGCTTGATGGTGCTGGTGTTCATCGCCGGCTGGCTGTTCGGCCGTGCCGACGAAAAGAAGCATGAACGCCCGCGCGAGGTGGCCGCCACGCAGCCCGCGCGCGCCGATTCCGCGCTGGGCCGTACCGACCTGCGCCAGCTCGACGGACTGCGTCGCGGCATACCGGTGGACCAGGAAGCCGCACCGCAGCCGCTGTGGCGCGTGCAGAACGCGGATGTCAGGCGCGTGCGCGCCTACCCGATGCAGCCGCCGACGATTCCGCACGCCATCGATGGCTATCAGGTCGACAAGAACTCCAACCGCTGCATGCTCTGCCACGCGCGCGCGAATGCGGAGAAGTTCCAGGCGCCGCCGGTCAGCGTGACGCACTACATGGACCGCGACGACCAGTTCCTCGCGTCGATTTCTCCGCGCCGCTACTTCTGCAACCAGTGCCACGTGGTGCAGACCGATGCACCGTTGCTGGTCGGCAACACGTTCCAGGACATCGACGCGGTGCTGGCGGCCGCCGAGGCGGGCACGTCGACCGCCGAAGCGGCGGAGAGGACGCAGTGATGCGTCGCCTGTGGGAGTGGCTCCAACCGTACTGGCTCACGCTGCGACGGCCCAGCGTGCACTACAGCCTGGGCTTCCTGGTCGCGGCGGGATTCCTGGCGGGCATCTTCTTCTGGGGCGGGTTCAACACCGCGCTGGAGGCGACGAATACGGAGAAGTTCTGCACCAGCTGCCATGAGATGCACGACAACGTGTTCCAGGAGCTGAAGACGACCATCCACTACAGCAATCGCTCCGGCGTGCGCGCGACGTGCCCGGACTGCCACGTCCCGCACCAGTGGACGGACAAGATCGCTCGCAAGATGCAGGCGTCGAAGGAGGTCTGGGGCAAGATCTTCGGCACGGTGAACACGCGTGAGAAGTTCCTCGACCACCGACTGGAACTGGCGATGCACGAATGGTCGCGCCTGAAGGCGAACGATTCGCTGGAGTGCCGCAACTGCCACGACTACGAGTCGATGGACCTCACGCGACAGGGATCGCGCGCGGCGCAGATCCACAAGCGCTGGTTGTTCACGCGCGAGAAGACGTGCATCGATTGCCACAAGGGCGTGGCGCATCAGTTGCCCGACATGGCGGGGGTGCCGCAGGGGTGAGGCGGCGCGCTTGCGAAGCGAAGCTTCGCGCACCGGCTCACGACCGGCCATGGATGATCGGGCAGGGCGATCCGAAGCGGGCGGCGTGACGCCACGGACGGCAGCCATAACCTCATCGAAGTCATCGCCTCGGCGGCACAGCCGCGAAGGCGCGACGCCATGGATTGCAGCGACGACCCCGTCGAAGCCCGTACCTTCGTGACGGGGCGAGCTCGCCGCTTCGCGGCATCGCAACCCCTCCCCAACCCTCCCCTGCAAGCAGGGGAGGGAGGCAAGTTGGGAGGCAAGGTCAAGCCAACGCGCGACGATAAAGATCCGCCATCGCCGCACCGAAGCAGGCGAAGGTCACCCGCCGGTCGCCGACATCCACCCACGCCCGCGCCGCGGCGACGGCGATCGGCACCGCCCGTTCCGGCGGATAGCCGTAGACACCGCAGCTGATCGCCGGAAACGCGATGGACGCGAGGCCATGCTCGTCGGCCAATCGAAATGAAGCCCGGTAGCAGGCCGCAAGCCGCTCCGGTTCGCCCGAATCGCCACCGCGCCATACCGGCCCGACCGTGTGGATCACGAACCGCGCGGGCAACCGATGCCCGCCCGTGATACGCGCCTCGCCGGTCGGACAGCGCACACCGGGTCGCACTTCCGGCAACGCCCGGCATTCGCCGAGCAGCCCGGGCCCGGCCGCGCGATGGATCGCACCGTCCACGCCGCCACCGCCGAGCAAGGTCTCGTTGGCGGCGTTGACGATGGCGTCAACGTCGAGCGTGGTGATGTCGGCCTGGATGACGTCGATGGGCATGGGCGCAGTCGGGGCTCGGGAGGTGTCATTCGCAATGGCCGTCATCCCGGCGAATGACGGGACCCAGGCTGCCACGCGCCCGGCCATGACGAGCAGACGGGCAACGGCTCCGGGTCGCGGAACCCGGAGCACCCTGCGAACCGACCGCTACTTCAACGACGCCAGCCACTCGTCGTCGGAGCCCTCGTTGACGCCCTCGAAGAGGAACGTCGACAGATAACGCTCGCCGGTGTCGGGCAGCATCGCCAGGATCACCGCGCCTTCGTCCGCATTACGCGCCACTTCCAGCGCCGCGGCGGCCGTGGCGCCGGCCGAAATGCCGACGAAGATGCCTTCCTCCACGGCGAGGCGACGCGCGGTGTCGCGCGCGGTGACGTCGTCGATCGGCAGGATCGCGTCGGCGACATCGCGATTGAGCACCTCCGGCACGAAGTCCGGCGTCCAGCCCTGGATCTTGTGCGGCTGCCATTCCTTGCCGGCCAGCAGCGATGCGCCCGCCGGTTCGCAGGTGGTCACGCGCACTTCGGGCCTGGCGACGCGCAGCACTTCGCCCACACCGGTCAGCGTGCCGCCCGTGCCCCAGCCGGTGACGAAATGATCGAGCCGGCGACCGGCGAAATCGCGCAGGATTTCCGCCGCCGTGGTCTGCCGGTGATAGGCGGGATTGGCCGGGTTGGTGAACTGCCGCGCGAGGAACCAACCGTGCTTGTCGGCCAGTTCCTGCGCACGCCGCACCATGCCGCTGCCGCGTTCGGCGGCGGGGGTGAGGATCAGCTTGGCGCCGTAGGCGCGCATCAGCTTGCGGCGCTCCATCGAGAACGAATCGCTCATCACCGCGACGAACTTGTAGCCGCGCGCCGCGCAGACCATCGCCAGCGCGACGCCGGTATTGCCCGAGGTGGCTTCGATCACCGTATCGCCCGGCTTGAGCTGGCCGCGCGCTTCGGCGTCCAGAATGATCGCCAGCGCAAGGCGGTCCTTGACCGAGCCACCGGGATTGAAGGCTTCGACCTTGACGTAAAGCGTCACGTTCGACGGTGCGAGGCGGTGCAGTCGGACCACCGGGGTGCGGCCGATGGTGTCGAGGATGCTGTCATGGATCATGGGACGACTCCTGGGCGCTGAAGGGCGTGGGCGGGGAAGTCGGGCGGCGGCAGGGCCCTCAGGGCCGGGTCGCGGCGCAGGTCGCGGGCATGCACGAGACCGTCACCGGAGAGTGCCACAGTCGGGCTTCAAATCCAGTTCGGACGGCACCCGCGGGGCGAACCGGCCATCCGGGACGGTATTCACCTTCTGACCCCTGGCCCCGCTGTGCGTAATGTGTTGTCAACCAATGGGCCACGCAGGCGTTGATACTCGACCGCTAGAATCCACCGGTTTAGGCAAACGCCGTCCCACTGTAGAGAGCCGCATGCGACCTGGTTTCAGATTCTGCTCCCGCGCCATTCGCGCCAGTATCGTGCTGATGCTCGCCGGTGCGGTCACCGCCTGCGGCAGCAACGGAGCCGAGGCGCGCAGGGACGGCGGCGATCGCCCGATCCCGGTGACGACGCAGCAGGTCCGCATGCAGCCCTTCAGCGACACGGTGCTGGCGCTGGGCAACGTGAAAGCGCGCGAATCCATCACCGTCACCGCCAAGGTCAGCGAGACGGTGGAGAAGGTGCATTTCGAAAGCGGCGACGTGGTGGCCGCGGGCGCGCCGCTGGTCACGCTCACCGGTCGCCAGCAGCAGGCTGCGTTCGAGCAGGCGCAAGCCACCGCGAACGAAGCCGACAAGCTCTACCAGCGCCAGACCGAACTGGCCGGCCAGCAGCTCATCGCGCGCTCGCAGCTCGATACCCAGCGCGCCATCCGCGACGCCGCCCGCGCACGCATGGCGCAGATGCGCGCCGACATCGGCGACCGCGTGATCCGCGCGCCGTTCGGCGGCGTGCTCGGCATCCGCCAGGTCAGCCCGGGCGCGCTGGTCACGCCGGGCACGGCCATCGCCACGCTCGACGACACGGCCCGCGTCTACGTCGACTTCCCGGTGCCGGAGGCCCTGCTCGCCGTGCTCGCCGTCGGCCAGAAGGTCAGCGGCACCAGCGCGGCCTATCCGGGCCGGGCGTTCGAAGGCCAGGTCAGCACGATCGATGCCCGCATCGACGAGTCCACCCGCTCGGTGGTGGTGCGCGGCGACTTCGCCAATCCCGACCGCGCGCTGCGCCCGGGCATGCTGGTGCAGATCACGCTCTCGCGCCCGGAACGCCAGGCGCTGCTGGTGCCGGAAATCTCCATCGTGCAGGTCGGCAGCGATTCGTTCGTCTACCGCGTCAAGCCCGATTCGTCGGTCGAACGCGTGGACGTGAAGGTCGGCAGCCGCCGCGAGGGGCTGGCCGAAGTCACCCAGGGACTCAATGTCGGCGACCGCATCGTGGTCGACGGCACGGGCAAGCTGCGCGCGGGCGCACGCATCGTCGACGCCAAGGGCGACCAGCCGCCGGCAGGCGAGGTCGGCTCGGCGAAGGCCGGCTGACGCCGGAGGTCATGCCATGAACCTGTCCGATCTCTCGATCCGCCGTCCCGTGTTCGCCACGGTGATGAGCCTGCTCATCATCGTGCTGGGCGTGATGGCCTTCTCGCGCCTGACCCTGCGCGAACTGCCCGCGATCGACCCGCCCATCGTCTCGGTGGACGTGAACTACCCCGGCGCCTCGGCGGCGGTGGTGGAAACGCGCATCACCCAGATCCTGGAAGACGCGCTGGCCGGCATCGAGGGCATCGAGACGATCGAATCGCGCAGCGTCAACGGCCGCGCGTCGATCAGCATCGAGTTCACGCTCTCGCGCGAGATCGAGGCTGCCGCCAACGACGTGCGCGACGCGGTCAGCCGCGTCACCAACCGCCTGCCGGAAGAGGCCGATCCGCCGCAGGTCGAAAAGGTCGAGGCCGACGCCGATCCGATCCTGTGGCTCAACATGAGCTCCACGCGCATGGACACGCTGCAGCTGTCCGACTACGCGGAGCGCTACGTGGTCGACCGCCTGTCGTCCGTGGACGGCGTGGCGCAGGTGCGCATCGGCGGCCAGCAGCGCTATGCGATGCGCATCTGGCTGGACCGCGACGCGTTGGCTGCGCGCGGCATCACCGTCAACGACGTGGAAAGCGCACTGGAAGCGGAGAACGTCGAACTTCCCGCCGGCCGCATCGAATCCAATGCGCGCGATTTCACCCTGCGCGTGGCGCGCAGCTACCAGAAGCCGGAAGACTTCGCGCAGATCCCGCTGGGCAAGGGCACCGACGGTTACATCGTGCGGCTGGGCGATGTGTCGCGCATCGAACTGGCCTCCGCCGAGCGCCGCGCGTACTACCGCAGCAACGGCGAGCCCAACGTCGGACTGGGCATCGTCAAGACCTCCACGGCGAACTCGCTCGACGTCGCGCGCGCGGCCCGCGCCGCGGCCGAGCAGATCCAGAAGACGCTGCCCGAAGGCACCAAGATCTTCGTCGCCTTCGACACCACGGTGTTCATCGAATCGGCCGTGGAGCGCGTGTACCACACGCTGGTCGAAGCGATCGTGCTGGTGCTGCTCGTGATCTGGCTGTTCCTGGGCAGCTTCCGCGCCGCGATCATTCCGGCGGTGACAGTGCCGGTGTGTTTGATCGCAGCGTTCATTCCGCTGTACCTGTTCGGTTTCTCGATCAACCTGCTCACGCTGCTGGCGCTGGTGTTGTGCATCGGCCTGGTGGTGGACGATGCGATCGTCGTGCTGGAGAACATCCAGCGCCGTGTTGACCTGGGCGAACCGCGCCTGGTCGCGGCCAAGCGCGGCACGCAGCAGGTGGCGTTCGCGGTGATCGCCACCACGGCGGTCCTGGTGGCGGTGTTCCTGCCGGTGGGCTTCATGCAGGGCAACACCGGGCGCCTGTTCCGCGAGTTGTCGGTGGCACTGGCCGGCGCGGTCGCGATTTCCGCCTTCGTCGCGCTGACGCTGACGCCGATGATGTCCTCCAAGCTGGTGCGTCCGCACAGCCAGGAGAAGTCGAACTTCGTCAACCGCTGGGTCAACGCGCGGCTGGCCGGCATCGGCAAGCGCTATGGCAGCCTGCTGTCGCGCACGACCAATCGCACGCCGTTGCAGTTGCTCCTGATCGTCGGCGGCGTGATGGTCGGCACGATCATCGTCAGCGCGCTGCTGCTCAAGCTGGTGCCGTCGGAACTCGCGCCGGCCGAAGACCGCGGTTCGTTCCAGATCACCATCCAGGGCCCTGAAGGCGCCGGCTTCGACTACACCGTCGGCCAGGTGCAGCAGGTCGAAAAGATCGTCGCCGCGCACACCGGCAAGGGCCAGGTGATCCAGCGCTACAACCCGCGCGTGCCGGGCGGTTTCGGCGCCAGCGAGGAAATGCACACCGGCCGCATCGCGGTATTCCTGCAGGACTGGAAGGACCGCGACGTCGCCACCGCGCAGGTCGCCGATTCGCTGCGCGGCGAACTGGGCAAGCTGCCCGGCGTGCGCGCGATGCCGCAGGTCTCCGGCGGCCTGGTGCGCACGCGCGGCCAGCCGATCAACATCGTGCTGGGCGGGCCGGAGTACGCGGAACTCGCGCAGTGGCGCGACAAGCTGATCGCGAAGATGGAATCCAACCCGGGCTTCTTCTCGGTCGATTCGGACTACAAGGAAACGCGCCCGCAGATGCGCGTGGAGATCGACCGCCAGCGCGCCGCCGACCTGGGCGTGCCGGTGACCGACATCGGCCACGCGCTGGAAACCATGATGGGCAGCCGCCGCGTCACCACCTTCGTGCAGAACGGCGAGGAGTACGACGTGATCGTGCAGTCCGACCGCGAACTGCGCGCCTCGCCGGCGGACCTCGCCGCGATCCAGGTGCGTGCGCGCGACGGTGCGCTGATTCCGCTGTCGAACCTGGTGACGCTGCGCGAGCTGGCCGAGCCGGGCAGCCTCAACCGCTTCAACCGCCTGCGTGCGATCACCATCAGCGCCGGTCTCACGCCGGGCTATCCGCTGGGCGAGGCGATCAAGTGGCTGGAGGACAGCGTCCGCACCGAGCTGCCCGAACACGCGCAGATCGACTGGAAGGGCGAATCGCGCGAGTACATCCAGGCCGGCGGCGCGGTGCTGCTGACCTTCACCCTGGCGTTGCTCGTCGTGTACCTCGTGCTCGCCGCGCAGTTCGAGAGCTTCATCCATCCGTTCGTGATCATGCTGACGGTGCCGCTGGGCGTGCTCGGCGCGCTCATTGGCCTGGCGGTCACCGGCGGAACGCTCAATCTGTTCAGTCAGATCGGCATCGTGATGCTGGTGGGCCTGGCGGCGAAGAACGGCATCCTGATCGTGGAATTCGCCAATCAGTTGCGCGATGAAGGACGCAGCATCCGCGAGGCGATCGTCGAAGCCTCGACGGTGCGCCTGCGCCCGATCCTGATGACCTCCATCGCGACGGTGGTCGGCGCGATTCCGCTGGTGCTGGCCGGCGGTCCGGGCTCGGCCAGCCGCGCGACGATCGGCATCGTGGTGATCTTCGGCGTGTCGTTCTCCACGCTGCTGTCGCTGTTCGTGGTGCCGGCGTTCTACGTGCTGCTGGCCCGCTACACGCGTTCGCCCGAGGCGGTGGCGCAGGAGCTGGAGAAGCTGGAAGCGAGCACGCCGTCGGTGGGTGGGCACGCGTAAAGGGCCTGGAGCGCCGGCTGCAAGGATTGGAAGAGGCCGGCGCGTTTCACCGTTCGTCCTGAGCGTAGCGGCGTAGCCGCGAAGTCGAAGGGCGGGCGGGCCGGATGCGTCCCCACCCGTCCATCCTTCGACTCCGGCGCTTCGCGCCTACGCTCAGGACGAACGGTGGGCCGTGGGCGCCACGTATTGGCGAATGCCACCCTGAACACCCCATTTCGGTTTCCCGCGCCCCGCCCGGTTACCCTGTGCGCATGCCCCCCGCCCTGCCGCGCTTCCACGCCGAATCCCTGCGCCTGTCCGGCGACGGCTTCGTCCTGCGCGCGTGGCACCGGGATGACCTGGACGCCCTGCTGCGCCACGCCGACGACGCACGCGTCGTGCGCGGACTCAGCAGCCGTTTCCCGCACCCGTACACGCGCCAGGACGGCGAGCGTTTCCTCGCCGGCGACGTGGTCGACCTGAGCGATCCCGTCTTCGCCATCGAAGTCGATGGCGAAGCTTGCGGCGGCATCGGTGCGCGTCCCGGCGATGCCGAGCGCGGTCATGCGGCGGAGCTGGGTTACTGGCTCGGCCACGCGCGCTGGGGCAGGGGGTTGATGACGCGCGTCGTCGCGCTGTACGTGCCGTGGCTGATGCGGACGCTGTCGCTGTACCGCGTGCAGGCGACGGTGCTGCCGTCCAACGAAGCATCCGCCCGCGTGCTGCTGAAGAACGGCTTCGCCGAAGAAGGCCTGGCCCGCTGCGCCCTGTTGAAGAACGGCGAACCGCACGACATGCGCGTGTTCGCGAAAGTACGAAGGAGTCTGTCCGATGCGCCATGATCCGCCCAACCGTCCGCCGCGCGGCCCGCGCACACCGGGCGACGCACCGTGGGGGCGTGCGAACGTGCGCAGCCGCGACGAACGCTTCGCCGATCGCACCGCGCAGACGCAGCACGAGCGAGGCGCCGCCACGCACCGCGCCGCGCACGCCAAATCCCACGTCGAACACCACGACCACGATCACGGCGATGAGCACGCCGCGCATCCCGGGCGCGAACGTCGCACCGCCGAGCTTCGTCTCTACGGATTGAACGCCATCCACGCGGTGTTCTCGCGCCGCCCGCAGGCAATCCGCAAGCTGTACCTGGCCGAAGCGCGCATTCCCGCGTTGCAGCCGCTGCTGAAATGGTGCGTCGCCAACCGCGTGGGTTATCGCGTGGTGGACGAACTGGACCTGCACAAGCTGGCCGCCAGCAGCCACCACGAAGGCGTCGTCGCCGACGTGCTGCGCGAAGAACCCCTGTCGTTGTCGACCTGGCTGCGCGATCTGCCGGCCGGTCCGCAGTGCGCGATCTGGCTGGACGGCGTCGGCAATCCGCACAACTTCGGCGCGATCCTGCGCTCGGCCGCGCACTTCGGCGTGTCGGCGATCCTGCTGCCGAAGCATTCGAACCTGTCGCTCTCCGGCGCCGCCGCGCGCGTGGCCGAGGGCGGCGCCGAAGCGGTCCCGCTGGTGCGCCTGGGCCGCGAGGACAACGCCATCGCCCAGCTGCGCAGTGCCGGCTTCACGCTGGCCGCGACGGTGGTGAAGGGCGGCAACGACGTGTTCGCCGCACCGTTGCAGGCGCGCACGGTGTACGTGCTCGGCGCGGAAGGCGAGGGCATGGACCGCGAACTCGCGGCGGCGTGCGACCTGCGCCTGTCGATTCCCGGCACGGGGCTGGTGGAAAGCCTCAACGTGGCGGCGGCGGCGGCGGTGTTGCTGGCGGCGTGGAAAGCGAAAGCGCCGAATCGCCAGTAACGGCGAGATTGCGTTGATCGACGTCATCCCCGCGAAGGCGGGGATCCAACGTTGCATGCATCACGTTCGACGGATGGCGTGATGCGCCTGGCAGATGGATTCCCGCTTTCGCGGGAATGACGGCCTATTGCTGCATGGCGCACGGCGCTGCGTGGCTACACGGGGCCCGAGCGCTACCCGGCTACCCGCATCGGCAACGTCGCCCGAATGCACGTCCCCGCACCCGGCACCGTTTCGATATCGAACGTGCCGCCCAGGTGTGTCGCCCGTTCGCGCATGGCGATCAGGCCGAGCCCGTGCACGCTGTCCGGATCGAAGCCGCGGCCGTCGTCGATGATCGACAGCAGGATCTCCTCGCCGCGCGGCGCCAGGATCACCGTCACCTGGCTCGCACCGGAATGACGCAGCACGTTCGTCAGCGCTTCCTGCGCGATGCGGAAGCAGGCCAGTTCGACGGCGGGATCGGGGCGTTCGGGCAGCGGCGTGAGGTCCAGTTCCAGCATCGGCGAACCGCTGCGGAACAGCCGCTCGCACTGCCAGCGCAGCGCGGCCACCAGACCCAGTGCGTCCAGCTGCGGTGGGCGCAGCAGGATGGAGATGTCGCGCAGCTTGGCGATGGTCGAATCGGCGATGACGACGATTTCCTCGACGATCTCGCGACGGCCCGCCTCGTCCTCGCCCTCGATCGAGGTCGCCGACATCTTCATCGCCGAGATCGCCTGGCCGATGTCGTCGTGCAGCTCGCGCGAGAGCGTGCGGCGCTCCTTTTCCTGTACGTCGATCAGGCGCCCGGTCAGGGCATGCAGCTCCTGTTGCTGGCGATGCAGATGCGTGGCGAGCTCCTCTTCGCGCGCATCCGAACAGGTACGCCGCAGCATCAGGAACAGCAGCACGGCGACCAGCGGCAACGACAGGGCATTGGCGATCCAGTGCGCGGCGTCACCGAACCAGCGACGCAACTCCACGGCCAGCGCAGGGGCCACCAGCGCCATCCACGCCACCGCCAGCGCAGCCATCGCCACGCAGAGCAGGAAGCCGCCGCGCCCACGCAAACGGGCGCGCAAGCCTGCGCGCCCGTTGGGCGGATCCTGCGCGAGGGGGCCGTCGGGCCCCGCCGGAGGCGATGGAGGGATCGCGTTCATCCCGTCATGCAGTGGTTCAGAAGAGTTCGACGCTACCAGCATCCATGGACTGCTGCATCACCGCCTTGTGGGGCGGGCGCTCCCACTCGGTGCGCATCTGGGCGATGCGCTGGCCCAGCTGACCCAGGGCCTGGCGCACTTCGGCATCGGCGCGGTCGGCGCGATGCAGGAGCTGGTGCAGGGCGGTGGCCTCGCGGTTGATCGCGCTCAGGCGATCCAGGTGCGTGGTGGCCGCGCCCAGGGCCTGCGTGGCGATGTCTTCGAACTGCAGCGAACGCACGGCCTCGGCGACGGAGCCGTCGATCGAGCGGCCGCAGTCGGCGATCTCGCGCATGCCGTTGCCCAGGCCGCGGTTGATGCCGTCCACGCGTTCCAGCATCGCGGCGGCTTCGGCGCGGGCGCCGCGCGAGCGGTCCATGTCGCGCGAGGCCATCGTGCTGACGGTGTCGCGGACGCGGGCGATGGAATCCTTGGAGCTGTGAGCGAGCTTGCGGATCTGTTCGTTGAACGCGGTGGAGCGCTCGGACAGGTTGCGCACTTCGTCGGCGACGACCGCGAAGCCGCGACCCGCCTCGCCGGCGCGCGCCGCTTCGATGGCCGCGTTGAGCGCGAGCAGGTTGGTCTGGTCGGCGATCGACTTCACGTCCTCCAGCAGCGCGAAGATGCCGTCCAGGTGCTCGGCCATCGCGTCGATGTGGGTGACGGTGGTGGTGCTCTGGCCGCTCACGGCTTCCAGCGCTTCCACCAGTTGCTCCATCTGCTGGCTGGCCTGCAGGGCGAAGCGCGAAACGTCCACGCCGCCGTGCTCGCCGTCGGTGCGGTCGATGATGCGCGAGACCACTTCGCCCTGTTCGCGCGACTTGCGGTTGACCGCTTCGAAGCTCATGCCCAGCTTGGCGACCGATTCGCGGATCAGCGTGCGCGTGCGGTCGATCTCGCCGCGCGAGCCCTGCACTTCGGAATTCACGAAGTTGCGCAGGTCGTCGAGCAGGCGCGTCTGTTCGCGCAGCATCGCCGTGTCGTTGTGGCTGGGCCGCTGCATGGTCCAGGCGAAGCCCAGCCACGCCAGCGTCATGGCGACCAGCGCGCCCCACTGCACGCCGGGCGGCCATTCCAGCGCTTGCGCGGCGATCAGCAGGGAAGTGAGCACCAGCGGTGCTGCAAGGCGAATCAGTACACGGGAATCCATCTTCGATCTCACCGAATGGGGCAAGTTAGATAACGGCTGTGGCGGCTGGTGCTTTAGTAGGGAAACGCCTTACCTTGCGGCGCGACGATGGTGTGACGCAGTGCGTGTTTCTGGCTTGCGGTGAAGGCATCCCACGATTTGCCGGAACCCCGGATTCCGTTCGTCCTGAGCGTAGCGGCGTAGCCGCGAAGTCGAAGGATGAGCGGACCTGTGCAGGGGGCGCTTAGGCTTCGTTGCATTGGCCCATTCATCCTTCGACTTCGGCGCGTCGCGCCTGCGCACAGGACGAACGGGGGTGAAGGTCCGGGTTCCGCCGCTCAATCGTGCGCCGTCCCCGCCAACAACCGCTCCGCCACGCGCGACAGCGGCACCGTCTCCTCCGCCGCGCCCAGCGCAACCGCCGCGCCGGGCATGCCCCAGACCACGCTGGTCGCCTCGTCCTGCGCCAGCGTCGCCGCACCGGCCTTGCGCAGCGCAAGCAGGCCGCGCGCGCCGTCATCGCCCATGCCCGTGAGCAGCGCCGCGCTGGCATTGCTGCCGACGTGCTCGGCCACCGATTCGAACAACGCATCCACGCTGGGACGGTGGCGACGCACCGGATCGTCGTCGCCGAGCCGGCAATGCCAGCGCGCACCGCTGCGGTAGACACGCAGGTGGCGTCCACCCGGCGCGACATAAGCGTGGCCCGGCAGCAGTTCCTGGTCGCGCTCCACGTGCACCACCGTCATGCGACTGTGCCGATCCAGGCGGTCGGCGAAGGGCGCGCTGAATGCGCCCGGGATGTGCTGCGCGATCACCGTCGCCGGTGCGTCGGCCGGCATCTGCGCCATCACTTCGCGGATGGCCTCGGTGCCGCCGGTGGACGCGCCGATGGCGATCAACCGATGCGTGGTCCGATAGGCCACGGCCGGCGTTGCGGGGTCGTTGGCCGCGCGCGGCAAGGGCGCGATCACGCGCGCCTTCGCGGCCTGCTTGACCTTATCGATCAGCAGGCCGGCGTACTCGGTCAGGCCGCGCGCGATGTCGAGCTTGGGCTTGGCGATGAAATCCACCGCGCCCAGCGACAGTGCATCCAGCGTCACCTGCGCGCCGCGCTCGGTCAGCGTGGAGACCATCACCACCGGCATCGGCCGCAGGCGCATGAGGTTGCGCAGGAACGTGAGCCCGTCCATGCGCGGCATCTCGACATCGAGCGTGAGCACGTCCGGGTTGAGCTGCTTGATCTTGTCGCGCGCGATGTACGGATCGGCCGCGGCGCCGACGACCTGGATGGCGGGGTCTTCCTCCAGCAGTTGGGTCATCAGCTGGCGCACCAGCGCCGAGTCGTCGACGACGAGCACCTTGATGGGCGCCTTGCCCGGGTTGCGGCGCGCATCCATCAGAACAGCTCCACGCTGCCGCTGGCGACCGGCTCGCGGGCGAGGCGGCCGTAGTACGCGCGCTCGGCATCGACGATGACGTCGTTGCGCGCCGACGGCAGTCGCTTGACCAGCGTGCGCCCGGTCTGCGCGAAGAAGCAGACCTTGCGCGGGTGGATGTCGCCCAGGTCCTGCGCGATGACGGGGATGTGCTCGGCCGCAAGGTATTCCAGCACGAAGCAGGCGTTGCGCGTGCCGATGGGATCGCTGTAGAAGCCGCTGAGCACGTTGCCGCCGCCGAACACCTTGGCCTGCAATCGCGAGCGCCGCGCGCCGCGCTTGAGCAGGTCGTTGATGAGCAGTTCCATTGCGTGCGCGCCGTAGCGCGAGGACACGGACTCGGCTTCGCCGCCGGGCAGCATGAAGTGGTTCATGCCGCCGACCTGCAGCATCGGGTCGTACAGACACGCGGCCACGCACGATCCCAGCAGCGTGACCAGCGCGATCGGCCGGTCGGTGACGCGGTAGTCGGACGGCAGCAGCTTGATCGCTTCGGTCTGCAGCACCGGGTCGAAGTAGCTGCCCGGTTCGATCGCGGCGCGGGTGGTCAAGGCGGCGCTCATCATTTGAGTCCTGCGACGGGTCGGTAGGTCGTGCGGCCGCAGGAGGTGATCAGGTCGTGGGCATGGCCGAAGCTTTCCGAATGCCCGGCGAACAGCAGGCCGCCCGGCGCGATCAGCGGTGCCATGCGTTGCAGCACCTGGTACTGCGTGGCCTTGTCGAAATAGATCATGACGTTGCGGCAGAACACGGCGTCGAAGCCGCCCTTCAGGCCGTAGTCGTCGTCGAGCAGGTTGAGCGGGCGGAACTCGATCAGCGCCTGCAGTTCGGGCTTCACGCGGCACATGCCGGCGTTGGCGCCGTTGCCGCGCTGGAAGAACTGGCGCCGGCGCTGCAGCGACAGGGCGTTGATGCGTTCCACCGGGTACACGCCGCGCGCCGCGGTCTGCAGCACGTGGGTGTCGATGTCGGTGGCCAGGATGCGCACCGGCGGCGTCATCGTGCCGAAGGCTTCGCAGGCGGTGATCGCCAGCGTGTACGGCTCCTCGCCGGTGGAGGCGGCATTGCACCAGATCCGCTGGCCGCCGGTGCCGCGCGAGCGCAGCAGGTCGGCGAGCATGTCGAAGTGGTGCGCCTCGCGGAAAAACGAGGTGAGGTTGGTGGTGAGGGCGTTGATGAAGCCCTGCAGTTCCGCGTCCGGGTCGGCTTCGACGAAATCGAGGTAGTCGCCGAAGCGGTCCATGTCCAGCGCCCGCACGCGACGCGCCAGTCGGCTGTAGACCATGTCGCGCTTGTGCGGATGCAGGTGGATGCCGGCGTACTCGCGGATCATCCGGCAGACGCGGCGGAAGTCGCGGTCGTCGAAGGTGAATTCGCGGTCGTCGGAGGTGCGCGGCGAAGGACGCATGGGGGGCTCGGGGGTTGCTGCATTCGTAGCCCGGGTAAGCGAAGCGCACCCGGGGCTCTTTGCCTGGATCGATGCACCGGGCGGTGAGGCACCCCGGGTGCGGCCTTCGGCCTTACCCGGGCTACGTCACTGCACGCAGGGGAGGAGCGAGAGCGCTACGGCGCTACGTCAGAACTCCTGCCAATCACCATCCGCGCTGTTCGCCGCCGCGCTCGCGCGCACCTTGCGGGCGGCGGGCTTGGCGGGTGCGACGGCCGGCTTGGCGCGGCTGGACTTGGCGGCCGGCATGTCGACCACGGTCGCCTGCGCGACGCGTGCGGCCTGCGCCGAGTGCGCGACGCGGAACACCGCCACCGTCTGCACCAGCTGCTCGGACTGCTGCTCCAGGCTGCGCGCGGCGGCAGAGGCCTGCTCGACCAGCGCCGCGTTCTGCTGCGTGCCTTCGTCCATCTGCGTGATGGCGTTGTTGACCTGCTCGATGCCCGAGCTCTGCTCCTGCGACGCGGCGGAGATGTCGGCGATGATGTCGGTGACCTTCTTCACGCTGGTCACGATCTCGCCCATCGTGCGGCCGGCCTGGTCGACCAGCTGGCTGCCTTCCTCGACCTTCGTCACCGAGTCGTTGATGAGCTGCTTGATCTCCTTGGCCGCGTTCGCCGAACGCTGCGCGAGCGAGCGCACTTCGCTGGCGACCACCGCGAAACCGCGGCCCTGTTCGCCGGCACGCGCGGCTTCCACCGCAGCGTTGAGCGCCAGGATGTTGGTCTGGAACGCGATGCCGTCGATCACGCCGATGATGTCGGAGATCTTCTTCGACGACTGGTTGATGGCGTTCATCGTGTTGACGACTTCGCCCACCACCGTGCCGCCCTGGCCGGCGACTTCCGCCGCGCTCTGCGCCAGCTGGTTGGCCTGGCGCGCGTTGTCGGCGTTCTGGCGGACCGTGCTGGTCAGCTCTTCCATCGACGATGCGGTTTCTTCCAGCGACGCGGCCTGCTGCTCCGTGCGCTGCGACAGGTCGTTGTTGCCGGCGGCGATTTCCGCCGCGGCGCTGCTGATCGCGTCCGAACCCTGGCGGATCTGGCCGACGATCTGCGCGAGCTGGTCGACGGTGCGGTTGGCGTCGTTGGCCAGGCGGCCGAACTGGCCCGGCAGTTCCACTTCGACGCGGCGGTTGAGGTCGCCATCGGCGACGGCCGACAGCAGCGTGCCCACTTCGTGCAGGCCTTCCTCGGCGGTGCCCATCAGCTCGTTGAGGCTCTGCACCACGTCGTGGTAGACGAACTCGAAGCGCGAGGCGTCGCCACGGCGGCTGAAGTCACCGGCGACGGCGGCGTCGACCAGCGTCTTGATCTCGGCGTTGATCGCGTTCATGCCGCTCTTGACCGAATCCACGGCGTCGGTGATGCGCGCCTTCTGGCCCGGCAGGCGGTCCATGTCGTGCGACAGGTCGCCGCGTGCGTAGGAGGCGACGATCTCGATGGCGCGCGTGTTCACCTGGATGTGCGAGTCCACCAGCGTGTTCACTTCACCGGCCATCTGGCCGTAGGCGCCCGGGAAGTCGTCGCTGCGCAGGCGGCGGTCGATCTCGCCGGCCTGATGCGATTCGAACAGGTCGCGCTGCGCGCCGGCGAAGTTGCGCAGGGTGTTGATCGCGCGGTCCAGGCTGCGCGCGATGTCGCGCACTTCGTCGCGGCTGTCCACGCGCACGGCGTCCGGGAATTCACCGCGGGCGAGCAGCTCGGAGGCGTCCTGCACTTCCTTCAGCGCGTTGCGCGTGCTACGGCTGAAGCCCAGGAACAGGTACGCCGCGATCGCCAGGATCAGGATGCAGCCGCCCAGCGTCAGCGCGGTGCGGCGCTCCAGGCGGGCGATCTCGGACGAGGCGGCGTGGTCGAGCGAGGTGTTCGATGCCGACAGCGCGGCGGCGAGCGCCAGGCGCGTGGCTTCGGTGCGCGCGGCCATGATCTTGACCGCGAGCGACGGCGTTTCCGCGTCGAGGATGTGCTTCTGGATGTCGGCGTTCTGCTTGGCCACCGCGTCCAGCGCCTTGCGGAACGGCGTGCCCATGGAGGCGGCGAGCGAGGGCATTTCCTCTTCGGCGTCCTTCAGTTCGATTTCCGAACGCGTGCGCACGTAGTCCTGCATGTTGCGCGAGACGGCCAGGCCGGTGCGGTCGTCGACCCAGATCGCGCCGTCGCCCAGCACGCGCAGCGCGGTGGCGCTCTGCTGCTGGGTGTATTCGGCGAGCGTGGGCACCCACACGGTGGCGGCGCGGCCCATGTAGAGGACGGCGGCGTTCTGCGCCTGCGCCAGGCCGGTTTCGTCGGCGATCAGGCCGTGCACTTCACCGAGCTTGCGCACGGCGGCGGCGTGTTCGGCGGCGGCGGCGGCGGCATCGGCGTGGGTTTCGGCTTTCGCCTTGTCCCAGGCGGCCTGCGCGTCCTTCAGCGCGGCCGGCACGGCGGACGCGGTCAGGGTGTTGCCCTGCCAGGCGTTGAGCGCGTCGAGTTCGCGGCCGATGTGGGCGGCGGACTCCTGCAGCATCTGGTCGCTGACGGCGTCCTTGGCGAACTTGCGCACGATCAGCTGCTCGTGCTGCTGGATGCCCAGCATCGCGCGGTGCAGGTGGCCCAGGCCGACGACGGCGTCGCGCTGCTGCGTGGCGGCGTGCACTTCGGCGTTGGAACGCACGACGATGATGCCGGCCAGCACGCCGCAGGTGAGCATGAAGGCGGCGCCGATCACCATGGCTTTCTGGTTGAAGCGCAGGCTCGACATCAGGCGGGTGGCCGGAGCCAGGAAGCGGTCCAGCGCGGTGGCGGACGGCCGGTTGGAAGCAAGGGTGGACATGGTGCCTCTCGTGCGGAACGGACCTTCTGGTCGACACCTGTGGCATCGGCCCCGCACGGCGAAACTTTAATGAACGAGCGTTCAGAACCGGGACCTAAAGAAACCGCGCGGGCGGCCGATGTCCGGGGTGTCGCCCGACACATTCCCAAGGAGCCTCCCATGCGCCGTCACCTCATTACTGCCGCCGGTCTTGCCGTGCTGGCCCTGTCCTTCGCTGCCCCGGCCTCGGCCGATCTCAAGCCGATCAAGCGCGTCGAGCCGCAGTACCCGGCCGAAGCCGCGCGCGCCGGCACGCAGGGCTTCGTCGAAGTCGAATTCACCGTGGACGAAGGCGGCAAGGTCGCCAGCGTCTCCGTCGTCAACGCCAAGCCGGCCCGCGTGTTCGAGCAGTCGGCCGTGCGCGCCGTGAAGCAGTGGGAGTTCGCTCCGGGCGGCGGCAAGGGCAAGGTCCGCCTGGACTTCTCGCTGTAAGCCAGTGCGGTAAACGCATCCGACATTGCTGGTTGGAGGGAAGACGCGCCGGAGACGGCGCGTTTTCTTTTTGTGCCGGCAATCAGGTCCGCCCCGCTTCGAGCGGAAGGATTGCCCGTCACCGTCGTCCTGAGCGTAGGCCGAAGGCCGAAGTCGAAGGACGAGCGGGCCGGGGCGCGTGACATCCCGCTCACCCTTCGACTTCGCTTCGCTACGCTCAGGGCGAACGGTGGTGGGTACGTCCGCACGGTGGGTCTCGGATGGGACCTCAGTCAGGTCCGCCCCGCTTCGAGCGGAAGGATTGCCCCTCACCGTTCGTCCTGAGCTTAGGCCGAAGGCCGAAGTCGAAGGACGAGCGGGGCGGGGCGCGTGACATCCCGCTCACCCTTCGACTTCGCTTCGCTACGCTCAGGGCGAACGGTGAGGGGTACGACCGCACGGAGGGGCGGGGCGTAGGGGCAGCTGAAACCACGGTTCCCCGGAAAGCACGCAGGCCGTGCCACAAGGCCGCCGGATCCGCCGCGCGCCGTTATGGACTATGGCCGCTGTCCGCGACCGCAGCTCCGGGGAGGGCACGCCATGAAGCTCAAACGCCTGTTCGCATGGACGCTCGGCGTTCTCGTCGTCGGCGCGGGCGCCGCCTTCGCGGTCGGCTGGTTCACCTCGACCAACAGCTGCTACACCGATCCGCCCGTCTCGCCGCGCGACCCGATGAAGGCCGTCATCCGTTGCGACTACGGCACCGCCGAACGGCTGGAAATCGTCAACATCGAAAAACCCGTGCCCGCCGACGACGAAGTGCTGGTCAAGGTGCGCACGGCTGCGGTGAATCCGCTGGACTGGCACTACCTGCGCGGCACGCCCTACCTGATGCGACTGGGCACCGGCCTGCGCCGGCCGAAGGAGATCCGCATGGGCGTGGATTTCGCCGGCACGGTGATGACGGTCGGGCGCAACGTCACGCGCTTCAAGCCGGGAGACGCTGTCTTCGGCGGGCGCACCGGGGCCTTCGCCGAGTACGTCACGGTGAAGCAGGATCGCGCGATCGCGCTCAAGCCGGCCAATCTCTCCTTCGACCAGGCCGGCGGCGTCGCCATCGCGGCGACCACGGCGCTGCAGGGGCTGCGCGACGGCGGCAGGCTCAAGGCCGGCGATCGCGTGCTGATCAACGGCGCCTCCGGCGGCGTGGGCACCTTCGCCGTGCAGATCGCGCGCACCATGGACGCGCAGGTCACCGGCGTGTGCAGCACGCGCAACGTGGCGATGGTGCGCGGCCTCGGCGCGCAGGAAGTGGTGGACTACAAGCGCGCCGACTACACGCAGGGTCCGGCGCGCTTCGACGTGATCCTCGACAACGTCGGCAACCGCACGCTGGCGGAAAACCGGCGCGTGCTCGTTCCCGACGGGCGCTACGTGCTCATCGGCGGCGGTGGTCCGGACGACGGCCGCTGGATCGGGCCGATGCTCAAGCCGCTGGGCGCGATGGTGACGTCCTGGTTCGTCGATCAGCACCTGGGCATGGTGCTGGCCGAGCTCTCGCAGCAGGACATGAACGTACTGCGCGGGCTGATGGAAAGCGGGGCCGTCACGCCGGTCGTCGACCGGCGTTATCCGTTGCGCGAGATCGCCGACGCGGTCCGCTACGTGGAGAGCGGACGCGCGCGCGGCAAGGTGGTGATCGTGATGGAGTGAGCGCGCGCGCCGCTCAGAAGCGGTGCGCGGCCGCGCATGCGGCGACGTGGTTGTAGTCGCTGGACATGCAGCGGTAGAACGCCTGCTTCTCGCCGCTCGCGCCGGCGCAGTCCTGCGGCGTGACTTCCGCGAGCGCGGCGCGCAGCTTGGTCGACATGGCGTCGAAGTCGGCGCGTTTCATGTAGCCGGCATCGGCGTTCTTCTGCCCGACCTCGAGCATCGTTTCCAGGCCGTAGCGCGCGTTGCCGACGGCCTTGTCGCAGGACAGCTCGACGCCGTCCTCCTGCACCTGCATCAACCCCTTGGCGATGCCTTCGACGGCCTGCTGCGTTTCCGGCGGAAGCGTCTTGACCTCTTCGCCATGCGCGATGCCGGTGAAGGCCAGCGCGATGAGCGAGGTCGCCAACGATGCGCGGACCGCGTTCGCGGTGGTGTGCTTGCGGGTGTTCCCCATTCCTTCGCCCCTGTGGTGTGGCATTGCGCCGAGGGGGGAGCTTAGCGGGGTGGAAGGCCGTTGTGAGCGCTGTTGCTCCCTCCCCTGCTTGCAGGGGAGGGGCCAAGAGCCGCAGGGGAGGAGTGAAGTGGAGCAGGGTTCCTCAGAACTCCTGCCAATCCGTCCCGCCATTAGCCGCCTTCGCACGAGGCGCCCGCGATGCCGCAGCCGAACGCACCGCACGCACCGGCTTGGCTGCACGCACCGGCGCCACATCGATCACCTGCGCCCGCACCGCTGCCGCCGCTTGCGCCAGGCGGAACACCGCCACCGTTTCCACCAACTGCTCGGACTGCTGCTCCAGGCTGCGCGCGGCGGCCGAGGCCTGCTCCACCAGCGCCGCATTCTGTTGCGTGCCTTCGTCCATCTGCGTGATGGCGTGGTTGACCTGCTCGATGCCCGCGCTCTGCTCCTGCGACGCCGCGGAGATGTCGGCGATGATGTCGGTGACCTTCTTCACGCTGGTGACGATGTCCTCCATCGTCCGGCCCGCCTGGTCCACCAGCTGCGTGCCCTGCTGCACTTCCACCACCGAATCGATGATGAGCTGCTTGATCTCCTTGGCCGCGTTGGCCGAGCGCTGCGCAAGCGAGCGCACCTCGCCGGCGACCACGGCGAAGCCGCGGCCCTGCTCACCGGCACGCGCCGCTTCCACCGCGGCGTTGAGCGCGAGGATGTTGGTCTGGAAGGCGATGCCGTCGATCACGCCGATGATGTCGCCGATGCGGCGCGAGGATTCGTTGATGGCGCTCATCGTGAGCACCACCTTCTCGACGATCGCGCCGCCTTCGCCCGCGACGTCGGCTGCGGTGCGCGCCAGCTGGTCCGCCTGGCGTGCGTTGTCGGCGTTCTGGCGCACGGTGGAGGTGAGCTCCTCCATCGACGAAGCGGTTTCCTCCAGCGACGCCGCCTGCTGTTCGGTGCGGTGCGAAAGATCGTTGTTGCCGGCGGCGATTTCGGCCGCGGCGCTGCTGATGGCATCGGAGCCTTCGCGGATCTGGCCGACGATCTCGGCCAGGCGGTCGACCGTTTCGTTGGCATCGTCCGCCATGCGTGCGAACACGCCGCGATATTCGCCGCGCATGTGCTGGTCCAGGTCGCCGCGTGCCATGCCCTGGAGCAGCGTGGACAACGCGGAGAGGTTGCCGTCGGCGGTGGACATCAGGCGATTGAGGGTGTCCACCATCGCGCGGAAATCGTGCTCGAAGCGTTCCGCATCCCCGCGCGCGGCGAAATCGCCGTCGGCGGCGGCCAGGGCCAGGCGCTGGATCTCGCCGTTGATCGCCTGCAGGTTCGCTTTCACCGAGTCCATGGTGCGCGTGAGCACGGCCTTCTCGCCGGGCAGGCGGTCCATGTCCTGCGTCAGGTCGCCCACGGCGTAACGCTCCATGATCCGCAGCGCGCGCTCGATCGCGTCGATGTGCGATGCGACCAGGCCGTTGGTCTCGCGCACCATGCGGCCGTAGGCACCGGGGAAGGCGCTGTCGTCGATGCGGAATCCGATCTGGCCTTCGTCATGGCGACGCGCCATCTCGCCCTGCGCGGCAGAGTAGTCCTCCAGGCGCTGGCGCATGCGCTGCAGTGCGCCAAGGAGCTGGCCGACTTCGTCGCGCTGGTCGGTGCGGATGTCCACGTCGAAGCGGCCTTCGGCCATCGCTTGCGCGGCCTGCGTGGCGCGTCGCACCGAAGCGGCGATGCTGCGCGAGATCAGCAGGCACAACGCGACCGCCGCCGCCAGTGCAAGCAGCGCGGCCAGCAGCAGCGTGCCGGCGAAGCGCCACGCGCGCGCGGCGATGTCGTCGGTGTACTCGCCGCTGCCGATCACCCAGCCCCAGCGCGGCAGCAGTGCGACGTAGGAGATTTTCATCACCGGGCCTTCGACGCCGGGCTTGGGCCACATGTAGTCGACGTAGCCGCCGCCTGCGCGCGCCACCTTCACCATCTCAACGAAGATGCGCTTGTCGTCGGCGCTGATGAAATCGGTGAGGTCCTTGCCGTCGAGCTTGGTCTGGTGGGGATGCATCAGCATGCGCGGATGCTCGTCGTTGACCCACAGGTAATCGGTGCCGTCCTTGCTGCGCAGGCTGGAGACGACCTTCAGCGCTTCACGGCGCGCGACGTCCTCTGGCAGCTTGCCGGCCTGCGCCAGATCGGCGTACCGCTGCACGACGGCGAGTGCGGCACCGACGCGCGTCTGTAGTCGCGCCCGTTCGTCGGCGATCTGGCCGTGGTAGTTGCGTTCAACGGCGATGCCGGTGATCGCGATCAGGCCGAGCACGAGCACGGCGATCATCCACGCGAAACGCGCGCGCAGGGACAGGGAGGAGAAACGGAACAGCGAGGAGTCGTTCGACATGCGGGCACCGCGGCAGGGGAATCGACGCGGGAGCGCGTCTTGCCCGTGTTATCGGCGGCGCGCGGTGTTGGTGCAGGTCGAAAACACCGCTGACGTGAGGTTTTTTGGCTGAACAGGCAAAGTGGGGTGTGTCGGTTAAGAAGCACGCGCTTTGCGCGACCCCTCTTCCGCCCTTCGGGCACCTTCTCAGCTCTGCACTCCCTTCGGTCGCCGCAAGGGGAGAAGGAAACCCACGCAGCGGAAGGCAATGCGATCAATCGTTCGCCGGCACCCGCTCCGACGTGAGTTCCCGCAGCGAACACGCAGCCGAAGCACCCCGCCGCACCATCGCAGCCCCTTCATTGGCCGCCGTCATCCGCCGCGCGTCGCCCGTCGACAACCGGAACGCCGACACCGTTTCCATCAGCTGCCCAACCTGCTCATCCATGCTGCGCGCCGCGGCCGAAGCTTCCTCCACCAGCGCCGCGTTCTGCTGCGTGCTCTCGTCCATCTGCGCGATGGCCTGGTTGATCTGCTCGATCCCCGCGCTCTGCTCCAGCGTGGCCGCGCTGATCTGCGAGAGCATCGCGCCGACGCGCTGCACGCTGCCGACGATTTCATCCATCGTGCGTCCTGCGCCCTGCACCAGCCGCGTGCCGGCGCCGACGCGTTCCACCGAATCGCCGATCAGGTGCTTGATCTCCTTGGCCGCACTGGCCGAGCGCTGCGCGAGCGAGCGCACTTCGCTGGCGACCACGGCGAAGCCGCGGCCCTGTTCGCCCGCACGCGCGGCTTCCACCGCGGCGTTCAGCGCCAGGATGTTGGTCTGGAAGGCGATGCCGTCGATCACGCCGATGATGTCGGCGATCTTCTTCGACGATTCGCTGATGCGCGCCATCGTGTCCACGACTTCGTGCACCGCATCGCCACCGCGCACGGCGATGGCGCTGGCGTCGATCGCCAGCTGGTTCGCCTGGCGCGCGTTCTCGGCGGTGTGGCGCACGGTGCTGGTGAGTTCGTCCATCGACGAGGCGGTTTCCTCCAGCGAGGCCGCCTGCGATTCGGTGCGCTGCGACAGGTCGTTGTTGCCGGCGGCGATCTCGCGCGCACCCACGCCGATGGTGTCGGCGGCGACCTGGATCTGGCCGATGATGCCCGCCATCGCATCCACCAGCGCATTGATGCCGTGGCACAGATCGGCCACCGATCCGGTCTTGCCCGCCGTATCGATGCGCCGGGTCAGATCGCCCGACTGTGCGGCGCCCACCACGTCCCGGGTCTGCGCCACGGCGTGCTGCAAGGCCTGCGTGTCGCGCACCTGCGCGGTGATGTCGGTGGCGTACTTGACCACTTTGAACGGCTTGCCGTTCATGTCGAAGATCGGGTTGTACGAGGCCTGGATCCACACCTCGCGCCCGCCTTTACCCAGGCGACGGTACACGCCCGCGTCGTACTCGCCGCGGCCGAGCTTGGCCCAGAAATCGCGGTACTGCGCGCTGTTGCGGTAGGTGTCCTCGGCGAACATCGAATGGTGCCGGCCGACGACCTCGTCCAGCGTGTAGCCCATGGTCGCCAGGAAGTTGTCGTTCGCCGACAGAATGCGTCCGGTGAGATCGAACTCGATCACCGCCTGCGCCTTGCTGATCGCCGCCAGTTGTCCGGCGAAGTCCGCCGCCTGCATCTTCTGCGCGGTGATGTCGGTGGCGAACTTCACCACTTTGCGCGGTCGGCCGAGGCTGTCGAACACGGGGTTGTAGGACGCCTGGATCCAGACCTCGCGCCCGCCCTTGCCGATGCGGCGGTACTGGCCGGCGTCGAACTCGCCGCGCCCGAGCTTGGCCCAGAACTCCCGGTACTCCGCGCCCTGCGCGTAGTCGGATTCGACGAACATGCGGTGGTGGCGGCCCTGGATCTCGTCGAGGCGATAGCCCAGCGTGTGCAGGAAGTTCTCGTTGGCGTGCACGATGGTGCCGTCGAGGTCGAACTCGATCACCGCCTGCACGCGGTCGATGGCCTTGATGCGGCCTTCCAGTTCGGCGATGCGCGCGCCGTCGGCGGGCGAGGGCGCGTGCGGGGGCGCGAAGAGCGAAACGAGACGGCGCCAGAGCGAAGGCGCGACGGACGTGGAGCGGTCGGCCGTGACAGGCCGGATCCCTGCAACAGTGATCATGTGATCCTCGATGTCCTTGCTAAACAAATCGAACGCGCCATGGATCCCACACGGCGCTGGGTACTGCGTTGATTTGTGGACTCACGAAAGATCGCCCGTGGGAGACGGCGGCCTTGGGTGCGACTACAACGCGGCTGGCTTGGCGGATTCGCTCCGCCTGGCGTGCGTGGGGGCGTTGTTTTTGTTGTATGGAACGAGGTGCAGGGGGAGCGGGTGGAACGGAAACTCAGGCGGCGTCGGCGTGCGCCACCAGGCCCATCTCGGTGCTGGTCATCAGGCGCTCGATCTCCAGCAGGATCAGCATGCGTTCGCCGTGCGTGCCGATGCCGGTGATGAACTGGCGGTCGATGGTGGCGCCGATTTCCGGCACCGGGCGAATCTGCTCGGCTTCCAGGCGCACCACGTCGGAGACGCTGTCCACCACCATGCCCACCACGCGGTCGGCGACGTTGAGCACGATCATCACCGTGAGCGCGTTGTATTCGGCCTTGGCGAGGCGGAATTTGAGGCGCATGTCGATGACCGGCACGATGGTGCCGCGCAGGTTGATCACGCCCTTGATGTAGTCCGGCGCGTCGGGCAGGCGGGTGACGGTGTCGTAGCCGCGGATTTCCTGCACTTTCAGGATCTCCACGCCGTATTCCTCTTCGCCCAGGGCGAAGGTGAGGTATTCGTCGGCGGATTCGGTGGGGGTGTTGCGGTCCTGGCTCATGTCGGTGTCTCTCTGGTTTCGTAGCCCGGGTAAGCGGAGCGCACCGCGCCCCAGGCAACTCGTTCGTGGCTGCGATGAACGCGCCGCAGCGCGTTACACCAGTGAATTGCGTCTTGCCTTTGGATCCGTCACGGTGCCCCGGGTGCGGCCTTCGGCCTTACCCGGGCTACTTCAAGCCGCGTGGGCCAAGCGCTGGGATTGCGACAGCCCGCCCACATCGACGATCAGCGCGACGCGACCGTCGCCCAGGATCGTCGCGCCGGAGATGCCCTGCACGCGGCGGTAGTTGGCTTCGATGTTCTTCACCACCACCTGCTGCTGGCCGAGCAGTTCGTCGACTTCCAGCGCCAGGCGCTTGCCGTCGGCTTCCACCACCACCGCGATCGGCGCGCCCACGCGCGAATCGCCGGACAGGCCGTACTGCGAAGCCAGGTCGAGCAGCGGCAGGTAGTCCTCGCGAACCCGCAGCACGCGGGCTTCGCCGGCGATGGTGCGCACGTCGCCGTCGGCGGGCTGCAGCGATTCGATGACCGCGTTCAGCGGCAGGATGAAGACTTCGCCGCTGACCGCGACGGTCATGCCGTCCAGGATCGCCAGCGTCAGCGGCAGGCGGATCGACACGGTGGTGCCGACGCCCTTCTTCGAACGGATCTCGACCTGGCCGCCGAGTGCGGCGATGTTCTTCTTCACCACGTCCATGCCGACGCCGCGACCGGACAGGTCGGTGAGCTGTTCGGCCGTGGAGAAACCGGGGTGGAACACCAGGTCCCACACCTGCGCGTCGGTCGGGTTGTCGGCGATGGGCAGGTTGCGTTCGGCGGCCTTGCGCAGGATGCGTTCGCGATCCAGACCGCGGCCGTCGTCGCTGATCTCGATGACGATGTGGCCGCCCTGGTGCTGCGCGTTGAGACTGATCGTGCCGGTTTCGTCCTTGCCCGCGGCGCGACGGTCGGCCGGCGATTCCAGGCCGTGGTCGATCGAGTTGCGCACCAGGTGCACGAGCGGATCGACGATCTTCTCGATCACGCCCTTGTCCAGTTCGGTGGCTTCACCGCTGGTGCGCAGGCGCACCTTCTTGTCCAGGCGCGCGGCGAGGTCGCGGACCATGCGCGGGAAGCGGCTGAAGGCGAACTCCACCGGCAGCATGCGCACGCCCATCACCGCTTCCTGCAGGTCGCGGGTGTTGCGGTCGAGTTGTTCCAGGCCGGACAGCAGCAGCTCGTTGGCGACCGGGTCCAGCTGTGCGGAGCGCTGGCGCAGCATCGCCTGGGTGATGACGAGTTCACCGACGAGGTTGATCAGCGCGTCGACCTTGTTCACCGCGACGCGGATCGAGGTGTCGCCTTCGTTCGCGCTGCCCTTGCGCGCATCGCTGCGCGTGTCGATCGCGACGACGTTGTCGGGCGCGTCCGGCAGCGGCGCCGGTGCGGGCGCGACGGCGGACGTCATGGGAATGGCTTCGATCGCCAGCTCGCACTGGTCTTCGACCCAGGCGAAGGCATCGTCGATGGCGCTGCGCGGCACGCTGCCGGGCAGCATCAGGTCCCACGCCAGGTAGGCTTCGAACGGATCGAGATCGGAGAACTTCGGCAGCGCGTTGTCGAGCGCGGTGACGCCCAGCTCGCCGTGGCCGGCCAGCTCGCGCAGGATGCGCAGCGGGTCGTTGCCGCTGAGGAACATCGACGGCGCCGGCTTGAAGCCGATGCGCCATTCGGCGATTTCCGGCTCCTTCGTTTCGGCCTTCGCGTTCGATGCGGCGACTTCGCGGCCCATCATCTTCGCCAGGCCATCGTGCGCGCGCTTGAGGCCCACCGCGTCGATCGGATCGCCGTGTTCGGCCGCACCCAGCAGGCCGCGCAGCGAATCGCCGGCGACCAGCAGCGCGCCGATCGCGCCGGCGTCGAGCTGTCGGCGTCCGCTGCGCGCTTCGTCCAGCAGCGTCTCCAACTGGTGCGTCAGTTCACTGATGGCGGTGAAGCCGAAGGTCGCCGCGCCGCCCTTGATCGAATGCGCGGCGCGGAAGACGACATTGATGGTTTCGCCATCCGCGGATCCGGATTCCATGGCGAGCAGGCCCGCTTCCATGGCATCCAGGTTTTCGCGGCTTTCCTCGAAGAACGCGGCGTGGAAGCGGGTGATGTCCATCGTGGCGGTTCTGCCTTCAGTGCGCTGACTGGAACGTGTGGAAGGCGATTAGCCCAGGACCTTGCGGACGGTGGCGAGCAGCTGTTCGGGGTCGAACGGCTTGACCAGCCAGCCGGTCGCGCCGGCGGCCTTGCCTTCGGCCTTCTTGTCGCCGCCGGATTCGGTGGTGAGCATCAGCAGCGGCGTGAAGCGGTAGTCGGGCAGCTGGCGCAGCTGGCGGATGAGTTCGATGCCGTCCATGCGCGGCATGTTCACGTCGGTCACCACGGCGTCGAAGCGCTGGGTGCGGGCGACGTCGAGCGCGGCCTGGCCGTCTTCGGCCTCGCGCACGTTGAAGCCGCCGCCGGTCAGCGCGAAGGCGACCATCTGCCGCATGGAGGTGGAGTCGTCGACGATCAGCAGGTTCTTGGACATCGTGGCCGGCTTCTGGTTGTTGTTCGGATGGATGGGAAATGCGGGGATGGCGTCAGGCGGCCGACGCGGCGTCGACGCCCAGGCTCTTGGCGAGCGCAAGCTGGCGCGCGGCGTCGGCCAGCACCTGGGAGGCGCCGGTGACGACGGTGGCGTGGCCCAGCGCGGCGCGTTCGCGCACGAAGGCATGCAGCATCTGCAGGCCGGCCGTGTGCACGCGTTCGACGGCGTCGCCGGCGAGCGACAGCGGTTCGGCGTCCTCCAGGTGCGGGCGCAGCGTGGCCTGCAGGTCGGCGACGTGTTCGATACCGAGGTCGGAGGGAAGCGGCAATGCGTTCATGGCGATCGGGTGGCCGTGGTCATTCGAGATGGATAACGGCGCGGGGCGGGAGGACTTGAGGGGCTTTGCCCGTCAGAGCTCCGGGCCCGTCCATCCTTCGACTTCGCTTCGCTACGCTCAGGACGAACGGGGGGAGGAAGCAGGTTGCTTCCGGGGTGGGGCATACCTTTGGCACCGTTCGTCCTGAGCGTAGGGCCGCAGGCCCGAAGTCGAAGGACGCACGGACCGAAAGCATCCGTAGCCCGGGTAAGCGCAGCGCACCCGGGTTGCCGTCTCCGGAACCGTTGCCCCGGGTGCGGCCTTCGGCCTTACCCGGGCTACGGGGACTTCGATTGGATTCACCGCAGCCATCCATGGCGCTACGCTTTCGGCGCCGGGTCGCCCGGCCCAGCCATCCATGGCCTGCCTCACCCGAACAACGCATTCGCATCCAGCAACACCGTAGGCTTCGCCACCACCCGCGCCACGCCCACGATCGCCTTGGACGGCGAAGCCATCAGCGGCGGTTCGATGCGGTCCGGACCCAGCGTCACCACGTCGTCGACGGCCGAGACCAGCGCGCCGATGAGTTCGTTGTCGCGCTCCACCACGACGATGCGTGCGCGCTCGTCGGGGGTCACACGTTCCGTGCCCAGCCACAGCCCCAGGTCGAAGACCGGGACGATGCGGCCGCGCAGGTTCATCGCGCCCAGCACGGACGGCGCCGCGCCGCGCATGGCGACGATGGGCACGGTGCGGCCGACTTCCTGCACGCGCAGCAGTTCGACCGCGTAACTGTCCTCGCCCACGGCCACGCGCAGCCAGCGATGCGTGGTGGTCACCGTCGGCGGCAGGGAGGGCGGCGTGAGCTCGACCGGACGCAGGCCGGTGTGCGCCTGCGCGGCGGCGGGCGCACGCGGGGGCGGTGCCGGTGAGCGGGCCGGCGCGGGCGCCGGTTGCGGGCGCGGTGCCTCGGCGACCACCGGCGGCGGTGCGTCGAAGAGCGGGTCGGCGTCGAGTTCGGCCAGCAGGCCGGGCGGAATCCCGGCCGCTTGCGTTGGCGATGCGTCGGCGAACAGGGGGTCGGAATCGAGTTCGTCCAGCAATCCGGCGGGAATCGCGAACGTCGGTGCGGTTTCCGGCGCAGGCGCCTGGCCGGCGAAGAGCGGATCGGCGTCGAGTTCGTCGAGCAGGCCGGCGGGAATGACAGCCGACGTCGTCGTCGTGTCGTGCGTGCCAGCAGCGAGCGGGCCGGTGAGGAGCGGATCGGCGTCCAGCTCCGCCAGCAGGCCCGCCGGGATCTCCACGTGCGCCATCACCGCTTCCACGGCGTGCGCCATCACCGGCGCATTCGCCGCAGCGGGCACGGGCGCCACCGCGTCGACGGTGAGGTCGAGCAGTTCGTCGAGGTAGGCGTCGATGGCGGGGTGGGTCATGTCGGTCTTCCCGGCCCCGTCATTCCCGCGGAAGCGGGAATCCAGCGCCTTGCTGTTGCGGTACGGATGAAAGTCGCTGCATCCCCGTGTTCGCGGGAATGACGAGCAGTAGTGCAGGTGCCGATGCAAGTCTCACGCCGCTTCCTTGCGCGCATCGCCCGAGGCTTCGGTTTCCAGCAACCACTTCAGCGCACGGCGGTACATGTCGACGCCGCGGCCGTCGGGCGGATCGGCCTTCACCAGCGATGCCGCGTCGCGCAGGCGCGTGTCCATCGGCACGGCGTGCGGCCAGACGCGTTCGCCGTAGCGATCCTGCAATTCGTACAGGCTCTGCACGCCGGTGCGCGTGCGCCGGTCGAACAATGTCGGCAGCACGTGGCGCGGCAGCGGGCGACGGCGCGAGCGTTCGACCATCTCCGCCGTGCGCAGCATGTCGGCCAGGCCGTGCAGGGCGAGCGGGTCGGTCTGCGTCGGCACGATCAGGCGATCGGCCGCCGCCAGCGCATTGACCATCAGCAGGCCGAGCGTGGGCGGGCAGTCCATCAGCACGTAGTCGTAGACATCGCGCACCGTGTGCAACGCACGACCGAGCGCCAGGCCCAGTCCGGGCTGCGTCGCGCCGCGCCGTTCCAGCGTGGCCAGCGCCGGTTGCGCGGCGACCAGCTGCAGGTCGGGGATGTGCGTGTAGCGGGCCAGTTCGAGCAGGCCCGAGGCGCTGCCGTTGAACAGGTCGTGGGTGCCGGACGGCGGCGGGTCGGCGGGGACTTCGAATGCGCGCGTCAGCGACGCGTGCGGATCGAGGTCGAGCAGCAGCACGCGGTTTCCCTGCGTGGCTAACCCGCGTGCGAGGCACAGCGACGTCGTCGTCTTGCCGACGCCACCTTTCTGGTTGGCGATTGCCCAGGCGCGCATCAGCCCGCTCCCGGTGAGGTGGAGGAATGTTTGGCCGCCGCGGCGGCACGTGCGGTGTCGGCGGCGATGCCGTCGTTGCCGGCGGCGTGCGCGCGTGCGGCGGCGGTGGCCGCGCCCGGTGCGCTGGGCGCCGTCGTCGAGCGCGAAGGCGTCGAAGACGCGGCGGGAAACAAATCGGCGTCGACGGCCGGCGCGGTGGTTTCGTCCTGCATCGCGATCGTCGCCGGCGTGCGGTCTTCCAGTGCGTCCGGGCCCTGCGGATTGGCCAGGATCACCAGCAGCACGCGGCGGTTCGCGTTGCGGCCCTGCGGCGTGGCGTTGTCGGCGACCGGCTGGAATTCACCGTAGCCGACCACCGCCAGACGGCTGGGCGAAATGCCGTCCTGCGCCATCACGTGGACGATGCTGGCCGCGCGCGCGGACGACAGTTCCCAGTTGGACGGGAACTGCGACGTCGCGATCGGCACGTTGTCGGTGTAACCCTCCACGCGCATCGCGTTGGGTTCCTCGCGCAGCACGGCGGAAATGCGCCGCACGGTGTCCACGGCCTGCGGATTGGGCACGGCCACGCCGCTGGCGAAGAGGATGTCGCTCTGGATCTCGACTTCCAGGAAGTTGTAGCTGCGCCGCACGGTGACCAGCTTCTGCTTCACCAGTTCCGACAGCGCGTCCTGGATGCGGCGGCCGATCGAATGCAGCTGCTGTTCGCCCTGTTCGCGCGATTCTTCCAGCGCGACCTGCTGCGCCGCGCCGGCCTTGCCGCCGAAGGTCGGCATGTCCAGCACCTGGCGCATGCGCGGCGCGGCGATGGGCGTGGACGAGGACGGGCCGGACTTGGAACCGGGCGTCACCAGCGACGGCCGGTCGAAGGCCGAACCGCGCAGCTGGTGCATGCCCAGCTGGATCGGCGTGACGGTGCGCGGCGGTCCGCCGAACGCGGAGGAGAGCGCATCGGCGAGCACGCGGTACTTGCCCTCGTTGATCGAGGAGATCGCGTACATCACCACGAAGAACGCCAGCAGCAGCGTGATCAGATCGCCGTACGGGATCGCCCACGCTTCGTGGTTCATGTGTTCTTCGTGATGCTGCTTGCGGCGGCCGGCCATGGGTGCGAAGGCTCCGTCAGACCACGAAGCCGTTGAGCCGCGCTTCGATGTTGCGCGGGTTCTCGCCCTGGGCGATGGCGATGAGGCCTTCGATGATCATCTCGCGCTCGTCGGCCTGCTGGTTGATCAGCCCCTTCAGCTTGGCCGCCATCGGCAGCAGCATCAGGTTCGCCAGGCCGATGCCGTAGATCGTCGCGGTGAACGCGGCGGCGATGCCGTGGCCGAGCTTGCTCGGGTCGGCGAGGTTCTTCATCACCGCCATCAGGCCCAGCACCGCGCCGATGATGCCCAGCGTCGGCGAGTAGATGCCGGCGCCCTCGAACACCTTGGCCGCGGCGAGGTCGCGCTGCGACTGGCCGTGCAGTTCGATCTCCAGCATCTGCCGGATCGATTCGGGCTCCACGCCGTCCACCACCATCTGCAGGCCCTTGCGCACGAACGGGTCTTCCTGCGCCTGCACTTCGGCTTCCAGGCCCAACAGGCCCTGGCGGCGCGCGACGGTGCTCCATTCCACGATGCGCGCGATCATCGCCGGCCGATCCTGCGCGGGCGGATTGAACACCCAGCGCACGATCGCCAGTGCACGCTTGAACGTCGCCATCGGCGTCTGCACGAGGATGGCCGCGATGGTGCCCAGGATCACGATGACGAACGCCGCCGGCGACCACAGGCCCGAGAGGCCCGCGCCCTTGAGGATGCTGCCGCCGATGAGGGCGACCAGCGCAAGTACGACACCGATGAGGCTGAGTCTGTCCATCGTGGGGAAACGTCCGTGGAGGTTGAGCTGTCATTCCCGCGAAGGCGGGAATCCATGGTTCCGACGCGGCAACCTCGACGGGAGGCGTGCAACGTTTGCGAGTTGGATCCCCGCCTTCGCGGGGATGACAGCATGGGGTTTTGCTCGGAGCTTCGTTGTTCTTAACGGTCCCTCGCCGCGCTACTTGAGCCGCGCAGCCCGGTTCTGAGCAGTGCGTCCACATCCAGGATCAGCGCCATGCGGCCGTCGCCGACCAGGCTGGCGCCGGCGTAACCGGCCAGGCCGCGCAGCGTGCGGGGCAGGGCCTTGATGACCACTTCCTCGCGGCCGCGCACGCGGTCCACGGTCAGGCAGAAGCGTTGCTCGCCGGACTGCAGCACCACGCAGGTCGTGGCCGCGGCCGGGTCGGGCGCCAGGCCCAGCCAGGCGCGCAGGTCGATCAGCGGCAGCGGCTGGTCGCGCAGGTCGAGCATGCTCTGGCCGTCCACCCAGATCGCCTCCACGCGCTCGTGCGCCAGCACTTCGACCACGCGCACCAGCGGCAGCGCGTAGACGTCGCCTTCCAGTTCCACCAGCAGCGTGGGCAGGATCGCCAGCGTCAGCGGTACGCGGATCACGAAGCGCGTGCCGCGGCCGGCTTCGGAATGGATCTGCACCTGACCGGACAGTTCGCGGATCTTGGACTGCACCACGTCCATGCCGACGCCGCGCCCGGACAGGTCGCTGACTTCGCTGCGCGTGGAGAAGCCGGCCATGAAGATCAGGTTGAGGCATTCGTCCGACGACAGCCGCGCGGCGGCGTCGGGGTCGATCAGGCCTTTCTTGACGGCGCTGCGGCGGATCTTTTCCGGGTCGATGCCGGCGCCGTCGTCGCTGACTTCGATGGAGACGTGGTCGCCTTCCTGCTGCGCGGACAGGCGCACGCGGCCCTGTTCGTTCTTGCCCGATGCGCGGCGCGTGTCCGGCGCTTCGATGCCGTGGTCGATCGCGTTGCGCACCAGGTGCACCAGCGGATCGGCGAGGGCTTCGACGAGGTTGCGGTCCAGTTCGGTCTCGGCGCCGACGATGTCCAGCTCCACCGACTTGGACACCTGCCGCGCGACGTCGCGCGCGAGCTTGGGAAAGCGTGCGAACACGCGGCCCACCGGCTGCATGCGCACCATCATCACCGAGGACTGCAGGCGCGAGGTGGCGACGTCCAGCGCGGTCACGGCGCGATCGAGGTCCTCGTCGCGCAGGCGCGGGCGGATGGTCTTGAGGCGGTTGCGCGCGAGCACGAGTTCGCCGACCAGGTCGACCATCGCGTCGAGGCGACGCACGTCGACGCGGACGGTGGGGTCTTCGGCGGCTTTGGGTTGTGCGTTGGATTTCGCGGCGCCTTTGGCCCCTCCCCCTGCTTGCAGAGGGAGGTTGGGAGGCGGGAGTGAGGGCGCGTCAGCGCCCGAGCTCGCCGCGCTGCGGCTTTGCGACCCCTCCCCAACCCTCCCCTGCGAGCCGGGGAGGGAGTTCGCGCTGGAGCCGTGCAGCGAATCCAGCAGCGCTTCGAACTCGTCCTCGTCGATGTCGCCGTTCGCCGATGCCGGCTTCGCGGTGCTCATGGCGATGCCCTTGGCGCCGTCGCGCAGCGACTTCAGCAGCGCCGGCGGTGCGTGTTCGGGTTCCTCGCCGGCCGACACGGCCGCGAGCATGTCCACCAGCAGGTCCAGCGACTGCTGCGTGTCGTCGAACGCCGCCGCGTCCATCGGCACCGTGCCGTCACGCGCGACGTTGAGGCGATCCTCCACCGCGTGGCAGATGTGCACCATCGGCACGAAGTCGAGGAAGCCCGCGCCGCCCTTGATGGTGTGGAAACCGCGGAAGACGGTGTTGAGGCAGTTGCGGTCGGTCGGCGCGTGTTCCAGCGCGACCATCTGCTCGCCCAGCTGGTCGAGGATCTCGCGCGCTTCGATCAGGAAGTCGGCCGCGATGTCGTCGGCGATGGCGTTCATCGGCGAATCCTCGAAAGCAGTTCGTCATTCCCGCGCAGGCGGGTAGCCCGGGTAAGCGAAGCGCACCCGGGATCGAGCGTGACGGCACCCCGGGTGCGGCCTGCGGCCTTACCCGGGCTACGGCTCGGCATGAACGTCGGGCGAACCATCGTTACAACCCCAGCGAAGACAGCAGTTCGTTCGCGTCGTCCTGCGTCGCCGGCGCGGGATCCACGCCCGCCACCGACGGGCCGAAGCCGCGCGAGTTGTGATTGAGGTGCAACGGCGTGTCGCCGGTGTCGACGACTTCGCCCAGGCCCGCGTGCACCGCGCGCACCAGCACCACGACGCGGCGGATGATCTGCCCCGTAAGGTCCTGGTACCCCTGCGCGGCGGTCATTTCCGACATGCGCGAGCGGATCGCGGCGATGGTCGCGGCCTGTTCCTCGGCGGCGGCATCCGGCAGCGTGCCCAGCAGCACGCCGCATTCCTGGATCAGGTCGAGCGTGCGATGGCTGGCGTCCTCGCTCACGTGCACCACGTGTTCCAGGCGCGCGCAGGCTTCCGGCAGGGAACCGCTCGTCGACGACGCGCCGCTGCTTTCGCCCAGCGCGCTTTCCAGTTCGCGCGCGAGCTTGGCCAGGCCCTGCACCAGCGGCTGGCTGCGCCACTGGATCAGCGCGTCGACATTGCTGCGCCAGCCGGCGAGGTCGTCGTGCTCCAGCGCCCACAGCGCCGCGTGCAGGCGCGCGATGACGGCCTGGCGGTCCTGCGTGATGACCACCTCGGAGCCGGGCGCCTCGATCACGCGGCCGCTCCCAGGCGCTCGAACACCTTGGCGAGCTTGTCTTCCAGCGTCGCGGCGGTGAAGGGCTTGATGACGTAACCGTTCACGCCGGCCTGTGCGGCTTCGATGATCTGCTCGCGCTTGGCTTCGGCGGTGACCATCAGCACCGGGATCTTCGCCAGCGCGGCGTCGGCGCGGATCGCCTTGAGCAGGTCGATGCCCGGCATGCCCGGCATGTTCCAGTCGGTGACGACCAGGTCGTACGACGCTTTCTTCAGTTCGATCAGCGCGGTGCTGCCGTCGTCGGCCTCGGCGGTGTTGTGGAAGCCCAGGTCGTTGAGCAGGTTCTTGACGATGCGGCGCATGGTCGAGAAGTCGTCGACGATGAGGATGCGGATGTTCTTGTCCATGTGGGCTTGGCTCTGGTGCAGAAGGAAAGTCGGGAACAGCGTCAATGCGTGATGGTGATCAGCCCGTTGCTCCTTCGACTTCGGCGCTGCGCGCCTACGCTCAGGACGAACGGTGAAACGATCCCGTTCGTCCTGAGCGTAGGGCCGAAGGCCCGAAGTCGAAGGATGAACGGGCCGGTCGCGCCGGAGTCATTCGGCACAGGTGCGCAACTGTCGAAGGCGAACTCAATACCCATGCTCGTCCTCATCGTCCTCATGCGTGCCGCGCCACTCGCCCAGACGCGCGCGCAGGCGCAACATCGCCTGGCCGTGGATCTGGCAGACGCGCGATTCGCTCACGCTCAGCACCGCGCCGATCTCGCGCAGGTTCAGTTCCTGCTCGTAGTACAGCGACAGCACCAGCTGTTCGCGTTCGGGCAGGTTGGCGATCGCGCCGCCGAGGGCTTCGCGGAACGCGCCGTGTTCGAACTCGCGCGCCGGCGTCGCGCCGCCGTGCGTGGCCAGGTGCGGCTCGCCCTCGTGTTCGTCCAGGTGCGCTTCCAGGCTGATGAGCTGGCCGCGCGCGGCGTCCTCGAGCATGCGGTGGTATTCGTCCAGCGAAACCTCGAGCGCGCTGGCCACTTCCTGCGAGGTCGCGGCGCGGCCGGTGCGCTGTTCGACTTCGCGCGTGGCGGCGACGACATCGCGGTAACGGCGATGCACCGAGCGCGGCACCCAGTCGCCACGGCGGATCTCGTCGATCATCGCGCCGCGGATGCGGATGGAGGCATACGTTTCGAACGCCGCGCCTTGATCCGCCTGGAAATTGCGGGCCGCGTCGATCAGGCCGAGCATGCCGGCCTGGATGAGGTCGTCGATCTCCACGCTCGCCGGCAATCGCGCGGCCAGGTGGTGGGCGATGCGGCGCACGAGTTCGCCGTGCTTCTCGACGACCTCGGTCGCGTTGGCGTTGTCGGTGGCGCGCTGGGTGGCCTTGTACTGTGCGGCGGCGGCGTTCATGCGACGGCGCTCCGTAATGGATCGTTGTGGCTGGCCGCACTGGCGCCCGCGCTGTGCGCGACGAGGCGTTCCATGAAGAATTCGACGCCGCCGCGCGGACCGGCCGGCGACTGCCAGCTGTTCGCGCGCCGTGCGATGTCGCGGAAGGCCAGCGCCGAAGGACAACCCGGGAAGGCTTCCACGACGGCTTCCTGGCGCTGGATCGCGCGGCGCAGCCATTCGTCGCGCGGAATCGCGCCGAGGTAGTGCAGCGTCACGTCGAGGAAGCGCGCGCTGACGCGCTCGAGCTTCTCGAACAGCTGCTTGCCTTCGATGGCGTTGTTGACCTGGTTCGCCAGCACCTGCACGCGGGTCACACCGCGCTCGCGGCTGAGCACCTTGATCAGCGCGTAGGCGTCGGTGACCGAGGCCGGTTCGTCGCAGACCACCACCACCACGTCCTGCGCGGCCTGGCAGAAGGTGAGCACGCTGTCGGAGATGCCGGCGGCGTTGTCCACCACCATCGCGTCCAGCGGCAGGTCGAGCTGGCAGAAGGCGTTCACCAGGCCGATGTGCTGCTGCGGCAGCAGTTCGGTCATGTGGCGCTTGCCCGACGCCGCCGGAACCACCCACAAACCGCGCGGGCCTTCCAGCAGGGTGTCCTGCAATTCGCAGCGACCGGCGAAGACGTCGGCGAGCGTGAACTGCGGCGACAGGCCGAGCATCACGTCGACGTTCGCAAGGCCCAGGTCGGTGTCCAGCAGCAGCGTGCGCTGGCCGGCGTGGACCAGGGCCATGGCGAGGTTCACCGAGACGGAGGTCTTGCCGACGCCGCCCTTGCCGCTGGCCACGGCGATGACGCGCACCGGGGCGCGCGCGCCGGACACGGGCGCACCGGACGCGGGTGCATTGAGATCAGCTGGCGATGGCATGGCGGTCCTCGGTGGGGAGGGTCACAGGACGGGCGTCGAGAGACCCGAGGGGGTTATCGGCAGCACGTCGCACTTTCTCGAGGGTCAAAACGAGACGGCGTGCGTCCGCGGCGGCGATGTCGGTCGGGACCTGCTGGCCGTCGGTGGTGTAGGCCAGGCTCAGGCCGTGCTGGACCAGCACCGACAGGGGCGAACCCAGGCGGCCGGTCTCGTCCAGCTTGGTCAGCACCACGCCTTCCGGTGAGGCCGGGCGGTAGCGGCGCACCACTTCGCCCAGGTCATGGGCATTCGTGTTGGCCGGCAGCACGAGCAGGCTGCGCACGCGCTTGGCCGCGCGCAGCCACAGGATCTGGCCGAGCAGGGCGCGGTCGCGCAGGCCGTGGCCGGCGGTGTCGACCAGCACCAGCGGGTAGTCGGCGAGCTGGTCGAGGGCGTCGTTCAGCGCTTCCGGGCCGTTGGCCTCGCACACCGTCACGCCCAGTCGGCGGCCGAGGATGTGCAGCTGCTCCGTCGCGCCGGGGCGCTCGGTGTCGGTGGTGACCAGGGCGACGTCGCGGGCCCGGTGGCGCTGGGCGAAACGCGCGGCGAGCTTGGCGGCGGTGGTCGTCTTGCCGGCGCCGGTCGGGCCGACCAGGGCGATCACGCCGCCGTCGTCGATGGGTTCGTGGCGGGCGACGGAGATCGCGCGCGCCAGTTCTTCCAGCATCGGCTCGCGCACCTGCGCCGGGTCGAGGCGGGCGTCGATGCGGCCGGCGATCGTCTGCGCCAGATTCTCGTCGCAGCCGTAGCTCATCAGCAGGTCGAACGCCGCCGCGCGCGCCGGCGAACCGCGCAGGCGTTCGACGGTGAGCTGACCGAACTCGCGCTCGATCATCGCGCGCATCGTCGCCAGTTCGTCGCGCATGGCGAGCATGGACGGGTCGCGTGCGTCGGCGACGGCGTGGAGGTGGGGCGCAGCGGCGGGCGTTTGAGGCGCGAGCGCTTGAGCCCCTCTCCTCTCGGAGTGAGAGGGCGCTGCTTGCGAACCACTGGTTCGCGCGCCATCGAACGCCCAAACGCTGTGCGTTTGGGCTTGGGGGTCGGGGTGAGGGGCAACGGAGTGATTCGTCAACAGATCGACGTAGGAGGCAGAACCCTTGAAGGCAGTGCCATCGGCGAGGTGGTCCTGATTGCGCCCCTCACCCTCGATCCCTCTCCCGTCGGGAGAGGGAAGCAAAGCGTCATCGCTCCACAGATCCGCAAGGCTGCGGTATTCGTGCGAGATCGGCTCGCTGGGCTGCGTCGTCCGCGCCCCTTCAAGCGCGGCGACATCGGCCGATAGAGAGGGAGCAGCGTCACCGATTCCGACCGCAGCCGTGGGCGCGACGTGTGTCGGGTCGGTGACGCTGTCCCTTGTTGCTTCCTGCACCGGCGCATCGTGCGATGCGCTGGTGCCGGCGGGTGCGGTCTGCGCGAACGCCGCCGCTGCCGCCTCGAACTTCTCCCCCTGCGGGATCAGCGCGGCCATCATCGCGTCGAAGCGCGAGGTGTCGGGCTTGGGGCGCGCGTCGGCCACCTGCGTCTCGACCTTCGGCGCGCGCGGCGCGGTTTCCACGCGCGTGCCGTCGCCGATGGCGAACACGGCGCGGCCGCGGATCGGGGATTCGGCGATCTTCGCGCGTGCCTTGTCGGAGAGCGCGACGACGGCGGGTTCTTCGTCTTCGATTTCGATGCGCTGCATTTCCACGCGCTCCATTTCGACGGTGGACTCGGCCGACGGCGCGGTCCAGGCGGGCTTGCCCTTCACCGGCTTGGTGAGCAGTGCGGCGAGCGAGGACATGCGCGAGCTTTTTTGCTCCTCCCCCTCCTTGGCGGGGGAGGTTGGGAGGGAGTAGTGAGGCGCGTCAGCGCCGAGCTCGCCGCTGCGCGGCTTCGCGACCCCTCCCCAACTGTCCCGGCCTTCGGGCATAGCCCGAAGGCGTTCGTCGGGACGCGCGCCAGTGGCGCGCAGACGTCCCTCCTCACCCCCTGCACGCAGGGGAGGGGGAGCTTCGTTCGAGGCATTCGACATCGACTTCGTCATCGGCACCACCGCCGCCACCGTCGCCGGCGTGCTCGGCGAGGCCACCGGCGCGGGCGCGGCGGGCAGCGACGGCAACGCGGCGCGCAGGGCCTGCTGCGCCAGGGATTCGTCGTAGTCGGTGGCCGAGACGATCTCGATGCCGTCCTCGACCGGACGGTTCGACAGGATCACCGCATCGGGCCCCTGTTCGTCGCGCACCATGCGCAGCGCGGTGCGCATGTCGGGGGCGATGAAACGTTTGATTCGCATGGTTTAACAGCCGGGATTCGGGATTCGGGATTCGGGATTGGGTGAAGCGGGGATTCGTGATTCGAGATTCGGTAAAGCCGGGATTCGTGATTCGAGATTCGGGATTCGCAAAAGCGGAGGGGCGACCGGCGAATCATTGAAGTGGGCGTGAGTCATGCTTTTGCTCCTACGAATCCCCAATCCCGAACTCCCAATCCCGGCTTTTCACCCCACCGACCCCACCAACCGCAACCGCTTGTCCTCCGGCACTTCGCCGTAGGCCAGCACGGTCAGCGCGGGGACGCTGTGCCGCACGAGCCGGGCGATCGCGGAACGGATCCCACCGGGAACCAGCAGCACCGCGGGTTCGCCGCGGCCTTCCTGGCGGGTGACGCACTCGCTGAGGTTCTGATGCAGACGCTCGGCGAGTCCGGGTTCCAGCGCGGCGCCCTGGCCGCTGACGGAGTCCTGCAATACCCGTTCCAAAGCCGGCGCCAAGGTATAGACGGGCAGTTCGGCGCCCAGTCCGTTGAGTTCCTGGACGATGAATCGGCCCAGCGCGGTGCGCACGGCGGCCGTCAGCAGCGCCGGGTCCTGCGTGTGCGCGCCGTGTTCCAGCAACGCTTCGACGATCTGCCGCAGCTGCCGCACCGGCACGCGTTCGGCCAATAGCGACTGCAGCACGCGCACCACGGTCGACAGCGGCAGCAGCTTCGGCGTCAGGTCTTCGACCAGGCGCGGCGAGGCGCGGCCCAGCGTGGCCAGCAGCTGCTGCACTTCCTCGTGGCCGAGCAGTTCGGCGGCGCGTTCGCGCACCAGATGCGACAGGTGCGTGGCGACCACGGTGGCCGCATCGACCACCGTGTAGCCCAGCGATTCGGCCTGCGCGCGCTGGCCCGGCTGGATCCACACCGCGTCCAGTCCGAACGCCGGGTCCTTGCCGGGAATGCCTTCGAGCTTGCCGAACACGTGGCCCGGGTCGAGCGCGAGGTGGCGGTCGGGGTGGATCTCGCCGCTGGCGATCGGCACGCCGTGCACCAGCACGCGGTACAGGCCCGGCGCCAGTTCGAGGTTGTCGCGCACGTGCACGGCGGGAATCAGGAAACCCAGGTCCTGCGTCAATTTGCGGCGCACGCCCTTCAGGCGCGCCAGCAGTTCGCCGCCCTGGTTCTTGTCGACCAGCGCGATCAGGCGATAACCCACTTCCAGGCCCAGCGGCTCGACCGGACGCAGTTCGTCCCAGCTCAGTTCCGGCTGCGCGGCGGCGGCCGCGGTGGCCAGCTCGCCTTCGATCACGTCCGTCGGCGGCGCCAGCGAGCGCTTGTGCAGCCGCCATGCCGCGTATCCCAGCATCGCCGCCAGGATCAGGAACGGCACGTTCGGCATGCCCGGCACGATGCCGACCAGCGCCATCAGCGCCGCCGCCACGGCCAGCGCACGCGGGTGCAGCACCTGCGTGGTGACCGCCGCGCCCATTTCCTGTTCGCGCGTGGCGCGCGTGACCAGCATGGCGACCGCGGTGGAGATCAGCAGCGCCGGCAGCTGCGCGACCAGGCCGTCGCCGATCGCCAGCAACACGTACGTGGTGCCTGCGTCCTTGAACGTCATCTCGTGCTGGAGCACGCCGATCAGCACGCCGCCGATGATGTTGATCGCCAGGATCAGCAGGCCGGCGATGGCGTCGCCGCGCACGAACTTGCTGGCGCCGTCCATCGAACCGTAGAAGTCGGCTTCCGCGCGCACTTCCTCGCGGCGCATCTTCGCGTCTTCGCGGGTGAGCAGGCCGGCGTTGAGGTCGGCGTCGATCGCCATCTGCTTGCCGGGCAGGGCGTCGAGGATGAAGCGCGCCGACACTTCCGAGATACGCCCGGCGCCCTTGGTGACGACGACGAAGTTGACGATGGTCAGGATCGCGAACACCACGATGCCGACCGCGAAGCTGCCGCCGATGACGAACTGGCCGAAGGATTCGATCACGTGGCCCGCCGCCGCCGGGCCCTGGTGGCCGTGCAGCAGCACCACGCGGGTGGAGGCGACGTTCAGCGCCAGGCGCAGCAGCGTGACCAGCAGCAGCACGCTGGGGAAGATCGAGAACTCCAGCGGCCGCTTGACGTACACCACCGCCAGCAGCACCACCAGCGACATGGCGATGTTGACGGTGAACAGCGCGTCCAGCACCAGCGGCGAGAGCGGCACGATGACCATGGCGAGCATCGCCAGCACGATCACCGGCGTCGCCAGGCCGCTCTTCACGGCGTGGCCCATGTTGGCGACAGAGAACTGACTGCTCATGCCGTCGGCTTTCCGTCATCGGCTGCGCCATCGGCCAGCACGGAGTCCACGGAGACATCGCCCAGGCTCGGCATCGGCCCGTGCGCGGGGTGCCAGCGCTTGAGCTGGTAGACGTAGGACAACACCTGCGCGACGGCCGCGTAGAGCTTCACCGGGATCTCCTGGTCGATCTGCGCATGCCGATACAAGGCGCGTGCCAGAGGCGGTGCCTCGACGATGCTGACCCGGTGCTTGCCGGCCACGTCGCGGATGGCCAGCGCCATCTCGTCCACGCCCTTGGCGACGACCTTGGGCGCGCGCATCTTGCCGGCCTCGTACTTGAGCGCGACGGCGAAGTGGGTCGGGTTGGTGACGATCACGTCGGCGGTCGGTACCGCTTCCATCATCTGGCGGCGCGACAGCTGCGCGGCGATCTGGCGCACACGCGCCTTCACTTCCGGATTGCCTTCGCTTTCCTTGTATTCGTCGCGCAGTTCCTGCTTGCTCATCTTGAGCTTGTTGCGGTACTGGAAGTGCTGCCAGGGCACGTCGATCAGCGCCAGTACGCCGAGTGCGCCGACCATCGCCAGCACCGCCTTGGTGATCAACGACAGGCCCACGCCGACGGCTTCATTCAGCGGCATCTTCGCCATGTCGATCAGGTGGGTGAACGCGCCGTACACCACCATGCCGCCGAGGCCGCCGATGAGCAGCACGCGCAGGACCGAGCGCACCAGCTCGGCGAGACTTTCCTTTCCGTACATGCGCTTGAGGCCTGCCATCGGGCTCATGCGCGCGAAATCCGGGGCGAGCGACTTCGACGCGAAGCGCAATCCGCCCATCACCGCCGGCGCGATGAAGCATGCGGCCAGCGCGGCCAGCAGGATGGGCAGCATCGGCTTGACCAGGCCGAGCAGCAGCAGCGCGGCGTGCGTGAGGAGGCGGTCGTGCTGGCCGAGCATCGCCTGATCGAGGGTGAGCGCTTCGCGCAGCCAGTCCTGCGACGCGGTGCCGATGCTGGAGCCGGTCGCGACCAGCGCCATCGCCGCGCAGCCGAGCACCGCCACGTTGCCCAATTCGCGCGATCGCGGAACGTCGCCGCGTTCGCGCGCTTCGCGCAATCGTTTTTCTGATGGCTGTTCGGTTTTGTCTTCCTGGTCTTCGGACATCGGCGTTCATTCCCTCGGCCAGCCGATCCCTGCAGCGAGCGTGCCAAACGCCTTCTTCGCCTGCGTAGCCCGGGTAAGCGAAGCGCACTCGGGGTGGCGTCCGGCAACTGGCACGCGGCCAGTCCCCGGGTGCGCTGCGCTTACCCGGGCTCCAGGGGCTGCAAGCAGGGGAGGGGGTTCAAGCCGTCAGCGCCCGCGCCGCGTTGAACGCTTCATCGAACAAGCGCTCCACCGGTCCCTGCAGCTCCCGTGCCAGAAGCATCAGCAGCACCAGCCCGACCAGCAGCGCCACCGGCAGGCCCAGCTGCACGGGGTTGAGCTGCGGCGCCGCGCGCGCCAGCACGCCGAAGGCGAGGTTCACCGCCAGCAGCGCGACGATCACCGGCAGCGCCAGCAGCAGCCCGGCCTGCAACGCGGTGGAGAAGAACGTCGGCACCACCGACAGGAACTGCTGCACGTCCACCAGCGGCGTGCCCAGCGGCAGCGCGTGGTAGCTGTCCAGCAGCAGCTTCACCAGCGCCAGGTGGCCGTCGAAGGTGAAGAACAGCAGGCCGAACACGAGGTAGAACCACTGCGCCAGCACCGGCGAGGACGCACCGCTGAGCGGGTCGGCCATCGTCGCGAACGACAGGCCCATGCCCTGCGACACCAGTTCGCCGGCGAACTGCCCGGCCTCGAAGGCCAGGCGCAGGATCGTGCCGATGGCGATGCCGACGGCGAATTCGCGCAGCACGGTGAGGACTGTCATCGCATCCACGCCGGCCGCGGGCGGCGTCGGCAGCAGCGCCGACAACGCGCCGGAAATCGCCAGCGTCACCATGAGTCGCGCGCGCATCGGCATGCTGCGACCGCCCAGCATCGGCATCGCCTGCATCGCCGCACCGATGCGGATGGCATGCCACAGCACGGTGCCGAGCATGCCGAACAGGTTGAGGCCGTCGATGACGGTGGCGGTGGTGGGTTCCATCAGGCCGCCTGCATTCGACGACGGAAGGGCGCCAAGGTATTCCCCGTTCGTCCTGAGCGTAGGGCCGCAGGCCCGAAGTCGAAGGGCGAGCGGGCCTCACGCGCCAATGGAGCCGCCTGCATCCCGTCCATCCTTCGACTTCGGCGCTTCGCGCCTGCGCTCAGGACGAACGGTGAAAGGTGGGCGATGTCTGCTTGCACGATGCTTCCTTCTCTCTCACTGCCATCCATGGCGGGACGCGATTGGCTTCGGATCGCCCGGCCCGGCCATCCATGGCCGGTCGTTCGGCAGGCCACGCGGCAGTGCGGCGTAAACGGCCGGCCTCACCCCACCAAGTGCGGAATCCGATGAAACAGATCCGCCGTGAACGCCACCATCTTCCCGAGCAGGAAGTGCCCGGTGAGCGCCAGCGTCGCCACCAGCGCGATGGCCTTCACGACGAAGCCGATCGTGGGTTCGTTGATCTGCGTGGCGGCCTGCACGATGCCGACGACCACGCCGACGACGAGCACGGCGATGAGCGGCGGCGCGCCCAGCACCAGCGCCATCTGCAGGCCGCGGCCGATTTCGGTGAGGGCGGTTTCCGGCGTCATGACGTCACGCCACGTTGAAGCTGGCGGCGAGCGAACCGACCACCAGCACCCAGCCGTCCACCAGCACGAACAGCAGGATCTTGAACGGCGCCGAGATCAGCATCGGCGAGAGCATCATCATGCCCATCGACATCAGCACGCTCGCCACGACCAGGTCGATGATCACGAACGGGATGTAGATCAGGAACGCGATCTCGAACGCGGTCTTCAACTCGCTGGTGAGGAACGACGCGGCCAGCACGCTGAAGGGCACGTCCTGCGGCGTCGCATACGGGCCGCTGTTGGACAGCCCGGCGAACGTCATCAGGTCGGTCTCGCGGATCTGCGCGAGCATGAAACCGCGGAACGGCTCGGACGCGGCGGTCCATGCGCTGCGGAAATCCATCTGGTCGTTGAGGTAGGGCGCGATGCCGGCGGCCCAGGCCTGGTCGAACACCGGCGTCATCACCATCGCGGTGAGGAACAACGCCAGCGCCATCAGCACCTGGTTGCTCGGCGTCTGCCCGGTGCCCAGTGCCTGTCGAAGCAGGCCCAGCACGATGATGATGCGCGTGAACGCCGTCAGTCCCAGCAACGCCGCCGGCAGCAGCGTGATGCCGGTCATCAGCAGCAGCACCTGCATCGGCATGCTGACCGGTTCGCCACCGATCTTGCCGACCGTGACCGAGGGCAACGGCTTGTTCAACGCGGCCAGCGCGGGCGACGCCGGCGCCGGCGCGGACTGGGCCTGCGTGGAAACCGGCGTGGGCAGCGCCTGTGCGCGGACGGGCAGGAAGGCCGGCGCGATGAAGAGCAGCGCCAGGGCGAGGGACAGGGCGATGGCGATGCGGCGGACGAGTTCCGACGTCATCCCGGTGGAGTGGTGCCTCTCCGTCACCCCAACGCAACGGGCATATCCCGTCATCCCAGCGAAAGCTGGGATCCATTTTGCTTTTGCTCTTGGGTTCGATTTCACGGCAGGAAGATCAACATGGGTTCCAGCTTTCGCTGGAACGACGGTGGAGGGCTGCCGGCTTCCGTGAACGCGTGGCGCCACGGCGCTCACGGCTTCTTCCCGAAATGCTGCGCCAGCAACTGCGCGAACGGACTGACGGCATTCCCCTGCGAAGGCTGTGCCAGAGGCAGCGGTTCGGCCAGCGTGTGCAGCGTCGTCATGCCGTTCTGGCCGACGCCCAGCAGCAGCTGCGTGTTTCCGACTTCCACCACGACCACGCGATCGCGCGGCCCCAGCGCCAGCGAACCGACGACGCGCAGCGCGTTGGTGTTGGATGCACGGCCCACGCCCGGCATGCGACGCGCGAGCCAGCCCAGGCCGAGGATCAGCGACACCACCAGGATCAATGCGAACACCGCGCCGCCGATGCCGGGGCCGTCGGCGGGCTTGGCGAAGGCTTGCGGTTTGGCGGGGTGCGCGACGGTGGCGGTGTGCTGCGCGTTGGCCGCTCCCCCTGCTTTTGCTCCCCCTGCTTGCAGGGGGTGAGGAGGGACGGCTTGCGCGCCATTGGCGCGCGTCCCGACGAACGCCATCGGGCCATCGCCCGATGGCTGCGGGCTGGGAGGGGGTAGCGAGGCGCCTTGCGCCGAGCCTTCCTGTGACACGTTCGCCGCAAGCGGCTCACACCCCTCCCCAACCCTCCCCTGCAAGCAGGGGAGGGAGTTCACGGGCGCACCCGACGAAACGACAGCCGCATCATTTCCGATCGCAACCATCGCGCGGTCGCCGAGCCCCTCTCCCGCTCGCGGGAGAGGGGTTCGGGTGAGGGCAGACGCAGCGGCTGCGTCGACAGTACCCGCAGCGATCATCGCAGCCTCTTGATCCGCTCGGCCGGGCTGACCACGTCGGTCAGACGCACGCCGAAACGATCGTTGACGACGACCACTTCGCCCTGCGCGATCAGCGTGCCGTTGACGTACAGATCCAGCGGTTCGCCGGCGGCGCGCTCCAGTTCGACCACCGAACCCTGGTTGAGCTGCAGCAGGTTGCGGATCGGAATGCGCGCGCGGCCGACCTCGAGCGACAGCGTGACCGGCACGTCGAGGATCACGTCCAGGTTGAGGTCGCTGGCGATGCCGCCATCAGCGGTGAGCGGATCGAAAGCGGCGCGTGCGGCGGAGTCGTTGCTGGTCATCGGCGTCAGGCCTGGGTGAGCGCGGCGTGGACCGCGATGGAGTCGGGATTGGTGGGGTCGAACACCGGCTTCTCGCGTACGGCGTGCACGGTGTTGACCTTGATGGCGTTGCGGCCGTTGTGCGTGCCGAACTCGCCGGAGAACAACGGCATCTGCTCGACCTTCAGCGTCGCCGTGCGCGGGATTTCCAGCGGAATCACGTCGCCCACGCGCAGCCGGCACAGCTCGCGCAGGCTGATCGAGCGCTGCGCCAGCACGCTGGACAGTTCGATCTCGGCGTCGTGCAGCTGCGAGCGCAGCGCGACCGTCCAGCTTTCGTCGCGTTCGATGCGGTCGCTCTGCACGCCGGCGTCCAGCGCCTCTCGGATCGGTTCGAGCATCGCGTACGGCAGCGACACATGGAATTCGCCGCCGCCGCCGTCCAGCTCGACGTGGAAGCGGCACACCACGATGTATTCGCGCGGGCTGATGATGTTGGCGAAGTGCGGATTGACCTCCGAATTGAGGTATTCGAACTCCACCGGCATCACCGGCGCCCACGCGTCCACCAGGTCGGCGAAGGTCTGCTTGAGCAGCAGCTGGATCACGCGCATCTCGGTGGGCGTGAACTCGCGGCCTTCGATGCGCGTGTGGTACTTGCCCGAGCCGCCGAAGAAGTTGTCCACCACGGTGAACACCAGGCGCGGTTCGAACATCACCAGCGCGGTGCCGCGCAGCGGCTTCATCTTCACCAGGTTGAGGTTGGTCGGCACCTGCAGCGAATGCATGTACTCGCCGAAGCGGATCAGGTCGATGCCGCGCACCGACAGGTCGGCCGAGCGGCGCAGCAGGTTGAACAGGCCGATGCGCCACGTGCGCGCGAAGCGCTCGTTGATCATCTCCAGCGTCGGCAGCTTGCCGCGGACGATGCGGTCCTGGCTGGCGAAGTCGTAACTGCGCGCTTCGCCCGGAACCGGCGGCGGCTCGGTCTCGACCGCGCCGGAATCCACGCCGTGCAGGAGGGCGTCGATTTCGTCCTGTGACAGCAGGTCGCTCATCATCGGATCAGGCTCTCGTGAAGGCCGTTACTGCGTGACCAGGCTGGTGAAGAACACCGCCTCGACCTTGTCGGGCGCGCGTTCGGCGCGGAGCACGCCGCGAACTTCGGCCAGGGCCTGTTCCTGCAGGCGCTCCTTGGCCGAGCGCTGCGCGAGCTGCGCGGCGGTGTGCTGGCCGAACAGCAACAGCAGGCGGTTGCGGATGGCGGGGGTGTGCAGTTCCAGCGCGGCGCCGGTGGCTTCATCGCGCGTCATGACCTGGACGTCGGCCTGCAGGTAGCGCACCGCGCCGGTGTCGGCGAGGTTGACCACGAAGGCCGGTTCGAGGGCGTAGTAGCGGGCCGGCGCACGCGTCGCGGCGGCGGCCGGTTCGGCGGCGTGGGCCTGCGCGCCGCGTCCTTGCAGGAACCACCACGCGCCGGCGCCGGCGATGCCGATCACCAGCAGCACGATCAGAATCCACAGCGCGAGGTTGTTGCTGCGCGGCGGGATCGGAGGAGCGGCGTGGGCGGCGGGCTTGGACATGCGCGGAACTCGGCGATGGGGAATGCCGGTGCCGTGCAAGGGGTGTGCCGTGGGTTGGAAGTGGGAGCGGTGGCGGCTGCTCGATTCCTCCCGTCATCCCGGCGAAGGCCGGGACCCAGGCCCGGAGCGTTCAGGGCCCTCTCATTGCCGACGCCCCGCCTCACCGTCATTCCAGCGAAAGCTGGAATCCATTTGCGCTGTTCCAGGCCTCGCCGGCAAAGCTGAAGATCAAGACGGATTCCAGCTTCCGCTGGAATGACGAGACGGAGCGGACGACGTGACAGCCTGGGTCCCGGCCTTCGCCGGGATGACGGTGGAGGTGGGACGGTAGCGATGAAATCCGCCCGCCCCGGCGCGTCGGTCTTTTGACGGACGTCCCGCGCCAGACTCCCGTCAGTGCCCGAGGGCGCTCAATCGGTCACGCGTACTCATCCAGCAACCCGCGCGAGGCGCGCACCGCCGGGCCGGGCGTCCAGCCGGCATGGGCCGCGCTGTCGGCACCGTCGCCGCCGAGGGGGCCGGGTTGGCCGTTCGCGGGCGCCTGCTGCTGCCCCGGCTGCCGCTGGCCGACATCCGCATGCCCCAGCTGCAAGCCCTGCTGCCCGAGCATGTCGCGCAGGCGCGGCAGGCTCGACTCCAGCGCGTGCCGGACCTCGGCCTGGGCGCTGTTGAATTCCGCGTTGACGCGATTGCCGTCCAGCTGCAGGCGCACGTCGATCGTGCCCAGATGATCCGGCGTGACGCGGATTTCCGCGTGGCCGATCTTCTGGTCGGCCAGCCACGCGATGCGCGAACCGAAGCCGTCCTCGAAGCCCTTGTCGACGCCCAGCGGCTGGTTCGCCATGACCGCGGCGACCGTGGCGCGCGACAGCGAATGCGTCGTGGCGTTCGAAACCGACAGCGGCGGCGTCGCGGCCGTGTCGCCGACCTCGCCGATCGCGCCCGTGTCGAAGGTCGCGTCGGGCGCGTTCGCATCGCCGTCGGCGGAGACCGCGGCGCCCATCGCCACGGCGAAGGCGGCCGTGGCGTCGCCTTCGGCCGGCGTCGCGGGCGTCGTCGCCGGCAATGCGGTGGGAAGCGCCGGCAGCGTCGGCTTCGCGGTGGTCGCGCCCTGCGCGCCGGTGGCGGCGTTATCCGGGGCGGTCGGCGCCAGCGCGGCCGGCAATGCATCCGTCGTCGCCGTGGGCGCGGCGGCGGTCGCGCCGGCGAGGCCGTTCAGCAGCGCCAGCAGTTGCTCGGGCAGCGCGGGTGCGGCGGCATCGTTCGCCGCAGGCGTCGGCGACGCTTCGGCCGTTGCGATGGCAGTGGCGTCGTCGTGGGCGGGCGCGCTCGCTTCGCCGCCCTGCGTGTCGGACGTTTCGGCGCTGCGTGGTTCGCGCGGCGCGTCGTCCCTCGCTTCAGCGCGCACGTTGTCGCGCGGCTTGGCTTCGGTTGCTTTCGAATCGTTCTGCGACGCGTCCTGCGACGGACGCGAAGGGCCGGAGTCGCGCGGCCGTTGGGCGCCGTCCGCGCGACTGGACTCCGGCGTTCGGGACGCAGGCGAAGGCGACGACGATCGGGAATCCGATCGCGCGCCCTGCGCCTGCAACATCTGGTCGAACCCGCTGGACGCACCGGCGTCGTCCTGCGTCGTGGACGAAGCGCCGCCATTGCGCGTGCCGTTGGCGCCGGCCGCGCGCTGGCCGGCGAGCAGGGCGGAGAACGTCTGCATCACTCGGTCGCTCCGTCGCTGGCGTTGCCACTTGCGTTGGCATGCACGCTGCGGCGCGCGCCGAGATCGTCCAGCTCGCGCTGCACGCGCTGCTCGGCCACGCGCGATTCCTGCGCGCGGTAGCTTCCCGCCAACTGCTCCATCACCTTGGCGTCGCGGCTGGCGAGCATCAAGCGCGCGCGTTCGACGTCGCGGTTCTGGCGGCTGCTGTCGACGATGCGGCTTTGCTGATCCACCGCCGTTTCGAGCTTGGCGCGGAAGGCGATGCGGTTGGCCAGCAACGCCGGTGCGATGGTCGCGTCGTTCGGCGTGACGGCGTATTCCTCGGCGTAGCGGCGCAGCGCGTCCAGGCGCTGTTCCTGCTCGGCCAACTGGCGGTCGCGGTCGGCGACTTCGCGGGCGGCGGCGTCCTGGCGCTGCTGCATCAGGTTCAGCAGGGGATCGAGGCGTTGCGAACGGGTCATGCGGTCTCCGTCGTCGCGGTGGCGACTGTGGGTTCACGAACATCGTCAAGAAGGCGGGCGAGGGCATCGCGGCTGGCCTGCACGTCGGCGGCCTCGCTCACGTCCTGTCCCAGGAAATTCAGGATCGCCGGCCAGCGCGCCAGCGCTTCGTCGACGACCGGATCGTTGCCGCGCTGGTAGGCGCCGATGGCGATCAGGTCGCGCTGTGCGTTGTAGGCGGCCATCAGCCGCTTGAGCTTGCGGATGCGCTCGCGCCACGGGGCGTCGGTGATGTCCTGCATCACGCGGCTCACCGAGACTTCCACGTCGATGGCCGGGTATTGGCCCGCGTCGGCGATGCGGCGCGTGAGCACGATGTGGCCGTCGAGGATTGCGCGCGCGGCATCGGCGATCGGTTCCTGCTGATCGTCGCCTTCGGTGAGCACGGTGTAGAACGCGGTGATCGAGCCGCGCCCGTCGGCGCCGTTGCCCGCGCGTTCCACCAGCGCCGGAAGTTTCGCGAACACGCTGGGCGGGTAGCCGCGCGTGGTCGGCGGTTCGCCCACCGACAAGCCGATCTCGCGCTGCGCGTGCGCGTAGCGGGTGAGCGAGTCCATCAGCAGCAAGACGTGCAGGCCCTGATCGCGGTACCACTCGGCGATGGCCGTCGCGCGCAACGCGCCGTGCAGACGCGCCAGCGGCGGGCGGTCGGCGGGTGCGGCAACGACGACGGCGCGACGCAGGCCTTCCTCGCCCAGCGTGGCTTCGACGAAATCGCGCACTTCGCGGCCGCGTTCGCCGATCAGGCCCACGACGATGACGTCGGCGGCGGTGAAGCGGGTCATCATGCCCAGCAGCGTGGACTTGCCGACGCCGGAACCGGCGAACAGGCCCACGCGCTGGCCGCGGCCGATGGGCAGCAATGAATTGATGGCGCGCACGCCGACGTCGAGCGAACGCGTGATTGGTTCGCGCATCAGCGGATTGACGGATTTGCCGGCCAGGCCGACCCAGTGTTCGGCGCGTATCGGGCCGCGGCCGTCGAGCGGCACGCCGTCGCTGTCGATCACGCGGCCGAGCAGGCCTTCGCCGACGGCGACTTCGCCGCGCTGACGACTGGGCACCACGCGTGCGTTCGGCAGCAGGCCTTCCAGGTGCGCGCTGGGCATGAGGAAGGTGCGGTCGCCGGAGAAGCCGACGACTTCCGCATCGACCCACACGCCGCCGTGCGTTTCCACGCGGCAGCGCGAGCCGAGCGGTGCGCTGCAGCCCGACGCTTCGAGCGTGAGGCCGACGGCGCGGCGCAGCACGCCTTCGCGCGCCAGGCCCATCGATTGCGGTTTGGGCGCGGCGGCGTCCAGGCGCGAGGCCAGGCGCAGGTTGCGGGCGTCGAGCCAGTGGGAGGCGGGGGTGGTCATGCGGAAGCTCCCTGCGCTGTGTCTCCCTCCCCTGCGTGCAGGGGAGGGTGGGGGAGGGGTTGCGAAGCCGCAACGCGGCGAGCTCGGCGCTGGCGCGCCTCGAACCCCCTCCCAACCTCCCCCTGCAAGCAGGGGGAGGGGCAGAAGCTTGATGGGAGGGACGTTGCCATCATCGCGCCACCCCATGCACCGCAATCGTGCTCTCCAGCACCGCCTGCAAGCGCGCCGCCATCGTGCCGTCGATGCGCACGCCGTCGCTGTGCACGCGCAGTTCGCCGCGCGCCAGCGTGCTGTCGTTGGTCAGGCGCACGCCGTCCAGGCCGGCCAGGTGCGGATACAGCACGCCCATGTCGTCCGGGTGCAGGCGCAGTTCGACTTCGCGCTGGCTGCTGCCGACGGCGTCGAGCGCTTCGCGCACCAGGTCGGCCAGCAGCGAAGGATCGGCGGTGTACGCCGGGCCCAGCAGCGAACCGGCGACGCGCACGGCCAGTTCGGCCAGCGCTTCGGAAACTTCATCGTCCAGTCGCGAGAGCGGGCGCGTGAAGCCGTCGAGGATGCCTTCGATCTGCGCGACGAGCCGGCGCACTTCGGCCTGCCCCGTCGCGAAGCCTTCCGCGTGTCCGCGCGCCAGGCCGTCGGCGTAGCCCTGGTCGTGCGCGGCCTGCTCGATGGCCTGCAACTGCTCCACGCTGGGAGGTGGCGGCAGTTCGACCACCGGCTCGACGGGTGGCGCGTCCAGGCCGGGCGCGGTCCAGCGCACGGCGCCGGCCATTTCGGTGTTCCAGGCCGCCGTCAGGCTCATACGAACGCCTCGGCCTTGGCCGCCAGCTGGATCGTGCCGGCGTCGGCCATCTTGCGGACCATCGCGAGGATTTCCTTCTGCGCCGCTTCGACTTCCGCCAGCCGCACCGGGCCGCGCGCTTCCATGTCTTCCACGAGGATTTCCGCCGCGCGCTGCGACATGTTGGAGGTGATCTTCTCGCGCACCTTTGCTTCGGCGCCGCGAAGGGCGACGGCGAGCTTGTCGTTGGGCACTTCGCGCAACAGCGCCTGCATGGCGCGGTCGTCGATCTCGGCCAGGTTGTCGAACACGAACATCAGGTCGCGGATGCGCACGCCCAGTTCGTTGTCGATCTCGCCGATGGTGCCCAGGATCATCTCGTCCTGGCCGGAGTCCATGAAGTTGAGGATGTTGGCCGCCACCTTCACGCCGCCGACGGACGAGGACTTCAGGTTCTGCGCGCCGGCGAACTGGCGGGCCATCACGTCGTTGAGTTCATTGAGTGCGTTGGGCGGAATGCCGTCGAGCGTGGCGATGCGCAGCAGCACGTCGGCGCGCACGCGGTCGGGCAGGCACTTGAGTGCGTCGGCGGCCTGGTCGCTTTCCAGGTGCGCCATCACGATCGCGATGATCTGCGGGTGTTCGTTGCGCACCAGGTCGGCGATCGCGCGCGGCTCCATCCACTTGAGCGTGTCCAGGCCGGAGGTGTTGCGGCCCAGCAGGATGCGGTCGATCAGGCTGCTCGCGCGTTCCTCGCCCAGCGCCTGCACCAGCACGGCGCGCACGTATTCGTCGGCGCCCGAACCCAGACCGCTGGGCTGGGCGAGGGTCTCGACGAACTGGTCGATCACCTTGCCCACGGATTCGCGCGAGACGCCGCTGACCGAAGTCATGGCGACGCCGAGCTTCTGCACTTCCTTGGCGCTCATGTGCTTGAGCACTTCGGCGGCCTGCTGCTCGCCGAGCGAGAGCAGGACGACGGCGGCGCGCTGTACGCCTGTCAGACCGGTCGTGTCAGGCATCGGATTCCACCCAGTCGCGTACCACTTGTGCCACGCGCTTGGAGTCGGTGCTGACCGCCGTGCGTGCCACTTCCAGTTTGTCGTCGAAGGTCATCGCGCCCGGCGGCAGCGCGGCCGGTGCGGCGTCGGTCGGCGCCGACAGCGAAACGGCCACGTCCTCGTCGTCCGGCAGGACGGTGGCGGTGGTGATCTGCTGCGGCTTGGCCATCGCCTTGCCGCCCATCAACTGGCGGAACAGCGGGCGCAGGACGGTGACGATCAACACCAGCACCACCAGGCCGCCGACGGCGATGCGCAGGAATTCCATCGCACGCGGATGTTCCCACAGCGGCGGCTGGTCGGATTCGCCGGTGTCGGTGATGTCGCGCGCGAACGGCGCGTTGACCACCGACACCGCGTCGCCGCGCTGGGAATCGAAACCCACCGCCTGCTGCACCAGCGACTCGATGCGCTTGAGTTCGGGATCGGTGAGCGCGCGCAGCGCCGGCTTTCCGTCCTTGCCCGCGGCGGCGGGGACGTTGTCCACCAGCACTGCGGCGGTGACGCGGCGCACACGGCCCGGGCCCTGGCGGGTGTGGGTTAGCGTGCGATCGATTTCGTAATTGCGAACTGAGCTGCGCGAGGACGGCCCGTTCGATGCGGCCTGCTGCTGTTGCTGGGCGACGGCGGCGGCATTGGGTTGCGCGGCGTTGTTGGCGGCGTTGGCCTGCGCCGGCGCGGCGGGCGTGTTGCTCACGCTGCCGGGAATGCCCTGCGGTGCCGTGTTGCCGCCACCGGCCGAGGATTCCGACAGCTGCTCGCTGCGCACCATCGGCTGCTGCGGGCCGTAGATCTCGCGCGCTTCCTCGGTCTGGGCGAAGTCCATGTCGACGCTAACCTGCGCGCTGACGCGGCCGCTGCCGGTCATCGGTTCCAGCAGTTCGTGGATGCGCTGGACGTAGGTGGCTTCCAGGCGATGCTGCTGGTCGAACTGCTTGGCGCTGATGGCCGCGTCCGAATCCGGATCGACGTTGGACAGCATGCGGCCGTACTGGTCGACCACCGTGACGCGGTCCGGCGGAAGCCCGGGAATGCTGGACGCGACCAGGTGCACGATCGCATCGACCTGGCCCTGCTCGAGCGCGGATCCGTTGTGCAGTTGCAGGACCACCGAGGCGCTCGCCGGTTCCTTCTGCCGCGTGAACGCGCTCGGCTTGGGCATCGCCAGGTGCACGCGCGCTTCGCGCACGGGGCGCAGGTTGGCGATGGTGCGTGCCAGTTCGGATTCCAGCGCGTGCTGGTAGCGCGCGTTCTCGATGAACTGGCTGGTGCCGAACCCCTGGTCGCCCTTGATGGCGTCGAAGCCCGAATCGGTCTTGGCCGGCAACCCGGCCGCGGCGAGCGCGAGCTTGGCCTGGCCGAGCTGTTCCTGCGGGACGGACAGCGCGCCGGAACCGGGATCGATGCGGAACGGAATCTGCGAAGTGGCGAGCAGCTCGGAGGCCTCGCTGGTCGACTTCGCATCCAGGCCCGCGTACACCGGCACGTAGTCCGGCTTCTGCGACCAGAAGAAGAGCCAAAGGCCCAGCGCGATGACCGACGCCACCAGCGCGAACAGACCCAGCTGCCGCACCACCGGGATGTCCTGCAGCCCGCGCAGTTCGCGCAGCTTGTTCTGGTTGGGGAGGGTGATGACGGCCATGTTGCTTGTCCGGGATTCGTGATTCGGGATTAGGGATTCGTAAAAGCGGAGGTGTCAGTTCTGGAAGTCTTCTGGCTCATGTGCATTGCTCTTGCGAATCCCGAATCCCGAATCCCGAATCCCGAATCCCGAATCCCGAATCCCGAATCCCGAATCCCGAATCCCGAATCCCGAATCCCGAATCCCGGTTTCATCACACCGGCATGTTCATCACGTCCTGATACGCCTGCACCAGCCGGTTGCGCACTTCCACCGTGGCGCGGAAGGCGACCTGCGACTGCTGCATGGCGACCATCACGCGCGCCAGGTCGGCGCGCGGATCGCCCAGTTCGAACGCTTGCTGCAATGCGCCGCTGGTGTTCTGCGCGCGGCTGACGCTGTCGATGGCATGGCTGAGCGTCTGCTGGAATCCCGGCGCGCCCTGCGCCGCCCCGGCCGCCCCCGGTGCCAGCGCCGACGGGGCGATGGCATTGCCCGGCGCGGCGTCCGGCCCGCGCATGCGCATTTCGTGCGCGCGGATCTGGGACATGATTGAGGAGATCGCATCGGTCATGGTTCGTGCCGTGCCGCGTGGGGTTCTGCCAGGTACAGGCAAGCGGCGTGCCACGGATTCATGAACGGGTTTCTGGCGCGGGGTGCGGGGTGGGTGTCGGGTCGCTGGCGCGACGGAACCAGTCGCCGTCTCGATGACGAAGGCCGCGATCCGTTCGGCCGTCGCGGTTGCCGCCGTTCTTGATCGTCATCCCGGCGAAGGCCGGGACCCAGGCCCGTAACGCGCGGGCACTCCTTCTTTGGGCAATCCACCTCATCGTCATCCCGGCGAAGGCCTGTCCTGAGCTGGTCGAAGGGCCGGGATCCAGGCCGGCAGCACATGGGCACTCCGATAACGGCGAACCCGGTCACCGTCATTCCAGCGAAAGCTGGAATCCATTTTGATTTGGCTTTCTTAGGCTTCTCAATGAAGGAGCAATAGCAAGGCTTCCGATCGGCTGCGCCGCTCGGGTCACTTTTCTTTGCTTGCCCAAAGAAAAGTAACCAAAAGAAAGGGCCTTCCTTGACACCCCAATCCCACGCCCGGAAGGAGCAAGGGCGCGTTCGCGATTCGCCATCCATGGCTCAGCGCTCACCGCCGCACATCCATGTGCGGCGCCCTTCGGGGCTAGGGACCTGAAAGGCTGTTCGACAGCAACAGCAACAGCAACAGCAACAGAAGTATCAGCAGCAACAGCAACAGCAACAACAGCAACAACAGCAACAACAGCAACAACAGCAACAGCAAATCCACCGTAGCCACAGCAAATCCACCGTCATCCCGGCGAAGGCCGGGATCCAGGCCCGCAGCATCCGGGCACTCCCTCTGCGGTAAACCACTTCACCGTCATTCCCGCGAAGGCGGGAATCCAGGGACTTTTCACGCTTGCCCGCTGCCTATGAACAGCAACAGCAACATGGATTCCAGCTTTCGCTGGAATGACGTGATACGTCGGACAACGTGACAGCCTGGATCCCGGCCTTCGCCGGGATGACGGCTTCGGAGACGCTTTCCCGAATCCCGAATCCCGAATCCCGAATCCCGAATCCCGAATCCCGAATCCCGAATCCCGAATCCCGAATCCCGACCCCAACAACGCGAGCGCTAACATCCCCCGCCCGCAAAAGGCCCGCTCAGAACCCCGATACCAGCTCCATCGTGTCGCGCTCGATCCCGTACTTGCGCAGCTTCTCCACCAGCGTCGTGCGGCGCAGGCCGAGCAGCGGGGCGGCGTGGGCGACGACGCCGCCGGTCTGGGCCAGGGCGGCGCGGATCAGGTCGAGTTCGATGTTGGCGATGTGGCCGCGCAGGTCGATGCCCTGCGGCGGCAGCGTCGTGGTCGGGGACAGCGTGGACGGGTCCGGCGTCGCGTCGGCTTCGCGCAGCAGGGCCATCACCGGCGCGGGCTCCTCGGCGGGAATGCTGTCGATCGCCGCCAGTGTTTCGGCCGGCAGCTGGCAGCGGTAACGCGCCGGAAGATCGTCGGCGCGCACCAGGCCGCCCGGATGCAGCACCGACAGACGTTCCAGCAGGTTGCTCAGCTCGCGCACATTGCCCGGCCATGCGTACTGCTGGAGCATCGCGATCGCGTCACCCGCCAGGCTGACGCGGCCGCGGCCGCCGTCGGAGAGCTGGCGCGTGATCGCGCCGATCAGATCCGGCAGGTCGGCGGCGCGTTCGCGCAGCGACGGCATTTCGATGGGGAACACGTTGAGGCGGTAGAACAGGTCCTCGCGGAACTTGCCCTGCGCGATGTGCGCTTCCAGGTTGCGGTGCGTGGCGGCGATGACGCGCACGTTGCACTTCATCGTGCTGGTGCCGCCGACGCGCTCGAAGCAGCGTTCCTGCAGCACGCGCAGCAGCTTCACCTGCATCGCCATCGGCATGTCGCCGATTTCGTCCAGCAGCAGCGTGCCGCCTTCGGCCATCTCGAAGCGGCCCTTGCGCTGCGTCAGCGCGCCGGTGAAGGCGCCTTTCTCGTGTCCGAACAGTTCGCTTTCCAGCAGGTCCGGCGGGATCGCGCCGCAGTTGATCGCGACGAACGGCTTGTCGCGACGCGGCGAGCGCGCGTGGATGGCGCGCGCGGCGACCTCCTTGCCGGTGCCGGATTCGCCGAGGATCAACACGGTGGTGTCGAAGGCGGCGACCTGGTCGATCATGCGGTTCAGACGCAGCACGGCGGCGCTGCGACCGGTCGGGCCGACCTGCGGGATCTCGCGGCGCGCGTCGTCGTCCAGACGCTTGAGGCTGGCGCGGCGCAGCACGTCCTGCAATTGGGTGCGTCGGATCGGATAGTCCAGCGCCCACACCTGATCCGGATGCACCTGCGCACGCCACGCGGCGTTGTCGTCGTGGCAGGGCAGTTCCAGCACCGGCGGGTGCATCGGCTGCGCGCCGATCCATGCGGCGAAACGCTCCCAGGCTTCGCCGTCGCCGATGTCGCCGGCGATGACCGCGACCCAGTCGGTGGCGCGCGCGCGCTCGAGGTTGATCTCGCTCGCATCGGCCGCGATGCGGGGAGTGAAGTCCATGAACTCCAGCAGCGTGGCGACGCGTTCGGCGCGCACCATGTCGTTGTCGATCAGGAGGATTCGCGATTCGCTCATGGCGTGTCTTCCGTGGCAAGGCGCTCCAGCAGCGGGAGCACGTCCTGTATGTAGGCCAGCTTGCTGACGAAGGCATCGGCGCCGGCGCGCAGGGCGTGCTCGCGGTGCTCGGTGTCGTCGAAATGGCTGGCGATGACGATGTAGGGCAGCGGCTCGTCTTGCGCCTTGATCAGGCGCGCGGCCTGCAGGCCGCCCATCTCCGGCATCGCCATGTCCATCAGCACCACGTCGGGACGCAGCGTCTCGCACTGGGTGATGGCTTCGATGCCGTTGCCGGCGGTGCCGATGACGTTCGCCCACGGTTGGCGGCGCAGGTGGCGGATCGCCGCGCTGATGAAGCCGGGGTGGTCGTCGACGATGAGGATTCGAAGTTCACGCATGATCAGCCTGCCTTTGCCATTGCGACGGCCGGGCGGCGGCGCTGGCGCGCCGGCGCGATGGCCAGCTGGTCACGGTACTTGGCAACGGTGCGTCGCGCCACGCGCACGCCCTGGCGGGCGAGCAGGCCGGCGATGGTGTCGTCGGCCAGCGGGGCGTGCACGGGCTCGTCGTCGATCAGGCGCTTGACCATCGCCTTGACCGCGCTGCCGGACACGTCCGCGCCGTCCAGGCGCACCGCGAACAGGCGCTTGAGTTCCAGCGTGCCGCGCGGCATCTGCAGGTACTTGCCGGTGGTGATGCGCGAGACGGTGGATTCGTGCATGCCGATGGCGTCGGCGACCTCGCGCAGCGTCAGCGGCGCGATGGCCTCGTCGCCGCGTTCCAGATACGCGCGCTGGCGTTCGACCAGCACCTGCGTGGTGCGCAGCAGGGTGTCGTTGCGCATCGCCACGCCGCGCACCAGCCAGCGGGCTTCGTCGAGCAGGCCGCGCAGCGCGGACACGTCGCCGGGCGCATCGGCCAGGGCGCGTTCGCAATGCGAGGCGATGCGCACGCGCGGCGTGGAACGCTGGTTGAGCGCGACATGCCAGCGGCCGTCGGCGCGCCAGGCGACGACGTCGGGAATGACGACGTCGCGATCGCTAGCCGGCGCGTCCTCGATGGGATGCGCGCGCAGCGTGAGGATCAGCGTGATGGCGTCGCGCACGGCGTTGGTGTCGGCCTGCAGCGCCTTGGCGAGTGCGGCTTCGTCGTGCATCGCCAGCAGGTCGACGTGGTCGCGCAGAATGCGCGACGCCAGCGTGCGTCCGGCCGATTCGGGCAGCATCGACAGCTGCGCGCGCAGGCACTCACCGGCATCGCACGACGCCACGCCGGGCCATTCGCCGTGCAGCAGGCGCTGGCGGACGATTTCCAGTTCGCTGGCATCGACATTGCAGGTGCTGGCACCGAGCAGGTGCAGTTCGTCGAGCGGGGCTTCCAGGTAGCCGCGGTCGTCGCACTGGTCCAGCCACCAGGCGGCCAGTTCGAGATCGCGCGCGTTCCACTGCAGGGACAGCGACTTCAGCAGGCGCAGGCGCGGATCGCTCGACTCCCCGTCGGCGATGCGCGCGGCCGAGTCGTCGTCGAAATCGCCGCCGGCGCTGCCGCCGGAGACGAACGAGGGTTCGGGCAGTTCGTCCCATGCCGCGGTTTCCAGCTGCGCATCGACGGTGGCGTCGACGCCACCGTCCTCGGCCTCGTCCTGTTCCAGCAGCGGATTGCGCTCCAGCGCCTGGCGAAGCTCGAGTTCGAGCTGCGGCGCGGTGAGCTGCAGGAGGCGGATCGATTGCAGAAGTTGCGGCGTCAGGTTGACGCCCAGCCCGAGCTTCGGGCTCATCACAGCTTTCACGGTTGTGTCCCCATCCGCCGGAGCCGGCGGCCACGGAAGTCATCGTGATGTGAAGGTGACGGGAAACTAATCGGGGCGAGCCCGGACATACGCCGGGGAATACCTGTAGGCGTGTCGGGGTAACCCTGACATTGCGACGTGTTTCCGGCTGGCCGTGTGCGGATGCGTCATGCAGTGACGCGATGGGGCACGCGTGCATCCGTCACTGTTGGGGTTTGTGACGATCCGTTGGCGCGGGGAGGCGGGGGCGGGTGGAGGGTTGCAAGGGGCGGGCCAGAATGGGGGTTGGCGCGATACGAGGGGCGCTTCGATGACGGCGGGCCCTGTCCCCGTCATTCCAGCGAAAGCTGGAATCCATTTTGATTTGGCTTTCTCAGGCTTCTCAAAGAAGGAGCAACAACAAAGCTTCCGATCGGCTGCGCCGCTCGGGTCACTTTTCTTTGCTTGCCCAAAGAAAAGTAACCAAAAGAAAGGGCCTTCCTTGACACCCCAATCCCACGACCGGAAGGAGCAAGGGCGCGTTCGCGATTCGCCATCCATGGCTCAGCGCTCACCGCCGCACATCCATGTGCGGCGCCCTTCGGGGCTAGGGACCTGAAAGGCTGTTCGACAGCAACAGCAACAGCAACAGCAACAGCAACAGCAACAGCGACAGCAAATCCACCGTAGCCACAGCAAATCCACCGTCATCCCGGCGAAGGCCGGGATCCAGGCCCGCAGCATCCGGGCACTCCCTCTGCGGTAAACCACTTCACCGTCATTCCCGCGAAGGCGGGGTCTTTCGGGCCGCCGAATGGCGGCACCCTCCATGTATCCGATCCACTCCGGCCTTCGAAAGGCTTGATGCGTGCGAGCCTGGATCCCCGCCTTCGCGGGGATGACGACTTGTGGGTGGGGAGGCTCCGGGCCTGGGATTCTCGCCTTCGCGGGGATGACGGTTTCGGTTAGGTCTTGGTCGAGACGGGTAACCGCAGTCCGTCGCCCGGATGACGACATGCCTAGCCCCTCTCCCGCTTGCGGGAGAGGGGTTGGGGTGAGGGCAGGCGAAGCGGGAACGCGCGCGGACGCAACGCGATCAGGCGTGAGGAGTCAGACGTCAGGCACTCGGCCGATCATGCAACCGCATCGCCATGCGCAGCAGTTCGATCGCGTTGCGGCAGCCGAGGGTGGCCATGATGCGGGCGCGGTGGGTCTCCACCGTCTTGACGCTGATGCCCAGGTCGGCGGCGATCTGCTTGCTGGTGCGGCCTGCGCCGAGGGCAGCCAGGATCTCGCGCTGGCGCGGCGGCAGGGAGTCGATGCCTTCCTCGCTGCGGGGACGCGCGAACAACTGCGGCGCGGAGACCTGCGGGCTCAGATAGGTGCGGCCGGCCGCGGCGGCGCGGATGGCGATTTCCAGCTCGGCCGGCGCGGCTTCCTTGACGACGAATCCGCTGGCGCCACGCGACAGGGCCTCGCGCACGTGGGTGGGGTCGTCGTGCATCGACATCACCACCACCCGGCAGGTGGGGTGGTCGCGGCGCAGTTCGACCAGGGCCTCGAAACCGCTGCGGCCCGGCATGGACAGGTCGAGCAGGACGATGTCGGGCTGGTGCTGGCGTGAGCCGACGACGGCCTGGTCCGCGTTGGCGGCCTCCGCTACGACTTCGATATCCGCGAACGATTCCAGCAGGCGACGAAGGCCCGCACGGACCAGCGTGTGGTCATCGCAGATCAGTACACGCAACAGCCCCGAGCCCAACTTCCGTTCCCCAAAGCATCCAGCTTCCGTTCGGGGCACCTTAGCGGAGGTGACGCGGAGGGACCATTCGTTCACGCAAGGAATGTGACGGGCCCGACAAATGTTCCACCGTGCGCCGGGGTACCGGACGGGGTGGTATGGGGTGGTCCGCGGTTTGCCCTCACCCCAAACCCTCTCCCGTGAACGGGAGAGGGGCTCGAGTCTGCGGGCTCTGTGGCCTCAGCGCTGGCGGCGGGTTTCCGCCACCTGGCGGCGGTGGAGCAGGAACAGGTGCCGCTCCAGCGCCTCGGCCAGTGAGGCCGGCAATGCGTCGAAGGCGACCCAGGCGTGGCGGCCGTCGCTGGCCAGCACACGGGCGGGCAGCTCGATGCAGTCCGGCAGCCAGTCGGCCGGTTGCACGCGCAGCACGCCGCGGGCGCCGGGCTGGATGGCGATGGCATCGCCGTGCACGTCGATGCGCGCGCCGCGCGTGGACCAGCGCAGCAGCGCGGTCGGCGGAACGTCGCCGCGATCGCGCAGCATCGCGCCGACCAGGCCCAGCAGCAGGTCCACCTTCGCTTCCACGCGTTGCAGGGCGGCGGAGGGTTCGGCGTCGGCATCGGCGTCGTCGCCGCGCACCCGTTCGCTCAGGGCGAGCGAAGCCAGCAGCATTTCCGCGCGCGCGGCGCTGCCGTGCGCGGAGGCCGGGTCCAGGCCTCCGGGCAGGAACGCCGCCGGGCGGCGGTCTTCGTGCGCGAGCACGCCGTCGAAGAGTGCGACGTCGGCGTCCTGCGGCGTCATCCGGCCAGGGTCCGGTAGGCGAGGGCGCCGCGACGCTCGCGGCCCATGCGGGCAAGGATCGCGGCGGTTTCGTCGCGCACCACGCTCAGGTCGTGCAGCAGCGCGGTCTGGCGCTCCAGCAGTTCGCGCCACGGCGCGGCGGAGGTTTTCGTCAGGTCCACCGATTCCAGCGCCTGGCGCAGTTCGCGGTCGTGTTCGGCCAGCAGCTCGAACGCGCGCTCCCAGTGCTCGGCATGCATCGCCGCGCGCACTTCGGATTCGGGCAGGACGGGAACGGCGACGCTCACGGCGTCTTCGGCGCGATGGCGAGCCAGGCCGACTCGATGTCGCCCAGCAGCGCGTCCACTTCGCCCAGCGCGCCGGCGTCGTTGTCGGCGTTGGCCGACAGCAGGCGCTGCTGCGCGTAGTCGTACAGCGACTGCAGACCCGCGGCGATCTCACCGCCGGCTTCCAGGTTGAGCGCGCCGTTGAGGCCGGTGATCAGGCCGCTGGCATCGCTGATGGCCTTGGCCTTGCGCGGGATGTCGCCGCGTTCCAGGCAGGCGCCGGCCAGGCGGATGCGATCGCGCGCGCCGGAGAGCATCAGCGCGACGAGGCGGTGCGGGTCGGCTTCGAGCACGGCGGCGCTGACGCCGGTGCTGCGGTACTGGTTGGCGTAGTTGCGGTGGCTGCCGAGCATGGTGGATCTCCGGGGTGACGTCGGCTGGATTACAGCGAACCGAGTTGCTGGGCCAGGAAGCCGCTGCTGCCCTGCAACTGCGTGACCATCTGCTCCATCGCGGTGAACTGCGCGGTGTAGCGGGTCTTCAGCGATTCCATGCGGCGGTCCAGGTCTTCGTATTGCGTGTTGTAGGTCTTCAGGCGCGCGTTGAGGCTGTCGCTGCGCGAATCGAACAGGCCGTTGTCTTCCAGCACCGAGCCGAGCATGTCTTCGAGCTTGGCGCCGTAGCCCTCCTCGCCGCCGAACAGGCGCGACAGCGCGCCCGGATCCTCGGCCAGCGCCTTGGTCATGTCGGCGGTGTTGAGCGTCAGCGTGCCGTCGGTGTTGATCTTCACGCCCAGGTCCTTGAGCGCAACCACATTTTCGCTGGCCATCGTGCGCAGCTGCGCCTGCAGGCCGCGCACCATGCTGTCGCCGGTGAGCGCCGAACTGGTCTTGGTCTCGGCGTTGTACGCGGTGACGGACTTGGTCAGCCCGATCGCCGTGTTGTAGGCGCTGATGAAGGACTGGAGCGTCGTCTTGAGCGCGGCGTCGTCGGTGGAGACCTTGAGCGTGAACGTCTCGTCCGGCTTGGCTTCCTTCAGCGTCAGCGTGACGCCGGGCAGCAGGTCGGTGATGTTGTTGCTGCTGGAGGTGCGCTCCATGCCGTCGACGACCACCTTGGCGTCGGCGGCCTTGACGGTCTCGGTCATCGAGGTCTGCACGCCGGGGTCGTAGACCAGCGCGGAAAGCCCGCCGTCGCCACCGGTGGTGGTGATGCGCAGCTTGCCTTCGGTGCCCGTGTCGTTGGCCGTCAGCACCAGGTGCTGGCCATCGTCGGCGTTGACCAGGCTGGCGCTCACGCCCTTGCCCGCAGCGGCGGCGTTGATCGCGCTGCGGATGTCGGCCATCGTGTTGCGGCCTTCCTTGATCTCGACTTCGATCTTCTCGTCGCCGGCCTCGATGATGAGCTTGCCGGTGCCGATCTTCGTCTCGGCCGGTTTGCCGGCCGAGGTCAGCTTGTGCGCCGTGGCCAGGCTGACCACTTCGATGTCGTACTCGCCCACCGCCGCCGACGTCGCGGCGGTGGCGGTGAAGCCGGCCTTCTCGGGCACGTTGGTGATGCGCGCGTTGGTGCCGTCTTCCTTGCGCAACTTGTCCAGCGCGGTCTTCAGGCCGGAGAAGGCGCCCTTGAGCGCACCGATGGCCGAAAGCTGGGTCTTGGCGGCGGTTTCACCGCGGGCGATGCGGTTCTCGACAGGCGCGCGTTCGGCCGCGACCAGTTGCGAGACCAGCGAAGGAATATCGATGCCCGAGCCGAGCGTGGAAATGGCCATGACCGCTTACCTTCCGCGTGAACCGTGGGCCGCGATGCGCGGCGTGGAACGGGGCGAACGATGAGCGGTCATGGCAACTCCTTGCGGAAAAGAACCGGCGGGATGCGTTCGCGCGCATCCCGCCAGGGTGCCATCGGGACGCGGATCTCGCGCCCCGTCTGGCGGTGGATCAGCCCAGCAGGCTGAGGACGTTCTGCGGTACGGCGTTGGCCTGCGCGAGCATCGCGGTGCCGGCCTGCTGCAGGATCTGCGTGCGGGTCAGCTCGGCGGTTTCTTTCGCGTAGTCGGCGTCGCGGATGCGGCTGCGCGAAGCGGTCAGGTTCTCGCTCGTCGCCTGCAGGTTGGCGATGGTCGAGGTGAAGCGGTTCTGGATCGCACCCATGTCGGCGCGGGCCGAGTTCACGCCGGTCAGCGACTTGTCGACGATCTCCAGCGCACGCTGGGCGCCGTCGAAGCTGGTGATGTCCAGGTCCGAGGCGTGGACGCGAGAGAAGGTGGTGTTGTCGGTCAGGTCGATGACGACGTCATCGGCGGCGACCACGCCCACATCGTCCAGACCCGTGGTCTCGATGTTGGTGTCGGCCTTGATGGCCGTCAGCACCACGCCGTCGCCGGTGTCGTTGAGCTTGGCGTACACGCCGGTCTGGTCCATCTTCGAGTTGATGGCCGAAGCGGTGGCCTTGGCGATGTCGCCGGCCGTGGCATCGGCGGCCACGCTGATGTCGCCGACGTCGACGCCGTTGACGGTGGCGCCGGTGACGAGCAGCTTGCTGGCGTCGTTCGGGTCGGCCGTCAGGTCGCCCGGGACGATCGCGGCGCCGGCGATGTCGGCGGCGAACACCGTGCTGCCCAGTTCCTTCGACTGCGCATTGACGATGCTGTTGATGCCGATCGTCTGGCCGGAGTTGGCGCCGACCTGGAACAGCGCGCCGGCGAAGGAGCCGTCGAGCAGCTTGGTGCCGTTGAAGTTGGTCTGGTTGGCGACGCGGTCGATTTCGGCGACCAGCTGCGTGACTTCGGCGTTCAGCGCGTCACGGTCGGACTGCGAGTTGGTGGCGTTGGCCGACTGCACGGCCAGTTCGCGAACGCGCTGCAGGTTGTTGCCGATCTCGACCATCGCGCCTTCGGCCGACTGGGCCAGCGAGATGCCGTCGTTGGCGTTGCGCACGGCGACGTCGAGACCGCGGATCTGGGTGCTGAAGCGCTCGGAGATTGCGAGACCGGCGGCGTCGTCCTTCGCGCTGTTGATGCGCAGGCCCGACGACAGACGCTGGATGGTGGTGCCGAGGCTGGCGCTGTTGGTGCCCAGGTTGCGCTGGGCATTGAGCGACATCACGTTGCTGTTGATGACTTGTGCCATGGTGATTCTCCGTAGGTTTCGGTTAGGGCACCGGCGAAGCACTTCGCCGGCCGGCAAGACCGCAGTGGTTGGTCGGTGTTGCCGGCCCTTGCCGCTGCTGACCTAGATATCGGTGCCCTTGGGGAAACCTTTAGCTCCTGGTTGACACAAGCGGGGATTCGGGAGTCGAGATTCGGGATTCGTGGGGGGGAATCACGGTTTGACCCTTGACGACCCCGGCGCTGGGCGGCGGGAACCGCTTCGAGCCGCTGCCTCCTCACCGTCATTCCCGCGAAAGCGGGAATCCAGCGACTTGAGGCGTCATGAAGGCACTGGATTCCCGCTTTGGCGGGAATGACGAACAAGGCCGACACGCTCTCTTGCGAATCACGAATCACGAATCACGAACTACCGCATCAAATCGAACAACGAACTCGACTGCAGCCGCATGAAGGCCTGCTGCGCCGCCTGCAACGCGGTGCTTTCCAGCTGGAAGCGGCTGATCGCTTCGGCGTAGTCCAGGTCGCGGATGCCCGACAGCGTGGTTTCCAGCGTCACCGATTGCGCTTCGCGCAGTTCGGCGGCGCTGTCCATCGCGGCCAGCTGCGCACCGCCGGTGGCGCGGCCGTCGATGAAATGGTCCTGCGCCGTCGCCGCGTCGCGCAGCGAGGCCTGCAACGCGTTCTGCTGCGCGGCGCGCTGCACGGGCGTGTCGTCGGGAAGTTCGAGCGCGCCGACGAGGTCGTCGATCATGCCGAACACATCCTGGTTTCCGGCCGGGCCGATGCTGAAGCTGTCGCCCGCCGCCGGCGCGCCGTCGATGCGCAGGTTGAGGCCGCCGACGCTGATGCCTTCGCCGCTTTCATACGTGCCGGTGCCGACGACGGCGCCGCCTGCATCGCGCAATTCGTATGCGTCCGGCGCGGTGAACACCACGCTGTAACGGCCGCCGTTCCAGCCAGCGGTGGCGTCCAGGCCGAATTCCATCAGCACGCCGCTGCCGGTGTTGGTCGTGGCGGCCGCGCCGTCGATGCGGCCGTCGCCGGTCTTGATGCGCATGAACAACTCGCTGCCCGGAAGCGTGTCGGACACGAACTGGTCCGGCGCGATCTCGACCTGGCGCTGGCGCTGGTCGCCGGTGTAGCCGACATTGCCGCCGTTGACCACGAACGGCGCGTGGTCGTCGGCGGTGCCGCCGAACAGATAGCGGCCGCTGCCGTCCTGGCTGTTGGCCAGGCCGATCATTTCCTGGCGGATCACCTTCAGCTCGGCGGTGATCGCCTTCTTGTCGTCGCTCGACAGGCTGGCGTTGTTGGCCTGGATGGTGAGCTCGCGCACGCGCGCCAGGCGTTCGCCCGCCTGCGCGAGCACGCTTTCCTGAAGATTGAGTCGATTGCCGAGCAGGTTGGCGTTCTGGCCGAAACGTTCCAGTTCGGCGTTGGCGCGGTCCAGCGACACGGCCGTGCCGGCCGCGACCGGATCGTCCTTCGCGGTCACCAGGCGCTCGCCCTTGGCGAGCTGCTGCTGCGTGTGCGCCAGGCTGGCCTGCTTGGACAGCATCGTGCTCAGTTGCAGCGAGTACGCGCCGGCGGTGGAGATACGCGTGTTCATCGGCTCACCGCGCTGATCAGGGACTGGAACATGCTGTCGGCGGTGGAGATGACCTGCGCCGCCGCCTGGTAGGCCTGCTGGAACCGCATCATGTTGGCCGCCTCTTCGTCGATGTTGACGCCGGAGATGGAATCGCGCGCCGCCTGCGCCTGGTCGTGCAGCACCTGCTGCGCCTCGGCGGCGTAATCGGCCTGGCGCGCGGCCGAACCGATCTGCGTGGTCAGCCCGCCGATGGCGTTGTTGAGCGAGACGGTGCCGTTGCCCAGCGCCTTCGCATCGTCCAGGTTGCCCAGCAGGATCGCGTTGCCGTTGTCGCTGGAACCGGCGCCCGTGCTGCCCACGCTGAAGCGGTCGCCCGCGACGGGCACGCCGTCGAGCGTGAGGCTCCAGCCGTTGGCGTTGATCGGCTGGCCCGGCGTGTAGGTGAAGGGACCGGCGCCGTTGACTGTGTACTGCGTGCCGTCGATGAATTCGATGTCCGCCGGCGTGAGCAGGTTGGCGTTGGTCGAATCGGTGACCTTCACGCCGCTGATCTTGCCGGTGCCGACGTTGTCCAGTTCCGCCTTCGCCTTCACCGGCGTGGCCGCGGCGATGCGATTGGGATCGTCGATCGCGACGCCGATGCCGCCCGCCGCGCCCGCCGTGGGTTGCAGCAGGAAACGGTCGCCCGTGCCCGGCGTGCCGCCGAGGACCAGTTCCACGCCGCCGACGACGAGCGGATCGGCGGCGGTGCCCGTGCCGGTGAGCGGCACGTTGGCGCCCGTGTCGGCGCGCGTGGCGCTCCATGCGGTGCCGTCGAATTTCAGCACGACGTTCTGCGCGTCGAGCTTGGACAGATCGCCCACGCTGGCGGTGAGCGAGGCGTTGCCGGTGTTGCCGGCATGGCCACTCGTGCGCGGCGCGGGAATGTTGAAGAAGTCCGTGCCCATCTGGCCGTTGAGGTCCATGCCGGCGCGGTGCTGCTTGTTGAACGTTTCGGCCAGGCCGACCGCGATCTTGCCCAGCTCGGCCTGCGCCGGATCGAGCACGTCGCTGCGGAAATCCATCAAACCGCCGATCTTGCCGCCCAGCGCGGTGTCGTTGAGGCGGATCTGCTGGCCGTTGCTTTCCAGCGCGAGTTGCAGGCGCTCGGGCTGGTAAGGGTCGGTGATGGTGGTCAGCTTCGCCGACGTGTTGCCCACGACCAGCGCCTGGCCGCCCGCGGTGAACACGTTGAGCGAGCCGTCGCCCTGCGCGACCGCGGTGCCGCCGGTGAATCCGACCATCTGCGAGACGAGGCGGTCGCGCTGGTCGAGCAGGTCGTTGGAGACGTGGTTCGGGTTGGAGGAAATCTCGCCGTTGAGGCGCGCGATTTCCGCGCCGATGCGGTTCACTTCCTCGGCGCTGCTGCGCAGGCCGCTGTTGACTTCGTTGCCCATCGAATCGAGCTGCGAATTGAGCTGCTTGAAGCGCGAGGCCAGCGCGTTCGCATCCGACAGCACTTCCTGGCGCGCGGCCGAGGACGAGGCGTTGCTGCTCAGGCCGGTGGTGGCGTCGAAGAAGTTCGACCACACGCCGGAAAGGCCGGTCGCCTTGTCGGAAATCAGGCTGTCCACGCGCGATGCCATCGCCGACAGTTGCTGCAGGCGCGACAGTTCGCCGCCGCTGTCGAGCAGTCGCGTGGTCGCCAGCTGGTCGGCGATGCGGCGCACATCGGCCACCTTCACGCCGTTGCCGACGTAGCCGTAGCCCATGTCGGTGGGCGAGCGCGTGGCCAGGTCGACGCGCTGGCGCGAATAGCCTTCTGTCGCGACGTTGGCGACGTTGTGGCTCACGGTCGCGAGCGCGCGCTGGAACGCGATCAGCGCGCCGGAACCGGTGGAGAGGATATTGGCCATGGGTCAGCGTCCTGGGGTCATCCGCGCGTCGAACCGGCGTCGAGCGAGGCGAGCGCGCGGTTGAGCGTGGCGCCTTCCGCGATCGCGTTGATCTTCGCGGCGTAGGCGGGGTCGGTGGCGTAGCCGGCGCTTTGCAGCGCCTGCGCGAACTGCCGCGTATCGGTGCCGGCTGCGCGCGCCTGCGCATAGCGCGGGTTGTTGAGCAGGCGTGCGTAGTCGCTGAAGCTGTCGCCGACCGAGCCGTAGGCGCGGAAGTCCGCCCGCTCGCTCGTGCGCACGCCGTCGACGTATTCGTGCGTGTTCGCGCTGGCGCGTTCGCCGCCCCAGCGCGAGCCGGCCTTGATGCCGAACAGGTTGTGCGAGGTGGCGCCGCCTTCGCGGTTCGCCAGGCGCCGGCCCCAACCGGTTTCCAGCGCGGCCTGCGCGACCAGCGCCTTGGGCGAGACGCCCAGTTCCTGCGCGGTGCGCTGCGCATGCGGCCACACCGAACGCACGAAGGCTTCCGGGCTGGAGCAGTCGAGCTTGGCGTTGGGGTCGCATTCGACCGGCGGTTTTTCCACGCGCGGCAAGGCGGGTGCGGCCACGCCCTGCAGCGACACGCCACCGCTGCTGGGCGTGAGCGAAAGCGACAGGCCCGTCGCCGTCGCCGTCGGATCGATCGGAAAACCGCCTTCGGGCGTGACGACGCCGGGGTTCTGCGCGGCGCCCGTGCTGCGCTGGAGCTGCTGCACGATCATCGGCGCCAGGCCCAGTCCGCGGCCTTTGGCCAGCTCGCGCGAAAGCTGCTGGTCGTACATGTCGCGGTAGGTGGAGTTGTCGCCCATCAGCGGGTCGCCGAAGCTGGCGCTGCGCATCGACTTGACCAGCATCTGCGCGAACTGGGCTTCCAGCTGCTGCGCCGCGTGTTCCAGGCGCGAGCGGTCGACGCGCGGGGTTTCCGTGCTCGACAGCGGCTGGGCGGTGGCGGGGCGCAGGTGCATGGTGGGGTCAAGGCAAGAGCTGTGCCTGCGCGCGATGCTGTAGCCCGGGTAAGGCGAAGCCGCACCCGGGGTGACGCGCCCAAACCACAAACAAGTCGCACGTTACCGGTGCAACGCGCTGCGGCGCGTTCATCGCCGCCACGACTGAGTTGTCTGTGGGGCGCGGTGCGCTTCGCTTACCCGGGCTACAAAGGCCGTACTGTCGACGATTGGATGGCACTAGATCACCTCCAGCTCCGCGCGCAGCGCCCCGGCGCGCTTGAGCGCTTCCAGGATCGCCACGATGTCGCCCGGTGCGGCGCCGACGGCGTTCACCGCGCGCACGATCTGCTCCAGCGACGTGCCGCCCTGGAACAGGAACATGCGGCCGCCGTCCTGGCTGGCTTCGACCGAGGACTGCGGCGTGACCACGGTGTCGCCGCGGCCGAATTCGTTGGGCTGGCTGACCTGCGTGTTCTCGGTGATCGACACCGTCAGCGAGCCGTGCGATACCGCCGCCGGCAGCACGCTGACCTGGCCGCCCATCACCACGGTGCCGGTGCGCGAATTGACGATGACCTTGGCCGCCGCCGCGCCGGGGCTCACGTCCAGCGATTCCAGTCGCGCCAGGAAACCGACGCGGTCGCCGTCGTTGGGCGGCATCACTTCGATGGTGACCGCGTCCACCGCGCGCGCGCGGCCGTTGCCGAACGCGGCGTTGACGGCGGTGACGATGCGCGAGGCGGTGGTGAAGTCGGCCTCGTGCAGGTTCAGCGTGACGTTGCCCGCCGCCGGCGCGCCGGCCACCGCGCGTTCGACGATCGCGCCGTTGGGAATGCGTCCGCCGTTGGGCGCGTTGACCGAAATGCGCGAGCCGTCCTTGCCGGACGCGCCGAAGCCCGACACCACCAGGCTGCCCTGCGCGATCGCGTAGACCTGGCCGTCGGCGCCCTTCAACGGCGCCATCAGCAGGCTGCCGCCGCGCAGCGAACCGGCGTTGCCGATGGACGAGACGGTGACATCGATTGGCTGGCCCGGCTTGGCGAACGGCGGAAGCTCGGCGTGGATGGCGACGGCGGCGACGTTCTTGAGCTGCGGGTTCACGCCCGGCGGAATGCTGACGCCGAGCTGGTCGAGCATCGTCTTCAGGCTCTGCACGGTGAAGGGCGTCTGGCTGGTGCGGTCGCCGCTGCCATCCAGTCCGACGACGAGGCCGTAACCCACCAGCGGATTGCCGCGAACGCCAGCCACTTGCGCGAGGTCCTTGATGCGTTCGGCGTGGGCGGGCAGGGCGGTGGCGACGGCGAGCAGCGCGAACGTCGACGCGTACGCCATCGAAACCGTCATCCCGGCGAAGGCCGGGATCCAGGCCCGCACGCCGTCACCCTTGTCACCGGCATTCCAGCGAAAGCTGGAATCCATTTTGATTCTCGCGATGCGGGCAGACAGCGCGCAGCAACCGCGCAGCGTTGTACGGCAAAAGCGGTTCAACCCTTTCCCTTCGTTGCCCCTCACCCCAACCCCTCTCCCGGAGGGAGAGGGGCTCAAAGCCTGCGACGAGGAGGAAATACGAATGTTCATATGCCCTCCTCAGTACGGGTAGACAGCGGAATTGAAGAACCGACCCAGCCAGCCCATCGCGTTGGAACGCGCCAGCGTGCCGCGCCCGCCATAGACGATGCGCGCATCGCCGACGCGGTCGGACGAAATGCGGTTGTCGGGACCGATATCGGCGGTGCGCACGATTCCTTGAACCTGGATCAGCTCGTCGCCCTGGTTCAGGCGCACCTGCTTCTCGCCGCGCACCAGCAGGTTGCCGTTGCCCAGGTTCTGCACCACGGTCGCGGTGACCGAACCGTTGAGGCGGTTGCTCTGCGTGCTGTTGCCGGCGCCCTTGAAGTCGCGCGAGCCTTCCACCGACGCTTCCAGGATCGCGTTGCCCTTGTAGGTGATCGGCACGCCGGCGATGGTCGGCGCGGCCATCTCGATGCCCGATTCCTTGCTCACCGACGTGTTGGCCTGTGCACGCGCGCTGGTGTTTTCCACCAGCACGATGGTGACCAGGTCGCCCACGTCGCGCGCCTTGTTGTCCTGGAACAGGTTCAGGCCGCGACCGCCGTAGATGGAGCCTTCGCTGGAAGGCGCGACCGGCGCGACGACCGCGGCGGGCGGTGCGACCATCGGTTCGAACGGACGCACGTCGCCGACGACGGCGGCACAGCCGGACAGCGCAAGCGTCGCGCCGGCCACGGCGGCTCGAAGCAGGGTGATTCGCACGAGAGCGTTCACGACGCGCCTCACAGGTTGTTGTTGAGGAAGCCGAGCATCGAGTCGGTGGTCGAGATCGCCTTGGCGTTGGTCTCGTACGCGCGCTGGGTCTCGATCATCGACACCAGCTCTTCCACGACGTTGACGTTGGAGCCTTCCAACTGCCCCTGCGCGAGCTGGCCGGCGCCGTTGGTGCCGGGCGCGCCGGTCTGCGCCGGGCCGCTGGCGCCGGTTTCGACGAAGAGGTTGCCGCCGATGGCCTGCAGGCCCGAGGGGTTCACGAAATCCGCCAGCGTCAGCGCACCGATCTGCACGTCTTCGGCCTGGCCCTGCACCTTCACCGAAACGGTGCCGTCGGCGCCGATGGTCACGCTCTGCGTGCCTTCGGGAAACTGGATGCCCGGCTGCACCGGATAACCGGAGCTGGTCACCAGTTCGCCTTGCGGGCTGCGCTTGAAGCTGCCGTCGCGCGTGTAGGCGGTGCTGCCGTCGGGCATCAGCACTTCGAAGAAGCCGCGACCGTCGATGGCCACGTCCAGCGCGCCGCCGGTGACGGCCAGGTTGCCCTGCGAGAACTCCTTCGCCGTCGCCGCCACGCGCACACCGGTGCCGGTGGACAGGCCGGTGGGCGACTGCGTCTGTTCGGACGTCGCGCCGCCGGGCTGGCGGATGGTCTGGTACAGCAGGTCCTGGAACTCCGCGCGGTCGCGCTTGAAGCCCGTCGTGTTGACGTTGGACAGATTGTTCGAGATCACCGCCATACGCGTCTGCTGCGCGTCGAGGCCGGTCTTGGCGATCCATAGAGCCTGGGTCATGGCGGTTGTCTCCTGGGGAATGTGTGTAGCCCGGGTAAGGCCGAAGGCCGCACCCGGGGTGCCTCACCGGGCCCCGGGTGCGCTGCGCTTACCCGGGCTACGGCGGTTCGTCTCAGCGCGTCGACAACAACGAATTGGCGCTGCGCGCGTTCTCATCCACGCTCTGCAAGACGCGTACCTGCATCTCGAAGGCGCGTGCGGTCTGGATCATCTGCACCAGCATCGAGGTCGCCTCGACGTTGCTGTTCTCCACCGCGCCGGAGGTGAGCACGTCGCCGGCCGCGGGCGGCGGCGGCTGGCCGTTGGCGGCGCGCATCAGGCCGTCGTCGCCGCGCACCAGGTCGGCGGTGCGCGACTGCACCACGCCCAGGCGGCCGGCTTCGGCGATGGTGGAAGCGGGCTGGCCCTGCGGGACGATCGAGATCGTGCCGTCGCTGGCGATGTCCATCGACTGGAACGGCGGCACCGTGACCGGCGCGCCATCGCTTCCCAGCACCGGCCGGCCGTTGCTGGTCAGCAGGCCGTTGGCATTCATCTGCAGATTGCCGGCGCGCGTGTAGGCCACGCCGCCCTGCGCGTCCTGCACGGTGAGCCAGCGATCCTGGTTGAGCGCCACGTCGAGCGTGTTGCCGGTGTTGAGGATCGCCCCGTGCGTGCCGCTGACGCCGTAGGTCTGCGCGGCGGCGGCCACGCGCGAGGCGTGGCCGTTGCCGGTGACGGGCGCGGCGGTGGAACCGGCGAGCGTCGCCTGGAAGCCCACCGTGTTCGCGTTCGCCAGGTTGTGCGACACCGCCGACTGCGTCTTCAGCGACGTGCTGGCGCCGGTCATGGCGATGTAGAGCGCGCGATCGGTCATGGCACGGACCTCCTATCTCATCGCGTCCGCGCTTAGCGGATGTTGATGATCGTCTGGGTGACCTGGTCCTGCGTCGAGATCATCTGCGCGTTGGCCTGGAAGTTGCGCTGCGCGGTGATCATGTTGACCAGCTGTTCGGTGAGATCGACCGTGGAGGCTTCCAGCGCGCCGGACTGCAGCACGCCGAAGTCCGCCGTGTCCGGCGCGCCGGTGCGCGGGTCGCCGGAGGCGTAGGTTTCGGCCCACACGTTGTTGCCCTGTGGCGCCAGGCCCTGCGGATTGGTGAAGGTGGTCAGCGCGATCTGGCCCAGCGCCTGGTCGGCACCGTTGGAGTAACGCGCGTAAACCACGCCGGTTGGGTCGATGTCGATCTCGTTGAGTTTGCCGGCCGGGTAACCGTCCGGGTCGATCTCGCGCAGCGCGAACGCCGAGCCGTACTGCGCCGAACCGCCCAGGTTGAGCGTCAGGTTCATGACGCCCGCGCCGGTGGTCGGCGTGAACGGCGCCATCGGGATCTGGCCGTTGGCCGGCGCGATCAGCGCGCCGGAGCCGTTGAACTGCAGCGTCGTCGGCGCGCCCACGGCGGTGCCGTCGATGTAGTTGTAGACCTGCCATTCGTTGGCGTTGGCGGTCTTCACGAAATACGAGGTCTGCGTGTGGCCGACGCCCAGCGAGTCGTACACCGTCGCGCCGCCCGTGGAATGGCTGTAGGTGGTGGTGTCGGTCGGATCGAACGGCACGACCGTCGGCGCGGTGGCGTTGCCGGGCAGCGTCACCTGCATGTCCACGTTGGTGGAGGCCTGCGGCGGGCTGGTGGTGGTGAGCAGTTGCAGGTCGACGAGGCGGCCCACGTCGAAACCGTTTCCGTTGGCGTTGGGCGCGAACACCTGCAGGCGCTTGCCGTCGGGCGTGCCGATGAAGCCGTTGGGATCGGGCTGGAAGTTGCCGGCGCGGCTGTACACGCGCGCGCCGTTGTCGTTGAGGACGAAGAAGCCCTCACCGTCGATCGCCACGTCCATGCCGCGACCGGTCGGGTCGATGTTGCCCTGCGAGAACTGCTGCGCGACGTTGCTCAGCTTCACGCCCGAACCGATGGCGTTGCGCGACAGGCCGTAGGACGTGGAGGAGAACAGGTCGGCGAACTCGGCGCGCGATTCCTTGAAGCCGGTCGTGTTGACGTTGGCGATGTTGTTCGCCGTGACGTTGAGGTCGGCGTTGGCGGCGTTGATGCCGGACAGCGAAGTGTTGAAACCCATGAGGTGTTCTCCGGAGAGAGGAAGCATCCGTCCCGCGACCGGGAAGGATGTCGGTGTGGGATCGGAATCAGCGGATGCGCAGCACGTAGTCCATGGGCGCGGTGCCCAGTCCGGCCAGGTCGAGGAACACGCCGTCGCTGCCGACGGTGACGCTGTCCACGCGCGCCTCGACGTAGGTGCTCAGGTCCTTCTTCGTCTCGCCCGAGCCGTAGCTGGCGGTGACGCCGTAGGTGTCGGCGGGAAGACGCTTGCCGTCCGCGTCCTTGCCGTCCCATTCGAAGGAGACTTCGCCGGCCTTCTCGGCCTGCACGGTGAACTTGCGCACGCTCTGGCCGTTGGCGTCGGTGATCTCGAAGGTGACCGTGCCCGAGTCGGGCGCGGCGACCACGCCGTTGACGTTGCCTTCCGCGCCCAGCGACATCTTCGCCGAGGGCACCAGCACGTTGCGGCCGACGAGCGAAGCGCCGCGCAGCATCTGGTCGGTGGCGAGCGAGGAACTGAAACCGTCCATCGACGATTGCAGTCCCTGGATGCCCTGCACGGTGGAGAACTGCGCCAGCTGTCCGAGGAACTCGCTGTTCTGCATCGGGTTCAGCGGGTCCTGGTGCTGCAACTGTTCGGTCATCAGGCGCAGGAAATCGGCCTGGCCGAGCGAATCGGCTTTCTTCTTCGTGTCGCTGCCGGTGGCGCTGGTGCCGAGGCTGGCGGCGAAGTCGGAGATGGAGGTCATGTGCAGTCCTGACTGGCCCCCTCCCCTGCGTGCAGGGGAGGGTTGGGGAGGGGTTGCGAGGCCGCATCGCGGCGAGCTCGGCGCTGGCGCGCCTCACGACCCCCTCCCAACCTCCCCCTGCATGCAGGGGGAGGGGCAGGAAGACGGAGGTGACTACGCGCGCTCACCATCAACGCCCCATGTTCAACGTCGACAACGCCAGTTCCTTGGCGCTGTTGAACACCTCGACGTTGGCCTGGTAGCTGCGCGAGGCGGAAATGAGATCGACCATCTGCGCCACCGGATCCACCGCCGGCGCATACACGTAGCCCTGCGCGTCGGCGAGCGGATGGCCGGGTTCGTAGCGCTTGAGCGGTGCGTCGTTGCTTTCGCGCACTTCCACGACGTTGACGCCGGCCAGCGCCGGATCGCCCGGCACGCCTTCGGCGCGGAACACCGGCTGCTTGGCGCGATAGACCGCGTCGGGATTGCCGGCGACGGAATCGGCGTTGGCGAGGTTGGAGGCGATGGTCGACAGTCGCACCGACTGTGCGTTCATCGCCGAACCGGCGACGTCGAAGATGGGCAGGTTGCTCATGCGTCGTCTCCTTATTGGCCGGCGGCTTATTGGCCGGTAATCGCGGTGAGCATGCCGCGCACCTTGGATTCGACGAACGTCAGCGAGGCGCGGTACTCCAGCGCCGCCTGCGCGAACAGCGCGTGCTCGCGCTCGCCGTCGACGGTGTTGCCGTCGACGCTGGGCTGGCCGGACGGTCTTTCGTAGCGCGCGCCTTGCGCGGCCGCGCCGATGGCGTCGGCATTGGCGGCGTTGGGCTGCAACGCCGAGCGCAGGGCCGTGGTGAAGTCCAGGTCCTGTGCCTTGAAGTCGGGCGTGTCGGCGTTGGCCAGGTTGGCCGACAGCAACTGCAGCCGCTGCTCTCGCAGGGCCAGCGCGGTGCCGTGGATGCCAAGGAAGTCGGACATGACGCCTCCGGGGTCGGGTTCCCGGAGGGAGAGGCAAGGGCTGTGCCAGAGGGCGTCGGGATTGGGGATTCGAAAAGGCGCGACGCCTTTGCTTCTCCGAATCCCTAATCCCTGATCCCCAATCCCGGCTCTACGACAACGAATTCACCCGCGCCGTAACCCGCTGCGCCAGCTCGTGTTCCGAATACTTCGGCACGAAGTCGTCCGCGCCCACGCGCTCCACCATCGCCTGGTTGAACACGCCCGACAGCGAGGTGTGCAACAGCACGAACAGCCCGCGCAGGGCCGGATCGCGTCGGATTTCCGTCGTGAGGGTGTAGCCGTCCATGGCCGGCATCTCGATGTCGGAGATGACCATGGCGTAGCGCTCGTGCGGGACCACGCCGCCCTGGGCCAGCGTTTGCAGGTGCTCCAGCGCCTGGCGGCCGTCCGACAGCAGCGTCGCGCCCAGGCCCAGTTGTTCGAGCACGAGGCGGATCTGGTTGCGCGCCACGCGCGAGTCGTCCACCACCAGCACTTCGCGCGGCGCGGTGGGGCTGGTGGCGGCGAGCGGGGCGATCTGGTCGGCGTCGCTGGCGCGCGGCGCGGACTCGGCCAGCACGCTTTCCACGTCGATCAGCTGGATCAGCTCGCCGTGGTGGCGGGTGACGCCGGTGAGGTAATGCTGCTCGGCGCCGTGCTCCGGCGGCGGGTGGATGTCCTCCACCGCGATGTTGACGATGCGCTCCACCGCCGACACCAGGAAGCCCTGGACGGAACGGTTGAACTCGGTGACGACCAGGTACTTGGGTTCGACCGACGAGGCGTCGCCGTGGCCGATCGCACGCGCCAGGTCCAGCACCGGGATGCTGCGACCGCGCACGTCGGCCGCGCCGCTGAAGGCGCGCGGCAGCTGGGGCAGGGTGAACAGCGGCGGGCGCGTCAGGACCTCCTGCACCTTGAATACGTTCACGCCAAAAAGCTGACGCGTGCCCAGGCGGAACAGCAGCAGCGCCAGCCGGTTGTGGCCGGCCAGGCGGGTGCGTTGGTCGATGCGGTCGAGCAGGTCCTGACTCATGGTCGGGTTGTCGGCAGGGTGGGGCGGGACTTGAGCGCGATCCCTCTCCCTGGCCGCCTGCGGCGGCCTGTCCCTCTCCCGCAAGGGGAGAGGGACGACGTGCGGGCGACGACGCGTTTGCTGTCGCTGTTGCTGCTCCCTTCTCCCCTTGCGGGAGAAGGTGCCCGAAGGGCGGAAGAGGGGGCGCCTGCGCCCACACCGCATGCACTCGCCCTGCATCACCCGCGCCACGGCACAAATCCTGCAAGCCCACCACGAACCCGCTTCGGAGCCCCCCGTGCGCGCCACCTACATCGCCATGCTGACGCTCGCGCTGTGGCAGCCGCAGGCGCGGGCGACTGCGTTCCAGTCGCCCGACTCCATCCGCACCGCCGCCATCGCCGCGCTCGGAGCCAACACCCAGGCCGAGGCCGCCGTCGACTCGCAACTGCGCATGCCCGCCTGCACGCAGCCGCTTGCGACCACCGTCGCCGGGCCGGCTTCAGTCGCCGTGCGCTGCGCCGATACCCCGGGCTGGCAGGTCTACGTTCCGGTGAAGGTGCGACGCGAGGCCGACGTGGTCGTCCTTTCCCGGCCCGTGCGCGGGGACGAACCGATCGGGCCGCAACACCTTGCGGTGCAGCGGCGCGAACTCGGGGCCAACGCCGGAGCGGTCGTCACCGACCCGGGCGCCGTCATCGGCAAGCGCCTGCGCAAGGCGATGCCGGCCGGTGCGGTGCTCGGCCAGGACGACGTGGGCGGTGAGGACGCGCTCAAGCGCGGCGATCCGGTCACCCTGGTCTCGCGCGTCGGCGGCATGGAAGTGCGCATGGGCGGGCGGGCGCTCGGAGCAGGGCGGGTGGGGTCGACCGTCTCGGTCGAGAACACCGCCTCGCGCCGTATCATCCGGGGCCGACTGGTCGGTCCCGGGCTTGTAGAGGTCAATTTGTGACGGCTCCTGCAAACCTGTCAGGTTTTCCCCTCAAGTCCGTCCGCGGGCGGCCGTTATCCAGTTCGAACACGTTCTCCAGGAGTCAGCCATGACCCACAAGATCGACGGTGCCATGTCACCCGCGCTGCGCCAGGTGGAAGCCGCGGCCAGCACGTCCGTGCAGTCCCGCGCCGGGGCCGACCGCGGCCAGCCGGTGGGCGCGACCGCCGCGTCCGACCAGATTCGCCTGACCGGCGATGCCACGAACCTGCAGGCGCTGGAGCGCGAGCTCGGCTCGGCGCCGGCCGGCATCGACGTGGCCAAGGTCAACGCGATCCGCGCCTCGCTCGCCGACGGCAGCTACAAGGTCGACGCGCAGGCCGTCGCCGACCGCATGCTCTCGCTCGAGAACGCGCTGTCCAAGTGAAAGGCGCCGGGCGATGAGCGAAGCCTCGACGATCGGATCCAGCCTGGGCTCGGGCCCGCTGGAAGCGCTGGAACACGCGCTGCACGAGGAGCGCCGCGCGCTGCTCGAACACGACGTGGATGCGCTGCTGCGTTCGACCCAGGCCAAGCTGGTCGCGCTGCGGGCCGCCGAGGCCGCAGGCGCGAGCGGCGCTGATGCGCAGCGCGTGCTCGCGCTGAGCGAGCTCAACCAGGCCAACGGAGCGCTGCTGGCGCGCCGTCGCCGCGAAGTGAACTGGTCCCTGCGGCACCTCGGCCGACTCGACGCCGACACCGTATACGACGCCAGCGGGCAGTCCGGCGCCAAGGCGCAGAGCCGTCTGAACGTATCGGTCTGACCGGCGTTGCCAGGTCGGCCGCCGGATCAGGACTGAAGGTCGACCGAAATCTGTCATTGCCAGGTCGTGTCTTGCCATACACTCCCTTCCACTTCCTTGCCCGCGCCCCGGCGCGGACCATGTGGATTGATTGAGCCGGCCTGACGAGCGGCCTCGGAGTGGGATGAGCGAGCACACGATGGAAAGTACGGGCGACAGCATCTGGAGCGAGGACATGCTCTGGGCGGTCGCGATGTCCGACCTGGCGGTCTTCCTGCTCGACAGCGACGGATGCCTGCTGCACAGCAACGACGCCGGCCGCGTGCTGGCGATGCGCCTGCATCCCGACGATCCCCGTCCCGATCCGGCGAAGCTGCTGGACTACATCCCGGAACAGGGCTGGCAGATCGCCGTGCGCGACGGCCGCTGGATCGGCGAAGTCCCCACCGCGTTGCCGGGTCTGGTGCTGGAGATCAAGGCCTTCGCCGGGCGCGACCGCGGCCGCTGCCGCCGCTTCGCGGTGATGAGCGACATCTCCGTGCGTTCGGCGCGCGAAGGCGAACTGCGCCGCCGCCACGACGAACTGCAATCCACCTACGACCGCCTCGCCAGTGCGCAGGAACAACTGCTGCAATCGGAGAAGATGGCCTCCATCGGCCAACTCGCCGCGGGCGTCGCGCACGAGATCAACAACCCCATCGGCTACGTGCATTCCAACCTGGGCACGTTGCAGGAATACGTCGGCGCGCTGCTCGCGCTGCTGGACGGTTACGCCGACGCGTTGCAGTCCGACGATCCCACCGCGAGCCGCCCGCTGCTCAAGCGCCTGAGCGAACGCCTGGATGTGGACTTCATTACCGGGGACCTGCCCAAGCTGCTGGAGGAATCGCGCGAAGGCATCGAGCGCGTGACCAAGATCGTGCAGGACCTCAAGGAGTTCTCGCACGTCGAACGCGATGAGCCGATGCGTCCGTCGGACTTGCGCAAGGGCCTGGAATCCACGCTCAACATCGTCTGGAACGACCTCAAGTACAAGGCGAAGGTCGACAAGCATTACGACGAAGTGCCGCTGGTGGAGTGTTATCTGTCGGAGATCAACCAGGTCTTCATGAACCTGCTGATCAACGCCGGCCAGGCGATCAACGATCGCGGCCTGATCACGCTGGCGATGGGCACCGAAGGCGACGAAGTGTGGGTCAGCGTGGCCGACGACGGCGTCGGCATTCCCGAGGATGCGGTGCAGCGCATCTTCGATCCGTTCTACACGACCAAGCCGATCGGCCGCGGCACGGGACTGGGGCTGGCGATCGCGTACCGCATCGTCGCCAAGCACCACGGTCGCATCGAAGTGCACAGCCGCCCTGGGGCAGGCAGCAACTTCCGCGTGTTCTTGCCGATCTCGCAACCGGTGCTGTCGCGTCCGCGCGCGAACGCGAAGTAGCGCGGCGCACGGTTATCGCGGCGAAGAACGCCGGCAGTGAAGAACGCGGGCAGTCCAGCGAATGTCCGGCTGAAAAGAATCGTCATCCCGGCGAAGGCCGGGACCCAGGCCCGCAGCGAACGGGCACTCCCGCTCGCCAAACCACCCTCAACGGGCACAGGGTTCACTGCACACAGAATGCCCATGCGCCATCGGCCTGGGGCCAGCCTTTGCCCGCTTTCCGGGCGAGTCTCCCGCTTGCCGCTTCCGCCCTCCGATCACGTTCGAGCGTGCTAACGCTACCAATCGGCGCGTCCGTTCCTCATTTGCCGCGTCTGGTTTCTGATGAAACTTCTTGAGCAGAAGGAGGTTTGTTGCACTGCACGGTGACAAACTCGGCACAGTTTGCTTAATTTGCGTTAAGGCTTTGTGGTAGCGCTACCACTGTGACGCAATTGTCACTGCATGACGAAGTAGGAAATTCGTTACGCCTGCACGGGATCTTCAACCGTAAAAATAACGTTGGACCACGCGTTACGTTGCAACGGACGGTTCGTCGAACGTCCGGCTTTGGAGTTGGCAGGCGCGGCCTGCGGGGTGCCCTGGGGAGGGGCGATACATCCATCGATCGAAGTAGAGGGCAGACCACATGATTTGGTTTCGGTCCCACGCAGTAACGGCGTCCTGGAAGCAGTCGGCCACCATCGTGCCGCGCGAGGACATCAGCGGTTTTGCAACGTTCGGGAGGGTCGGCCAATGAGCCTGCGATCGAAGCGGTTCAAGCGTACGGCGATGTTCACCTTCGTCGGCGGCGTGCTCGTCATCAATCCAGTTTTCGCGCAGGACACGCAGGCGCAGCAGGCGCCCGTCGCGCAGCAGCGCCAGTCCGACGAAGCCACGACGCTCGACTCGGTCGTCGTCACCGGCCTGCGCAACAGCCTCAACCAGTCGATGGAACTCAAGCGCGAGTCGGCCGGCGTCGTCGATGCGATCAGCTCCGAGGACATCGGCAAGTTCCCCGACACCAACCTCGCCGAATCCCTGCAGCGCATCACGGGTATTTCGATCGAGCGTCGCGATGGTGAAGGCGCACAGGTCACCGCGCGTGGCTTCGGCCCGCAGTTCAACATGGTGACCCTCAACGGCCGCACCATTCCGGGCGCGGATGCGTTCGGTGCACCGGGCCAGGTGCCGATCGGCGGCATCGACGGCGGCACGCGTGCGTTCAACTTCGCGCAGCTCGCCTCGGAAGCCATCGACACGCTGGTCGTCTACAAGACCGGTCGTGCCAACATTTCTTCCGGCGGCATCGGCGCGACGATCGACATCCAGACCGATCGTCCGTTCGCGCACAGCGGCCTGGTCGCCAGTGCGGGCGCCAAGGCGGTGTACGACGAATCGCAGCCGTTCGACAGCGACATCACGCCGGAAGTCTCCGGCATCTTCAGCTACACCAACGACGACAAGACCTGGGGCGTCGGTCTGTCGGCCAGCTACCAGAAGCGCCACGGCGGTTCGGTGCAGTCCACCGAGAACGCATGGAACATGCAGCGCTGGACGGGTACCGACCCGGCCTTGCGTCCTGACGCGGTGCTGGTCAACGCGCCGGCGATCGGCCAGCTCTACGGCATGCCGAACGACCTGCGCTATGCCTTCGCCGACTTCGAACGCGAGCGCATCAACGGCCAGGCGGTGCTGCAGTTCGCACCGACCGACGCGTTGCAGTTCACCCTGGACTACACGTACTCCAGCAACGAGATCACCGAAGACCGCGGCGAGCAGACCATCTGGCTGCAGCGCGCCAACAGCTTCTCGCACCTGACCTTCGACACCAACGAAGCGGTCGCCACGCCGGTGTACCTGCGTGACATCGTCGGCACGAAGGACTTCGGCTACGAGCAGCAGCGCCAGGAACAGGAATACAAGCTCGATTCGCTCGGCTTCAACGCCAAGTGGGACGTGACCGAGCGGTTCCGCATGAGCTTCGACGGTCACAACACGACCTCGAAGAGCCTGCCGAACGATCCGACCACCGGCGGCAGCTCGACGTTCTTCTCCATCGCCGGCACCAACAACTGCACCGTGGGTCCGTACTGCGGCGGCAACTGGGCGCAGGAGCTGTGGTTCAACAACGGTCTGCCGATCGGCGCGCGCACCTGGTTCGCCAATCCGGCCGCGGCCGCTTCGAACACCGGCGGCGTCGTCAATCCGGACTTCCCGGTCGAGCAGATCGGTTCGCAGGTGCTGCGCATCAACTACCAGCGCCAGGAAACCGAAATCACGCAGGGCCGCATCGACGGCGAATACAACTTCGACGAAGGGCGCCTGCAGTTCGGTGTGGATTCCTCGCGCACTGAGATGACCCGCAAGCAGGCCACGGAAGCCTATTCGACCCTGGGCGACTGGGGCGTGGCGAACACCGGCAACGAGCCGGGGCTGGCCGAGCTCCTGCGGCCGGTGGACATCGTCGGCATGTTCGACGACTTCAGCGCGCCGGGTGCGGCACGCGGTGCGTGGCGCGGCAATGCCACGGCGGGTGCGTTGTGGGCCGGTGATTTCTACGGTGCCACCACGCGCTACAACCCGCAGCTGGCGGCCGACAACAAGATCAAGGAAGACACCGACGCGGCCTACGCCCAGATCGAACTGGACGGCACGCTCGGCGGCATGACGACCAACACGCGCATCGGTGTGCGTTACGAGAAGACCTACCTGACCTCGACCTCGCAGGTCGCAACGCCCAGCGCCATCCAGTGGCAGGCGAACAACGACTTCCGCATCCTGCGTTCGGACGACCAGCAGCCCTTCAGCGAGACGCACAGCTACGACTACGTCCTGCCGAACCTGGACTTCAGCATCGACATCACGGACGAGATCAAGGGCCGTGCGTCGTTCAGCAAGACCATCGCGCGTGCGCCGTACAACAACCTCTACGCGGGCCCGACGCCGAACCAGCCCACCGGTTCGATCCTGATCAACCCGTCCACCCGTGCCGGCGGCGACGCGCAGAACCCCGCGCTGGATCCGCTGGAATCGGACAACCTCGACCTTGCGATCGAGTGGTACTTCGCCGACGCCAGCTTCGTCTCGGTGACGTTCTGGAACAAGGACGTGAAGAACTTCATCGGCACCTCGGTGGTGCGTGAGCCGCTGTACGGACTCACCGACCCGACGTCCGGCCCCGACGCGCAGGCCGCGCTCGCGTTCCTGACCGGCGCGCAGTGCGCGGCGCAGGTCACGGCCGCAGGCGGCGACCTCGCGCAGGCGTGCTCGGCCAACGACACCGCGCTGTTCACCGCGGTGGCGATGCTGCGCAATGCCGGTGCCACGGGCGGCCTGGCCGCGTACGACGGTTCCTCGGCGCAGACGCTGGCGATGGAGAATGCCTACGACCTGGTGGGCGAGGCCGACGATCCGCTGTACGAGTTCGACGTCAACCGTCCGGTCAACCAGAACAGCGCCAACCTGCACGGTTGGGAAATGGGCGGCCAGTACTTCTTCGGCGAGTCGGGCTTCGGCATCTACGCCAACTACACGCTGGTGGACGGTGACGTCGCATTCGACAACACGGTGATCGAACGCGACCAGTTCGCGCTGCTCGGCCTGAGCGACACGGCCAACGTGATGTTCATGTACGAGAAGTTCGGCTGGTCCGTGCGCCTGGCATGGAACTGGCGCGACGAGTACCTGATCGCGGCGAACCAGAACGGTTCCAACCGCAATCCGTACTACGTCGAGGAGTACGAGCAGTGGGATCTGGGCGTGAACTACACGCTCAACGACAACTGGCAGTTCGGCCTGGAAGCGATCAACCTGACCGGCGAGGACGTGCGTTGGCACGGCCGCTCCGAGAAGCAGATCATCAAGCTGGTCGACCAGAGCCCGCGCTACATGCTGGGTGTCCGCTACAGGTTCTAAGGTTCGCGCCTTCCCTCCCGGGTGTCGCGACAGGGTTGGACCGCTGCCAGCGCAGCGGTCCGCCCTCCTGCCGGGAACGCGTCAATGGGCCATCCGTCGGCTGGTGTGATGGAGGCCTCGCAGGGGTTTCCCAAACGGGCCGGATGGGTGCATAAATCAGGCGAACCTCTCCGTCGCAATCTCATGGCCCGATACGAACTGCTCAACAACATCACGCACAAGGATCTGCGCGTCGTCACGCGCTTCGGCCGCGAGTTCGGCGACGACACCGGCATGGTCGTGGCATTCCCGACCGAATTCGCCGAACTGCAACGCGAATACCCGATCTTCTTCCGCAAGGATCCGGCCGGCGACGACTGGCAGGCCGTGGCGCTGCTCGGCCTGGAGGCGAAGGAAAACCTGTTCCTGCAGGGCGAACGCTGGAACGCCGCCTACCTGCCCGGCGCGGTGGCGAAGGGGCCGTTCCTGATCGGCTTCCAGGAGCGCCGCGTGGACGGCGAGCTGCGCCGCGAGCCGGTCATCCACGTCGACATGGACCACCCGCGCGTCGCCACGGGCGAAGGCGAGGCGGTGTTCCTGCCGCACGGCGGCAACAGCGCGTACCTGGACCACATCTCCTCCGTGCTGCGCGGCATCCGCGATGGCGTGGATGCGGGCAAGGCGATGTTCGCCGCGTTCGACGCGCTCGGCCTGATCCAGCCGGTCGCGCTGGAACTGCAACTGGACGAGCAGCATCGCGTCAGCCTGGCCGGACTGCACGGCATCGACCGCGAGCGGCTTGCCGCGCTCGACGCCGATGCATTGCACGGACTGCATCGCGCCGGCTATCTGGAAGGCGCGTACCTGGTGCTCGCCTCGATGCACAACCTGCGTCGCCTGATGGCGGAAAAGCAACGCCGCCTGCAACAGGCGGGGAATGCCTGATGGGCGACGTGGCCGTCGACGCGGGCGCCAAGGTCATCGGGCGGATCCGGGAGATCGACGGCCTGCGCGCGGACGCGCTGCCCATCGACGAACTGCTCGCCTCCGGCAAGCCCGCGGTGCTGCGCGGCATCGCGCGCGACTGGGGGCTGGTGAAGGAAGGCGCGCCTTCGATGACGGCGGCGATGGATTACCTGCGCCGCTTCGACAACGGCCAGCCGGTCACCTATTCCTGGGGCGCGCCCGAAGTGAAGGGGCGTCCGTTCTACAACGACGATTTCACCGATCTGAATTGCGAGGTCCGCCGCAGCGCACTGGCGCAGGTGCTCGACGAGATCGCCGCGCATGCCGGCGATGCCGCACCGCCCACGTACTACGTCGCCTCGCTGCTCGTGGACACGCGCCTGCCGGGCCTGCGCCAGACGAACGACCTCAACCTGGCCGCGCATAACATCGACGCGCCGCCGAGCATCTGGATCGGCAACCGCGTCACCGCCTCGTGCCATTACGACGCACTCAACAACATCGCGGTGTGTGCGGTGGGGCGCCGCCGTTTCACGCTGTTCCCGCCGGAGCAGGTGCACAACTTGTATCCGGGTCCGCTGGAGCCGACGCCGGGCGGGCAGGCGGTGAGCGTGGTGGACTTCGACGCACCGGACTTCCAGCGTTATCCACGTTTCCGCGACGCGCTCGCGGCGGGGCAGAGCGCCGTGCTGGAACCGGGCGACGCGATCTTCATTCCCAGCCTGTGGTGGCATCACGTGCAGGGGCTGGAAGCGTTCAACGTGCTGGTGAACTACTGGTGGAGCAGCGTTCCGGCGTACGTGCCCACGCCGATGCACGCGCTGTACCACGCGATGTGGACGATCCGCGACCGACCCGAGCGCGAGAAGCTGGCCTGGCGCGAGATCTTCGATTACTACGTGTTCGGCCCGGGCGAACGCGCCGGCGAGCATCTTCCGCCCGCCGCGCGCAACACGCTCGGTGCGGTGGACGAAACGCTTGCGCGGCAGTTGCGCGCGATGCTGATCGCCAAACTCAATCGTTAGTGCCGGCGCGTCCGGTGGCTTGCCGAAGTTGACGGGAGATAACGCAATGGAAAAGAGCAGAGTGCGGAAGGTAGTGATCGCCGGCGGCGGCACCGCGGGCTGGCTCGCGGCGATGGCGCTCACGCACCAGTTCCGCGATCTGCTGGAGGTGGTGCTGATCGAGTCCGAGCAGATCGGAACCGTCGGCGTCGGCGAATCGACCGTGCCGCCGATCCGCAACTTCCATCGCTTCGTGCAAATCGACGAGCAGGAGTTCCTGCGCGAGGTCGCGGGCACGTTCAAGCTGTCGATCTCCTTCGAGAACTGGATCCGCCCGGGCGTGCGCTACATCCACCCCTTCGGCATCACCGGGCAGAGCACGCTGGTGTGCGGCTTCCACCATTTCTGGCTGGAGAGCCTGAAGCGCGGCATGAAGTCCGAGCTGGGCGATTTCTGCCTGGAAACCGTCGCCTCGCGCGTGGACCGCTTCGCGCTGCCGCCGACGCCGCAGGTCAATTACGCCTATCACCTCGACGCAGGCCTGTATGCGCGCTTCCTGCGCCGCAAGGCGGAGGGCTACGGCCTCAAGCGACTGGAAGGCAAGATCCGCGAAGTGCGGCAGAACGGCGAATCCGGTTTCGTCGAAGCCCTCGTGCTGGAAGACGGGCAGGTTGTCGAAGGCGATTTCTTCATCGACTGCACGGGCTTCCGCGGGCTGCTGATCGAACAGACGCTCAAGACCGGCTACGAGGACTGGAACCAGTGGCTGCCGTGCGATCGCGCGGTGGCGGTGCAGACCGAGCCGCTCGGCGGGCCCGTGCCGTACACGCGTGCCATCGCGCACCAGGCCGGCTGGCGTTGGCACATCCCGTTGCAGCATCGCGTCGGCACCGGCTGGGTGTTCTCCAGCCGCCACATGTCCGACGACGAGGCGACGGCGAGCCTGCTGCGCGATGCGGTGGCCAAGCCCATCCGCGATCCGTGGCTGGTGCCGTTCCGTTCCGGCCGTCGCTTGAAGGCGTGGAACAAGAACGTGGTTTCGCTCGGCCTGGCCAGCGGTTTCATCGAGCCGCTGGAATCGACCAGCATCCACCTGGCGATGACGGCGATCGTGCGGCTGATCGAGGACTTCCCGTTCGAGGGCATCCCGCAGTCGATGGTGGAGGTCTACAACAACACCAGCCGCATCGAGATGGAGCACGTTCGCGACTTCATCATCCTGCACTACCACGCCAACCAGCGCGACGAGCCGATGTGGCAGCAGTGCCGGCAGATGGACGTGCCCGATTCGCTCTCCATCCGCCTGCGCGCCTGGCGCGAACGCGCGCATGCGTGGCAGGGCGCGAACGAACTGTTCCGCGTGGATTCGTGGACGCACGTCATGCTCGGCCAGGGCATCGTGCCGGAGCAGCATCATCCGCTGGCCCGGGCGTTGCCCGACGAGCAGTTCGAGCGCTTCTTCTCGCAGATCCGCCGGCCCATCGACGAGGCCGTCGCGAAGTTCCCAACGCAGCAGGAATTCATCGACCGCTACTGCAAGGCCGCGCCGGAAGTCTGGGGCGCGCGCCGGCCCGTGCAGGCATGAGCGGACCCGCGGGCCGTGCGCGGCCCGCTCCAACCAACTCGAACGCATAGAGGAGTCGAACGCGGTGAACGGACGCAACGTGAGACGGATCGGCGGTGGCCTGTTGATGACGGCGCTCGTGCTGGCATTGGCGGCATGCAAGGGCGATGAGAAGAAGGACGCGAGCGCGACGGCGCAGGCCGAGCAATCGCCCTGGCCCGAAGTGAAATGGCCGTTTCCGGAAGATCCTGCGCTGGAGAAGCGCATCAGCGATCTGATGGCGACGATGACGGTGGAGGAGAAGGTCGGCCAGCTCGTGCAGGGCGACATCAGCAGCATCAAGCCGGAGGACCTGCGCAAGTACCGGCTGGGCTCGGTCCTCGCCGGCGGCAATTCCGACCCGGACGGCCAGTACAACGCCACGCCCGCGCAGTGGCTCGCGCTCGCCGACGCGTTCTACGAAGCGTCCATGGACACTTCCGGCGGCGGCAAGGCGATTCCGGTGGTCTTCGGCATCGACGCCGTGCACGGTCAGAGCAACATCGTCGGCGCGACGTTGTTCCCGCACAACATCGGCCTGGGCGCCACGCGCAATCCGGAACTGCTGCGCCGCATCGGCGAGATCACCGCGCTGGAGACGCGCACCACCGGCATGGAGTGGGCGTTCGCGCCGACCGTCGCGGTGCCGCAGGACGATCGCTGGGGCCGTTCGTACGAAGGCTATTCCGAATCGCCCGATGTCGTGGCCAGCTTCGCCGGCGCGATGGTGGAGGGCCTGCAGGGCAAGGTCGGCACGAAGGAGTTCCTCGACGGGCGGCACGTCATTTCGTCCGTGAAGCATTTCCTCGGCGACGGCGGCACCGCCAACGGCGAAGACCAGGGCGACACGCAGCTCAGCGAAGCCGAACTGGTGCGCATCCACGCGGCGGGCTATCCGCCGGCGATCGCGGCCGGCGCGCAATCCGTCATGGCCTCGTTCAACAGCGTCAACGGCGTGAAGATGCACGGCAACAAGTCGCTGCTCACCGACGCGCTGAAGGGGCGGATGAATTTCGGCGGCTTCGTCGTGGGCGACTGGAACGGCCACGGCCAGGTCGAAGGCTGCACCATCACCGACTGCCCGGCGACGATCAACGCCGGCCTCGACATGGCGATGGCGCCCGACAGCTGGAAGGGCTTCTACGAAACCACGCTCGCCGCAGTGAAGGCCGGCGAGATTTCGCAGGAGCGGCTCGACGATGCAGTGCGCCGCATCCTGCGCGTGAAGTACCGGCTGGGCCTGTTCGAGGCCGGCAAGCCGTCGCAGCGTGCGGTGGGCGGCAAGTTCGAGCTGCTCGGTGCGCCCGAGCATCGCGCCGTCGCGCGCCAGGCCGTGCGCGAATCGCTGGTGCTGCTGAAGAACCAGGATCGCGTGCTGCCGCTGCAGCCCAACCAGCGCATCCTCGTCGCCGGCGACGGCGCCGACGACGTGGGCAAGCAGGCCGGCGGCTGGACGCTCAGCTGGCAGGGCACCGGCAACAAGCGCGCCGACTTCCCCAACGCCGACTCGATCTTCGAAGGCATCGCGCAGCAGGCCAAGGCGGCCGGCGGCGAAGCGGTGCTGTCGGTCGATGGCAGCTTCACGCAGAAGCCGGACGTGGCGATCGTGGTGTTCGGCGAGGATCCGTACGCGGAGTTCCAGGGCGACATCCCGAACCTGCTCTTCCGCCCGGGCAACGACGAACACCTCAAGCTGATGCAGCGCCTCAAGGCCGCCGGCATCCCGGTGGTGTCGGTGTTCCTCAGCGGCCGTCCGTTGTGGATGAACCGCGAGATCAACGCGTCCGATGCCTTCGTCGCAGCGTGGCTGCCGGGCTCGGAAGGCGGCGGCATCGCCGACGTCCTGCTGCGCAAGCCCGATGGCAGCGTGCAGCACGACTTCAAGGGCAAGCTCAGCTTCAGCTGGCCGCGCGACGCCGCGCAGGTCGCCAACAACGTCGGGCAGAAGGACTACAACCCGCAGTTCGCCTTCGGCTTCGGCCTGACCTATGCCGACGACGGCAACCTCGCCGCGCTGCCGGAGGAGTCGGGCGTGAAGGCCGGGCAGACGGAAGCGGGCACGTTTTACGGGCGCGGATCGCTCGCCGACGGCATCGTGCTGCGCTTGTCGAATGCGGCCGGACAGAAGCTCGACGTGACGACCGTGCCGGCAAAGCTGCCAGACGGCAGCCTGGAAGTCACCGCCGTCGACCACGAAGCGCAGGAAGACGCGCGGCGCTTCACGTGGTCGGGCAAGCCGGCAGCGACGGTATCGCTCGTTTCCTCGACGCCGCGCAGCCTCATGCGCGAGGCCAACGGCGACGTGATGCTGGTGCTGACGGTGCGTCCGGACAAGGCGCCGGCGGGCGACGTCTCCATTGGCGTGACCTGCGGCGAAGGCTGCAAGCCGGCGAGCCTGCCGATCCGCGCGGCGCTGTCGAAGTTGCCGGCGGGGCAGTGGACTCGCTTCGGTGTCCTGCTGAAGTGCTTCGGCACGGCCGGCGCGGATCTGCGCAAGCTGGACTCGGTCATGACGCTGGAAAGCGCCGGTGCGTTGCAGCTGTCGATCTCGCGCATCGAGCTGGGTGCGTTGAACGAAGCGCAGCAAACGCTGGACTGCGCGCACTGAGCATGACGGGCGCCGCGCTTCGCGGCGCCCGGTCGTCGCCCCCGCGCGTGCGGGGCGATGCACTAGCCGGAGGTTGCGCGCATCGCCGGAAGCCGACGCGATCGCCGCACGCGCACGAGCCAGAACAGCAGCACGCCGAACGGCGCCACCGCCAGCACGATCAGCACGGGCGAGCCGCGCACGGCCTGCGGCATCACGTCCTGCTGGCCGAGGAAGAACGAGCCGGTGGCGATGAACAGTGCGAAGCACATCCGGCCCAGGTGACGCGTGATGCGCTGCGTCGGCGACAGTGCGCCGCGCAGGACGAAGCGCAGGTCGAACAGCCCCGCGCACAGGCACAGCGAGCCCAATACGAAGAGACCGACCGGGCCCGGTGGCGCGGGATTCGGTACGTGAGCGCGCGCCGCGGCGACGGCACCGGCGAGTATCGCCAGCCCCAGCAGCAGCCCGCCCGCGCACGCGATGCGTTCCGGCCAGCCCGGCGCGCCGCGGCGGTGCGCCGCCATCCATGCGGTGACGACGAAGTAGCACACCATCAGCCCGCCGACGGGCGATTCCGGCGGCGTCTTGCGCGGCGACAGCACCGCCGCGGTGATGCCGAGCACGAGCATCGCCACGCAGAACCCGCGCCCGACCGCCATGTGCGTGGTGCCGCCCTTGCGCGCCGCCACCGCCACCGTGCCGGCGGCCAGTGCGGTCAGGCCGGCGGCAATGTGGAGCCAGGTGATCGCATTCATCGCGAATCTCCTCGTCGCGTGGATGGGCGCAGCTAGTCGCCGGGTGCGTCGGCGCGGAACTCCAGCAGGTCGCCGGGCTGGCAATCCAGTGCGATGCAGATCGCCTCCAGCGTCGCGAATCGCATGCCGCGCGCCTTGCCGGTCTTGAGGATCGACAGGTTGGCCAGAGTGATGCCGACCTTGCCGGACAGCTCGGTGAGCGTCATGCGGCGGTCGTGCAGCACTTCGTCGAGTTTCACGAAGATGGCCATGTCAGATCATCGTTCCCAGGTCGTCGCGCAGCTGCGTGCCTTCCTCGAACACCCGCGCCAGCACGAACAGCAGCACCACCGCGAGCCAGCCGGTGAGCGAGAACTTCCACTCGATGTTCGAGCCCGCGGCGTTGATCAACGCCGCCATCACGCCGAAGGCCAGGTCGAGCAGCTGGGTGACGAGCACGCACCAGGCGATGGTCTTCAGCCGCACGGCGTTCTCCGGCACGAACGGATCGCCGGCGCCGACGGTGCCGACCACGTCCAGCAGCCGCGAGAGCGAGACGTGGACGGCGGCGACCATCGGCAGCGCGAGCAGCATCCAGGTCCGGAGCACCGGAAGCAGCCACGACGGGTCGATGCTCGCGGGCCGCTTGCTGAAGAACTCGAAGAAGGTCGAGGCGAACGGGAAGGTGGCCACGAAGGCGACGACCAGCCCGATGCCCGTGGCGAGGTTCAGCACTCGCATGAGGATGAGCAGGAAGCGCGACGCGCCGAGCGCGGCGGACGGGGTCTGGACCACGGTGGCTCTCCCGGACGTTTATTGCCGGACGATATCTCACTTATCGTTTAACGGCAATGTATATATTTTGAAACGATATGCGGGCCGCATCCAAGACTTCGTGCCTGAGTCCCGGCCTTCACCGGGATGACGGCACCTGAGCCCCTCTCCCGGCGGGAGAGGGTTGGGGTGAGGGGCGGCGGAGTGGTGGCGGTGAAGTCTCGCGATCACCGTTTCGTACCGCTGCGCCTAACGCAGGGCGCAGAGCCAAATGGATCCCAGCTTTCGCGGGATGACGAGATGTGGGCGGAGACGGCGAGGGCCTGGGTCCCGGCCTTCGCCGGGATGACGGGATGGCCTGACGGATCGCGTCTGCCCGGATCGATCGCTTCCGCCGGCTCAGTAGACCGACTCGCCCGCCGCCCGCCGCTCATGCGCGCGGAACGCATCGAGGATGTGCTCGCGCAGTTCCTCGTCGTTCCACGGCTTGGTGAGGAAGCGGTAGATCGCGCCGCGGTTGATCGCCTCGGTGATCGTCGCCAGGTCCGTGTAGCCCGACAGCACCATGCGGATGGTGTCCGGGTACAGGTCGCGCACGCGGGTGAGGAACTCGGTGCCGCTCATGTCGGCCATGCGCTGGTCGGAGAGGATCACCTGCGCGGAGTTGCTAGCCAGCAGATCGAACGCTTCGCGCGTGCTGCTGGCGGTGAGTATCTGGTAACCGTCGCGACGGAACAGGCGCACCAGAGAGCGCAGCACGTTCTCTTCATCGTCGAGCAGCAGCAGCGTGCGTTCCGGCCGCGTCGCCGCGAACGCGCCGGGCAGCAGGAAGCGCTTGCGCACCATTTCGCCCAACTGGTCCGCCGGTTGCGACGGACTGAACAGATAGCCCTGGAAGAAATCGCAATGGTTGCGGCGCAGGAAGCCCAGTTCGGCCTCGCTCTCCACGCCCTTGGCGATTACCTTCATGCCCAACTGGTGACCCATCGCGATGATGCCGCGCACGATCGCCGCGCTGCGCGGGTCGCTGGCGACGTTGCGGATGAAGCTGCGATCGATCTTGATGCGGTCCAGCGGGTATTGGCCGAGCGCGGCGAAGCTGAGCCCGCCCAGGCCGAAGTCCTGCACCGTCAGCGTCGCGCCCATCGCGCGCAGGCCGGCGAGCGTGTCGTGCACGCGATGGCTGTCGGTGACCAGCACGCTTTCGGGAATCTCGAACTCGAGCGCATTGCCCGGCAAACCGTAGCGATGCAGCAGCCCGCCGATGCGGTCCAGGCAATCGCGCTGCACCAGCAGCGGGCCGGACAGGTGCACCGACATCGACAGGTAATCCAGCCCTTCCGCGCGCCACTGCGCGAGCTGTGAAATCGCCGACTCCACCACCCACGCGCCCAGGCGCGCGGACAAACCCACGCGGTTGATCGGCTCCAGGAACTGGCTCGGTCGCAACAGTCCGCGTTCGGTCTGCCAGCGCAGCAGCGCGGCGAAACCGGTGACGCCGCCGTCGTGCGCGGCGACCTGCGGCTGGTAGTAGAGGCGGAATTCGCCGCGATCGAGCGCTTCGACGAAACGCTGCGCGAAGCCGTCGTTCGGCGCGGCGCGATCCACCGCCGCCGAATACAGGCCGACGTTGTTCAGACCGTCCTGCTTGACGCGACGCAGCGCTTCTTCCGCCTTCGACAACAGCGTGGCGGCGTTCGGCGCGTGGTCGGGGAACACGGCGATGCCGATGGAGAGCGTCACCGGCAACGTGTACGGCGGGATCGACAGCGGCGTCTCGAAGGCGTCGCGCAGGCGCTCGGCCAGGCCGCCGCCGTCGAGCTCGCCGTCGCGGTAGCCGATGCCGATGACGAACTCGTCGCTGGTCAGGCGCCAGATCCAGCCTTCGCGCGGCACGGCGCGGCGAAGGCGCTGGGCGATGGCGGCCAGCGCCTGATCGCCCGTCGTCGTGCCCATGTTGGTGTTGATCGACCGGAACATGTCCACGTCGATGTGCAGCAGCGCGATGCGGCGCTTGGTCGCACCGGCGACCGCGATGGCGGTCGCCAGGCTGGGGCCGTTCGCGCCGAGGCGATGCAGTCCCGTGATCGGGTCTACCGCGGTATCAACCTGTTCGTCGTACCGCTGGGCCACTTCATTTACTTCTTGTCGGACGGGGGAGTCGCTGGCTCGCTGCCGAAATCGCCGTCCGCCGAGGCCGCCAGATAAGCGAACACCGCGTAGGCCGCGACGTTCTGCGCCAGCGCCTGCGGGTCGATTTTATCGAACGTGTCGTCCGGGGTGTGGTGAAAATCGAAGTAGTCCGTTCCATCCTGCGCAAGTCGCGCCCAGGCCACGCCGTTCGCGGCCGAGGGACCGATGTCCGGGCCCGCGCCGCCCTGACCGGGCGTGTACTCGATGCCCAGCGGCTCCAGCGCCTGCGCGATCTGCGCGTCGGCGGCCTTGGCGTATTCAGGCGCGGAGCTGGAATAGGCGTAGATGCGGCCGGCGCCGAAGTCGCTTTCGGCGGCGATCTGGTGCCGGGCGACATCGCTGGCATGCGCGACCGCATAGGCCTTGCCGCCGTGCAGGCCCTGTTCTTCGTTGGAGAAGGCGACCACGCGGATCGTGCGGGCGGGGTGCTGCTTGAGATCGCCGATGAGCTTGGCGGCGGCCATGGTCAGGCCGACGCCCGCGCCGTCGTCGATGGCGCCGGTGCCCAGGTCCCACGAATCCAGGTGGCCGCCGATCAGCACGACCTCGTCGGGCTTCTTGCTGCCGCGGATCTCGCCGATGACGTTCTGCGAGGTGTAGGTGCCGTCCCAGCCGCAGTCCAGCGCGACGCGCACGGTCACCGGCTTGCCGAGTGCCAGCAGGCGGGCGAGCTGGTCGGCGTCGGGCACCGCGAGCGCCGCGGACGGAATCGGCGTGAGGCCTTCGTCGAAGCGGGTGATGCCGGTGTGCGGGTTGCGGTGCGAGTCGGTGCCGGCCGAGCGCATCAGGTAGGCGCTGGCGCCGGCGCGGATCGCCGCCGACGGGCCCTTGCTGCGCACGCGCGAGCCCGGGCCGTAGCCGGCGCCGTCGCGGGCGCGTTCCATCTTGTAGTCGACGAAGGCGATCTTGCCGGCGAGCGAACCGGCCGGCGCGGCTTCCAGCGCGGCCAGGTCGGCGAAGCGCACGACCAGCGCTTCGACCGTGCCCGCCGGGCTTCCACCGAGCGCGGTCAGGTGCAGCGGCTGTCGGTTGGCGCCGACGACCTGCGCCGACTCGCTGCGGCGTTCCCACTTCGGGAAGGTGACCGGCTCGGTCCAGACCTTGTCGAAGCCCAGTTCCTTGAACTTGGCCACCGCCCACGCGACGGCGCGCGCGTCGGCTTCGCTGCCGGCCAGGCGCGGGCCGACTTCGGTGGTCAGCGATTCGGTGATGCGGTAGCCCAGATCGCTCTTCAGCGCCGTCTCGCGCAGTTGCGCGGCGGTGGCGATGGCGTTGTCGGGGATGCGCGTCTCGCGCTGCGCGGCGTGGCCACCGGCGGTGGCAGCGAACAGACAGGTGGCGATCGCCACCGACAGCATTGCGCGCATCAAACAGCTCCCCTGGGTGAGTCGAAAACGGACGAAACGCCGAGGGTAGCAAGTCGCCGCGCGGGGGCAGGGTGTCGGTAGTCACGCGACGGTGCGCGAAAATTTGCCGGGTGTGGCCGAAGCCGGTTGGGCGCGGGTGACGCGGCTCGTGCTGTCATTCCGTGAGGCCCGTCGCCGACCAGAACAACGTCATCCCGGCCTTCGCCGGGACGACGGCTCCGTGGCGTGCCTGGCAGAGCGTCGGCGCAGTTGCGCCTTACTTCTTCAGCGAATCGCGGATCTCGCGCAGCAGCAGCACGTCTTCCGGCGTCGCCGGTGCGGCAGCGGGCGTGCGCACGCGGTTGTAGGCCTTCAGGAACAGGAAGATCACCAGCGCGATCAGCGTGAAGTCGATGATCGTCTGGATGAACATGCCGTAGCGGATCGCCAGCTCGGCGGCGACTTCCTTGCCGGCCGAATCCAGCTGGGCCGACTTGATGACGTATTTCCAGTCGCTGACGCTCACGCCCTTGGTGAACGCGCCGATCGCGGGCATCACGATGCCGTCCACCAGCGCCGTCACGATCTTGCCGAAGGCCGCACCGATCACCACACCGACGGCGAGATCGACGACGTTGCCGCGCGAGATGAATTCCTTGAACTCGGTCATCAGGCCCATGGCGTTGCGGTCTCCTGGGTTGATTGGATGGAACCGGGGCCGGCCCGGTGCCGCCGACTATACCGCTCAGGCGGCGACGATCCGGCCCGAATGCTCGGCGATGCCCTCGAGCACCGCATGGAACCGGTCGCCCGGCTGCAGCGGCCCGACGCCCGCCGGCGTGCCCATGAAGATCAGGTCGCCGGCACGCAGGGCGTACAGCTTCGACAGCTCGTGCAGGATGTCGGGCACGGTCCAGATGAGGTCGGCAAGCGAGCCGTTCTGTTTCGTCTCGCCGTTGATGGTGAGGCTGAGCGAGCGCTCGCCCAGTTCGCCGACCTCGGAGGCGGGAACGATCGCGCTGATCGGCGCGGCATGGTCGAACGCCTTGCCGGTATCCCACGGCAGGCCCTTGGCCTTGGCGGCGCCCTGCAGGTCGCGGCGGGTCAGGTCGAGCCCAACGGCGTAACCGTAGACCAGACGCTGCGCATCGGCCGGATCGAGCACGCCGGGCGGCGCATCCTGGCCCAGCGCGACGACGAGTTCGACTTCGTGGTGCAGGTCGTTCGTGCCCGGCGGATACGGCACGTCGCTTTGCAGCGCGATGGCGTCGGCGGGCTTGAGGAAGAACACCGGCGTGCCGCGATCGGCGCGCGAGGCCGGAACGGCCGCGCCCATTTCGCGGGCGTGGTCGGCGAAGTTGCGGCCGACGCAATAAATGCGGTGTACGGGGAAGGTCTGGTCCGTGCCACGGACCGGGACGCGCGGTTGCGGCAAGGCCGCGATCACGTCGCCCATACGCTTAGAGCGACGTGTGCGAGCGGGGGCGCGATTCCAGCTCCGGCTGGCCCACCACGCGGAACTCGCCTTCGACGATGCGCACATCGGCCGCGTTGCGGGCCAGGCGCTTGCCGCGCTGCTTCCACAGCTTGTAGAGCATGCCGGCGGCGATCATCGCAGCGCCCAGCGCCACCGAGAACGCCACGAGCACCGCCAGCACGCCGAGGCCTACGACGCCGAGCGCGAAGCGCAGCACGCGGTGGCGCGGCTTGCGCGGCTCGAAGGCCGAACGCACGCGCGAATGGAAGTGGGAAGTACCGAAGCGGAAGGTCTGGGCGAACATCGGATTGCGTCGTGACACAATGCGGCAACAAGCGCCGGGGAGGCGAGTATCGGGCCAGCCATGAGCGATGGTGTGAGAACTTCGTTAAGCATTTCGAACGAAGGGGCCGCCCCGGCGGACCCGCTCGTAACGCTGGAACGCTTGCCCGACGGGGCTTTCGCCGAGGTCGAGGCGACCCTCGACGGCGATGCCGAATCCCTCATTCTGTATCGTGATGGCGATCACGTTAGGGCTTGGTTGAACATCTGCCCTCACGCCGGGCGTCGCCTCGACTGGGCGCCGGGCCAGTTCCTCAAGAGCAAGGACGGCTTCCTCGTCTGCGCCGCGCACGGGGCGAGCTTCGAACTGGCCGGCGGCGAGTGCGTGGCCGGGCCGTGCCGCGGTGAATCGCTGCGGGCGGTGGAGGTGGTCGTACGCGAAGGGGCGGTGTGGTTGGGAGGCAGCGCGCGCTGACGCGTGCGCACGGCTTGCGGCCACGACAATCGCGATCCCAACCTGATTGCAAAGCGAAGGGGAATTCGTGCCGCACTCACTGATCGTTCCCATGGCGGCGCACGTGGCGTGGGCCGCATTCCTTTACGTACTGCTGACCGTTGCGCGGGCCCCGGCCGTCTGGGGTATCGGCCGTCGCGCCGATGGCAGCAATCCGTGGTCGAAGATCGAGCCGCGGATCAGCGCGAATCTGTCGAACCAGTTCGAGTGGCCGCTGTTCTTCCACGTAGCCTGTTTGTTGCTGATCCTCTCCAACGACATCAGCCCCGTGACTCAGGTGCTGGCGTGGATCTTCGTCGCCGGCCGCGTGCTGCACAGCCTGGTGCAGATCCCGACCGCCAACGTGCGCCTGCGTGGCCTGGTGTTCACCGTCAATTTCCTTGCGGTGCTCGGGCTGTGGGCGGTGGTGGTGGCGAAGGCGTTCGGCCTCATCGGGTGAGCGGAACTGATCCGCTTCGCGATCTCGCCATAAGATGTCATGCGAAGAGCGGTGCGTCGCCGCATCGCAATGCAGCCTGCTCTAGCTGTTGATTCAAGGCTGCGTGGGCGGGGACCCAAGTTCCCGACTCATCACGCCTTGCCGCAGCAGAGAGTTGGATGGTGCCGCCATTCGGCGGCCCAAAAGACCCTGCCTTCGCGGGAATGACGGTGATGCCGGCGTGGGTGTGCCCGTGCGTTACGGGCCTGGGTCCCGGCCTTCGCCGGGATGACGGATCTGGGAAGCTCTTCCCGATTCCCGATTCCCGATTCCCGATTCCCGATTCCCGCCCGTCAATACATCAAATTGACCATCGCCACGATCACCACTGTATAGATCAGCGACAGCGGACCGCCGATCTTCCACAGCTCCTTGCCGGTGTAGCCGGCGGGGCCGGTGATCATCGAGATCACGGGGTTCGAGGCAGTCATGAAGTTGTTGGAGGCCGACAGCGCGACGATCAGCGCGAAGGCGGTCGGGTTGCCGCCGGCGGCGAGCGCGAGGTTGATCGCCAGTGGAACGGTCACGATCGTCGCGCCGACATGACTTATCACCAGCGAGAACAAGGTGGTGAACAGCGCCACCATGATTTCCAACAGCCAAACCGGCGTGCCCGTGGGCAATCGTTCGATGGTGTGGCCGGCCACCCACGCCGCCGCGCCGCTGGAATCCATCGCCCAGCCCAATGGAATCAGGCAGGCCATCAGGAAGACGGTCTTCCAGTTGATCGCCGCGTACGCCTCGTCGATGTGGATCACGCCGGCGATGAGCATGCCGGCCACGCCGGTCATCAGCGCGATCGACACCGGCAGGCGCGAGGACAACGCCAGCAGCATCGAGATGGCGAAGATCGCCATGGCGATCTTGAACTTGTGCGGACGCTGCTCGCCCTTGGGGTAGTCGGTGACGACGACCAGGTCCTTGCTCGCGGCCGCTTCGTGCAGGTCGGTCCAGATGCTGTGGAAGACCAGCATGTCGCCGGCGCGCAGGTTCACGTCGCGCACGTTCTCGCGCAGCACGGTCTTGTCGCGGTTGATCGCCAGCAGGCTCAGGCCCATCTGCTTGCGCAGTTGCAGGTCGCGGCCGTTCTTGCCGATGAATTTCGAGGTGGCCGGCACCACCGCTTCGGAAATGCCCGCGCGGCTGGGATTGAACAGGTCGCCGAAATTGCGCAGGCGCGAGGACAGCCGCAGGAAATGGTTCTGCGCGAAGTCGCTGACCTGCTGCTTCGGGCCCATCGCGCCGAGCACGCTGCCGACCCAGATGCGCGTGTCGGCCGGCGGCGCCAGGCGGGCCTCGCCGTCGCTCTTGAGCGCCAGCAGCAGCGGTGCGCCGTGCAGCGCTTCGGCCTCGCCCAGCGACATGCCGACCAGCGGGCTGTCGGCGGTGACGGTGAGTTCGTACACGTCGCCGTCGATGCCGTAGGCCTTGGCGAAATAGCTCTGCGTGCGCGCGGGCGTGGCGCCCTTGCTGACGTCCTCTTCCTTGCGCAGCGACTTGTCGCCGAAGAAGTGGAAGTAGGCCAGCGAGGCGGCGAGCAGCGCCAGGCCGATCGGCAGCGGCGCGAACATCTTCAGCGGTTCCAGCGTCGCCGCACCCGAGGGCAGGTTGCTGTTGGCCGCCATCAACAAGTCGTTGAGCAGGATCAGCGGCGAGTTGCCGACCATCGTCAGCGCACCGCCCATGATGATGGCGGCGGCGATCGGCAGCAGCAGGCGCGGCAGCGCCAGCCCCGTGCGCGAGGAAATCCGCGCGGCGACGGGCATGTAGAGCGCCATCACCGAGGGGTTCTGCATGATCGAGGAGTTGATGCCGGCCACGGCGGTGGTGAGCAGCAACAGCCGTTGTTCCATGCCCTTCGCGCGGCGCAGCAACCAGCCGGCCAGGCGGTTCAGCGCGCCGGTGCGGTCCAGGCCGGCGCCGAGGATCATCGTCGCCACGATGCTGATGACGGCGTTACCGGAGAAGCCGTTGAACAGCTCGTCCGGCTCGACCAGGCCCGACAGGCCCAGCAGCACCAGCACGACCAGCGCGACGACGTCGGCGCGGATGCGTTCGAACAGGAACATCACCATCGTGAAGCCCACCAGCCCGAGCACGAGCTTCATGTCGGTGGTGAGCTGCAGCGCGGTGTCCATCAGGCGCGGGAGTCGGGATTCGGGATTTGGGATTCGCGAAGGCAGGCGTGCGCGCCTGCAACGCTGCTGGTCGAAACAAGGCTACGGTGGCGGGCTGTATCCAATCTCGAATCCCGAATCACGAATCCCGGCGCTTGTCGTACAGCAGGTCCCACACGCCGTGGCCTAGCTTCTGGCCGCGGGTTTCGAAGTGGGTCTGCGGCCGCCACTGCGGCCGCTCGACGCTGCCGCGCGGGCCGGCGCGATTGACAAGGCCCGGCGTGGCATCGAGTACGTCCCACATCTGTTCCGCATAGTCCTGCCAATCGGTGGCGAGGTGCAAGCGGCCATCGGCGGCCAGCTTGGTCACGAGCAACGCCGCGAACTCCGGCTGCACCAGGCGCCGCTTGTTGTGGCGCTTCTTGTGCCACGGGTCGGGGAAGTAGATGCGGATTTCGTCGAGCGAGCCGTCGGCGATCTCGTTGCGCAGCACTTCCACCGCGTCGTGGTGGTACAGGCGGACGTGGTCGGCCTCGTCCTGCGCGAGTGCATTGAGCAGCCGGCCAACGCCGGGCGCATGCACTTCGATGCCGATGAGGTCGCGTTCGTGGTCGTTCTGGGCCGCGTAGCGCAGGGCCTCGCCGTTGCCGAAGCCGATCTCCAGCACGCGCTTGGCATGACGGCCGAAGGCGGCGTCGAGGTCGCGCAGGGTGCCGGTGTAATCCAGCCCGTAGCGCGGCCACAGCGTGTCGAACGCGCGTTGCTGCGCTTCGGTGAAACGGCCCTGGCGCAGCACGAAGCTGCGGACCTGTCGGCGGCCTTCTTCGAGCGTGAAGGGTTTGGGCGGGAGCTTGCCCTTGGGTGGGGTGTCGCTCATCAGCCGATGAGCCCGTCGATCGGGCTCGAGGCGGAGGCGAAACGCTTGCGCGGGATGCGTCCGGCCTTGAACGCGGCGCGGCCGGCCTCGACCGCCAGCCGCATCGCATGGGCCATCAGCACCGGATCCTTCGCGCCGGCGATGGCGGTGTTCATCAGCACGCCGTCGCAGCCCAGTTCCATCGCGATGGCCGCATCGGACGCGGTGCCCACGCCGGCGTCGACGATGATCGGCACCTTGGCGTTCTCGACGATCTCCAGCAGGTTGTACTTGTTCTGCACGCCCAGGCCCGAGCCGATCGGCGCGGCCAGCGGCATCACCGCGACGCAGCCGATCTCTTCCAGGCGCTTGGCCAGGATCGGATCGTCGGAGGTGTAGACCATCACGTCGAAGCCGTCCTTCACCAGCAGCTCGGCGGCGGCCAGCGTCTGCACGACGTCGGGGTAGAGCGTCTTCTGGTCGCCGAGCACTTCCAGCTTCACCAGCGAATGGCCGTCGAGCAGTTCGCGCGCCAGGCGGCACGTGCGCACGGCGTCGTCGGCGGTGTAGCAGCCGGCCGTGTTGGGCAGAATCGTGAACTGCTGCGGCGGCAGCACGTCGAGCAGGTTCGGCTCGCCGGGGTTCTGGCCGATGTTGGTGCGGCGGATGGCGACGGTGACGATCTGCGCGCCGGCAGCGTCGGTGGCCTGGCGGGTCTGTTCGAGGTCGACGAACTTGCCGGTCCCGGTGAGCAGGCGCGAGGCGTAGGCCTTGCCGGCGATCACCAGCGGATCGGCGGGAAACAGGGGGGAGAGCGGAGCGGTCATCGCGCTAGTTTAGCAGTGGGTTCGACTCCCTCCCCTTGCTGGGGAGGGTTGGGGCGGGGAGCGAAGGCGCGTCGCGGCGAGCTTGGCGCTGGTGTGCTCAAGGTTTCGATGAACGAGTCGTGTGCCTTCCATGGCGCCGCGCCGCGGGCTTCGGAACAGCCCGGCCCGGCCATCGATGGCCGGGCATTCGGTCACGCGCGAGCCAGTGGCTCGCAAGCGCGTGGCCTCACCCCCCACCCAACGCATGCACGATCTCGACCCGATCGCCGTCCGCAAGCGCATGCTCGGCGTGCCGACCGCGCGGGATGATTTCACCGTTGACCTCCACCGCGACGCGGCGCTCGCCCAGCCCTTCGGCCTTCACGAGCTCGAGCACGGTGGTCTGCGCCGCGATAGCGCGCGGCTCGCCGTTCAAAAGAATCTGCATTGGCGTATTGTCGCCGCCGTCGCCACGGGCGGCCAGTCGGCATGGTTTTTGACGCAGTGCGGCGTGAGTGCGCCGTCAACGCGTGGTTCGATTCGGCCATCCGCGGGCGTATGTACCCGGACCACCGCCAGAACATCCAAAGGAACCCCGATGATGACACCCGTCCGCTCCGTGCTCGCCGCCGCCCTCGCGTTGGCGACCGCGCCGGCCTTTGCGCAGGACTATTCGCAGACCGTGTTTTTCGGTGACAGCCTCACCGACGCGGGCTATTTCCGTCCGGCGCTGGTGGCGCAGGCCGGGGCTTCGGCGGCGATCCTGGGCCGCTTCACCACCAACCCGGGCCTGGTCTGGTCGGAACACGTGGCCACCGAGCTGGGCACCAACGGCGCCGCCTTCAACCAGGGCGGCACCAACTACGCCATCGGCGGCGCCATGGTCAGCACCGATCGCGCGGGCCTGACGCCGCAGCTGCCGACGCTGTCGCTGCGTTCGCAGATCAGCCGGTACCTCACCGCCAATGGCGGTGCTGCCGATCCCAATGCGCTGTACACGGTGTGGGGCGGCGCGAACGACCTGTTCGCCGCGGCCGCCGCGCCTGCCCAGGCGCAGGCGATCGTCGGCGCCGCCGTCACCGGACAGGTCGCCAACGTGATGACGCTGCAGAACGCCGGCGCGCAGTACATCCTCGTGCCGAACGTGCCGGACCTGGGCATCACCCCGCAGTTCCGCGCGCAGGGCGCGGCCGGCGCTGCGGCGGGTACGGCGCTGGCGACGGGCTACAACAACGGCCTGTATAGCGGCCTGGCCTCGGCGGGAGCGCGCTTCATCCCGGTCGACACGTTCAGCCTGCTGCGCGAGATCGTCGCCAACCCGGCGCCGTACGGCATCACCAACACCACCGGAACGGCCTGCAATCCGCAGGTGACGGCGCAGTCGATCACCTGCAACCCCGGCACGTACGCCACGCCGAACGCGCCGGACACCTACGTCTTCGCCGACGGTGTGCATCCCACCACGAAGGCCCATGAAATCCTGGCCGACTACGCGCTGTCGTTGCTCGACGCGCCGCGCCAGCTCGCCGTGCTGCCGCATTCCGAAGCGATGGTCGGTCGCGCCCGCGCCGATCGCGTCGGCGCGCAGGCCGCCTCGCGTCCGGATGTGGACGGCATGCGCTGGTGGGCCGACGTGCGCGGCGATTCGCAGCGCTACGGCCATGGCGACAACTACGACGGCTTCGGCCCGACGCTGAGCGTCGGCCTCGACTGGGCGAACGGCGGCCTCGTGTACGGTGGCTTCGCCGGCTACGGCCAGCAGAAGATGGACTGGGGCCTCAACCGCGGCGGGTGGGACCAGGACGATGCCAGCCTCGGCGGCTACCTGGGCTGGACCGGCGGCGCGGCGTGGGTGAACGGCCAGGTCAGTTACACCTGGGTGTCGTATGACATCGATCGTCGCGTGAACCTGGGCCCGACCTCGCGCGTGCACAGCGGCTCGCCCGACGGCACCAACCTGACCGCTGCAATCAACGCCGGCTGGAACTTCGGCGACGGCGCGTTCAAGCACGGCCCGGTCGTGCAGTTGCTCTCGCAGACGATCGAAGTCGATGCCTACGACGAGAACAGCACCGAGGCGACCGCGCTGTCGTTCGGCAAGCAGGAGTTCGACTCACTGATCGGCAGCGTCGGCTGGCAGGTCAACTACGCGCTCAACGACCACCTGCAGCCCTACGCCAAGCTCACCTATGACCACGAGTTCGAGGACAGCGCCGACGAGGCCACCGCCTCGCTGCGCTCGCTGCCGGGCGTGGGCTCCTACGCCGTGCCCGGTCTGTCGTACGACCAGGATTACGGCACGCTGCTGATGGGCGCTCGCACGCAGCTGTTCGGTCTGCAGACCGACATCGGCGCAAGCCTCACCGTCGCCCAGAAGGGCGGCAACGACGCCACGCTGTTCGTCAGCTTCGGCGGCGGTTTCTGAGGCCGGCACCCGCCTGAACCGGCACGCGGCGCCCGGGACTGTTTCACCGGGCGCCGCGTTGCCAAGCCTCCACGCGGCGGCATAGACTTCAGCGCGTGCGGGTGTAGTTCAATGGTAGAACTGCAGCTTCCCAAGCTGCTAGCGTGGGTTCGATTCCCATCACCCGCTCCAAACAATTGCGACGGCGGCCTGCTTTACAGTGGCCGCCGTTTTTGTCTTTCAGGCAACGTCCTGGAGGCGCGATGGCAAGCAAGATCGTGCTCGGTTGGCGTGAGTGGGCAGCCCTGCCGGACCTGGGCATCGGGCGGCTTCGCGCGAAGGTCGACAGCGGCGCGCGCAGTTCGGCGCTGCACGTGGATTCGCAGTGGAAGTTCTTCGAGGGCGGCGGGCCGTGGGTGGGCTTCTGCCTGAGTCCCGGCCACGGCGCCGGCATGATCGAGGCCGCCGCGCCCATCTTCGATGAGCGCGAGGTCACCGATTCGGGCGGCCACTGCACGCGCCGGGTGTTCGTTCGCACCACGCTGGCGCTGGCGGGCGTCCAGCGCGAGATTGAAATCAACCTGTCGGATCGCCGCGGGATGCTGTTCCCGATGCTGCTGGGGCGCACCGCGCTGGCCCGCAGGTTCACGGTCGATCCGGGCCGCTCCTTCCTGCACGGACGGCAGGGGCATCGCGGATCGGACGAACCGCTCGAACGTTCGCGTTCCGTCGCGTCGACGGCTGAGCCGCCGTTTTCCCTTCCCCCACAACCACCTCACCGCCGACCTTCATGAAACTGGCGATCCTCTCGCGCAACAGCAAGCTCTACTCGACACGCCGGCTGGTGGAGGCCTCCCGCGAGCAGGGACACAGCGTGCGCGTGCTCGACCCGCTGCGCTGCTACATGCGCATCGCCAGCGACGGATTCAGCATGCGCTACAAGGGCAAGCCGATTTCGGGTTACCAGGCCGTGATCCCGCGCATCGGTGCTTCCATCACACGCTACGGCTCGGCGGTGCTGCGTCAGTTCGAGCTGATGGGCACGCTGACGCCGAATTCCTCCGACGCGGTCCTGCGGGCGCGCGACAAGCTGCGCTGCCACCAGTTGCTGGCGGCCGAGCACATCGGCCTGCCGACCACGGTGTTCGGCGACAACCCCGACGACACGCACGATCTGCTGTCCATGCTCGGCGCGCCGCCGCACGTCATCAAGCTCAACGAGGGCACGCAGGGTGCGGGCGTGATGCTGACCGAGAAGCTGTCCGCCTCGCAGGGCGTGATCGAGGCGCTGCGGGGCCTGTACGCCAATTTCCTCGTCCAGGAGTTCATCGAGGAGGCGCGCGGCGCCGACCTGCGTTGCTTCGTCGTCGGCGGTCGCGTCGTCGCCGCGATGAAGCGCCAGGCGCCGAAGGGCGACTTCCGCTCCAACCTGCATCGTGGCGGCACCGCAAAAGGCGTGCGCGCGAGTGCGGCGGAAGAAGATGTAGCAATCCGCGCATCGCGCGTGCTTGGCCTGGGCATCGCCGGTGTCGATCTGATCCGTTCGAAACGCGGTCCGCTGGTGCTCGAAGTCAACGCATCGCCGGGGCTGGAAGGGATCGAGGACGCCAGCGGAGTGGACGTGGCAGGGGAGATCGTCACCTACCTCGCCGAACGGGTCCGGCGAAAAGCCCTGAAACGGGCCGCCGCACGGTGAATTTGGCGTTCGCTGGGGATGTCTGCACGATCGGCGAAGTTAGCTGATCCTGCGATCTTCACACGGCCTTTTCATGGATGAATAACGAATATTTAACGGTGGTTTTTAACGACCGTTTAATCGAAATCAGCGTAGCCTGTGTCTACCGCAGCACTGCCGCTCTTCCAAGTCAGCAATCTGGTCGATGCAGGTTACGGTAATCGGGGCAATACCTTTTTGGCCCAGGCACGGTGGCCCCGTGTCTGGGCCTTTGTTTGGCTGAAGTTTGGCGTCGGACGTGCGCGAGCGCGTCTGCACGCGGTGATCCGCGCACTTCGGTGGCTCTGGCAGAATCGTTAAGCTCTCCCTCGACGGGCGAAGCCGCATTCATGCCGTGCGGAACCACGGCGGCACCGGCCGGTCGAATGTCCATCATCTAGGAAGGTCACATGCGCATTCTCGTCATCGAAGACAACCAGGACATCGCCGCCAATCTCGGGGACTTCCTCGAAGACCGCGGCCATACCGTCGATTTCGCGGCCGATGGCGTCACCGGCCTGCACCTGGCGGTGGTCCATGACTTCGACGCCATCGTGCTCGACCTCAACCTTCCAGGGCTGGACGGTCTGGAGGTCTGCCGCAAGCTGCGCAACGAAGCGCGCAAGCAGACGCCGGTGCTGATGCTGACCGCGCGCGATTCGTTGGAGAACAAGCTGGCTGGCTTCGACTCCGGCGCCGACGACTACCTCATCAAGCCCTTCGCGCTGCAGGAAGTCGAGGTGCGCCTGAACGCGCTCTCGCGCCGCGGTCGCGGTGTGCAGACGCGCGTGCTCAACGTCGCCGATCTGGAATACAACCTCGACACGCTGGAAGTGCGTCGTCAGGCCAAGCTGCTGCAACTCAACCCGACTGCGCTGAAGATCCTGCAGGCGCTGATGGAGGCTTCGCCGGCGGTGGTCACGCGCCAGGAACTGGAAACGCGCGTGTGGGGCGAGGAACTGCCGGATTCGGACAGCCTGCGCGTGCACATCCACGGCCTGCGCGCGGTGGTCGACAAGCCCTTCGATGTCCCGCTGATCCAGACGCGCCATGGCATCGGTTACCGCATCGCCGCGCCAGACAACGGCTGACCGGATGGCCCAGGCCGGCGATCCCGCGCCCGCACGCAGGCGCACGCGTTTCCGGCGGCAGTTGCGCAGCCGCATCATCCTTGCCTTCGTGCTGCTGGGCTTCGGCCTCACGGCCATGTTCGCCTGGGCGACCAACTGGACGCGCAACCGCGTGGAGAACCAGCTGGTCGAGGATGTGATGAACCGGAACATCGAGCAGGCCGCGCGCCAGTTCGAGCTGGATCCGGACAACTCGCAGTTCGCGGTCGACCAGATCAGGGCGTACGTGTATCCGATCGAGAAGATCGACTCGGTGCGGGTGAACTGGCCGGAGTGGTACGAACTGCGCGACGGCATCTATGGCATGACCGGCGTCGCCAACGGCGAACCGTTCGCGTACAAGCTGGCGGTGCGCAAGACGCCGAAGGCGTGGTTCTTCCTCGCCTACGACATGTCGCAGGCCACGCGCGGCGAGGCGCAGTTCCAGCGGGCGATCTGGGCGGCGGTCTTCATCTTCACGCTGCTGTCGCTGCTGGTGGGGTGGTGGTCGGCCTCGCGCGTGATGAGCCCGGTGACGGAACTGGCCAACCGGCTGAAGCAGTCCGGACGCAGCGCGGAGCCGGAAGGCCTTGCCTCGCATTTCCCGGACGACGAAGTGGGCCAGCTCGCCGAGGCATTGGACGACTACGCCGAGCGCCTGACCGAAGTGGTGCAGCGCGACCGCGAATTCAACGCGGACGTGAGCCATGAGCTGCGCACGCCATTGGCGGTGATCAAGGGTGCGGTGGAGCTGCTGCTCTCGCGGCCGGACGTGGACGAGAAGACGCGCAACCGCCTGCTGCGCATCCAGCGCGCCGAACAGCAGTGCACCGACCTCATCAGCGCGCTGCTGCTGCTTTCGCGCAACGAACGTGGGCACGGCGCCACCGACGTGGCGCGCGTCGCCGAGCAACTGCTCGACGCGCATCGCGCGCAGCTGGGTGGCAAGCCGCTGGAGCTGCGCGTGGAAGGCGAGCCGAGCCTGCTCGTCGATGCGCCTGAAGCGGCGGTGTCGGTGGCGCTGGGCAACCTCGTCGGCAACGCGGTGAAGTACAGCACCGAGGGCGAGGTGATCGTGCGCATCGGCCGGCGTTCGGTGGACGTGGTCGACTCCGGTCCGGGCCTGAGCGAGGAGGATGCAGCCAAGCTGTTCCAGCGTGGATATCGCGGAACGCACGCGGGGCATTCGCAAGGCGGCGGCATCGGTCTGTCGATCGTGCGGCGTCTTTGTGCGCTGTACGCGTGGGATGTGCAGGTGCGACCCGGTGGCGACCGGGGCGTGGTGGCGACGTTGACGTTCGATGCGCCGTTGATTTCGATTCCGGCGGTGTAACGTCGCGACCGGCATCCGGTAAACGAAGAAGGCGCCTCACGGCGCCTTCTTCATTTCGATGGAGTGGAAGCGTTACAGCGGCTCCAGCCACCCGTACTTGTCGTGCGTGCGGCCGTCGAACAGGCCGAAGAACAACTCCTGGATCTGACGCGTCACCGGCCCCGGCTTTCCGGTGCCGACCTGGCGGCCGTCGACCGAGCGGATCGGCGTGATTTCCGCCGCCGTGCCGCACATGAAAAGCTCGTCGCACAGGTACAGGTATTCGCGCGGCAGGTCGCGTTCGACCACTTCCAGGCCGGCGTCGCGGGCCAGGGTGATGATCGTGTTGCGGGTGATGCCGTTGAGCAACGCGGCGCTGACCGGCGTGGTGTGCAGCGCGCCGTTGAAGACCAGGAACAGGTTCTCGCCCGCGCCTTCCGACAGCAGGCCGGTGGAGGCCAGCGCGATGCCTTCGCCGAAGCCCAGGCGGCGCGCTTCACGCGCGACCAGCTGGCCGGAGAGGTAGTTGCCGCCGGCCTTGGCGCCGGCCGGAATGGTGTTCGGCGCGAAGCGCTGCCAGCTCGACACGCAGGCGTCGATGCCCTGGTCGACCACGCTCGCGCCCAGGTACTGGCCCATCTTCCAGGTCGCCACCGCGACGTCGGTCGGCGTGTCGGCCGACAGGCCGAAGCCGCCCAGGCCGCGGTACGCGACCGGGCGCAGGTAATCGGTGGTGTTGTCGTTGGCCTTGATCACTTCGCGGCACGCGGCGTTGATCTGCTCCAGCGTGTACGGGATCGCCATGTCGTAGATCTTGGCGGAGGCGTACAGGCGCGTGTTGTGGTCGGTGAGGCGGAAGATCACCGGGCCGTTCGGCGTCTGGTAGCTGCGGATGCCCTCGAAGACGGACGAGCCGTAATGCAGCGCGTGCGACATCACGTGCGTGGTGGCCTCGGCCCAGCGCTTGATCGCGCCGTTGTGCCAGATCCAGTCGGGGTATTGCATCGGCGGCATCCGTCAGGGGGAAACCGCTATTGTGCCTCGCTCCCGGCCCGCGTCCCAAACGGCGGGCCTTGCCGGCCCGGGCGCTTCAGCCCTTGATCCACCAGCAGCCGAAGTGCTTCTGCAGGCCGAAAACGGTGCGTACGGCCGCGATTCCGCCGAGCTGCGTCTGCTCCACGCGCACGGCGATCGGCGTGCGCGGCGGTTTGGCAGCGGGCGCGGGTTCGGCCACAGGCGCGTCCTCGAAGGCCGGGTAGGGCGCGGGCTCCGCCGCGGGCGGCGCCTCTTCGGGCATCACCGGCACGATGTCCACCACCGGTCGCTGCACGATGGCATCCAGCCGCTCCATCACGTTGTACGCGCTGCTGCCCGACATTCCCGCCCAGTGATAGACGCCCGCGAGGCGGTTCGCGTCATGGGCGTCGAAGGCGCCGTTCATCTCGAACAGCAGGTCGTCGATGTTGCGGGCGCAACCACCGCCGCGCTTCTTCTCGACCGTGGCGCCATCCGCCGCTCGCGGCTGCGCCTGCTCCACGCCGCCGAACGCCTCGCAGCCGCGATCGGTAAAGACGCTCTGACCGTCGGGCGTGACGCAGTGCCGGACCTGCGCCTGCGTCGTCCCGCACCAGGCGAGCACGCCGAACTGGCACAGCGCGAACAACGAACGGATCAGGACGGGCATCGGCGCAGACTAGCGGGGCCGGCGAGGGCAGGACAGTGCGTGGATCGCAGTCCCGCGCGGGCACGCCTGGCGAGGCTTCAGAAGCGCACGAAATAGCAACCGGCGTAACGCTCCACGCCGACTTCCATCACTCGCTCGGGCTGGGTGAAGGTCAGCTGCATCGCCCCGGCGCCGGTGCCGGCCAGGCCGGGCCAGAAGCTGGCATCGATCAGCGACTGGCGCATCAGCTGCTGCAACCGGTTCATCACCGCGTGCGCCTGGCGGTGACGCAGGCCCGGCCAGTGCACGCTCTCCGCCAGACGGTTCACATCGCCCATCGCGAAAGACGCCAGCAGGTCCATCGACAGCTGCCCGGGACTGCGCGCGCAACCGGCCTGTGGCGCGCGCCGCGTGCGGATCGCCGAGCCCAGGGCGCGGGCGCGCGACGTATCGGAATTGAACACCGCATCGTCCATCGCGATGCGGTTGAGCAGGTCGGCCGACATCGGCGACGGCTTCGCGTCGAAGGCCGTGCAGGCGCTGTCGGTGTAGACGGCTTCACCGTCCGAAGTCTGGCAGCGGTGGATGGCGCCGGCAGCGTGCGCGGGGGCAAACGCACACGACCACGCGAGCAGCAGGCTCGATGCCACCACCGCGAATCGCGGCGCATTCATGTTTCGGCCCGGGGGGAGCGGGAGCGCTCATCGTCTCCCCCGTGCCGTCAATGCCGCGTGTGAGATCGCGTGCTTTCAGCGCATGCGCGCGAGCACGGCCAGCGTCGGTTTGGTGAGGTTCAGCGTGTAGAAGTGGAGGCCGGGCGCGCCGCCTTCGATCAGTCGATGGCACATGTCGGCGACGAAATCCGCGGCGAACTCGCGAATGGAGTCGACGTCGTCACCGAAGGCCTGCATGCGCTTGCCGATCCACCGCGGGATTTCCGCGCCGCACGCATCGGAGAAGCGCTTGAGCTGCGAGAAGTTCGAGATCGGCATGATGCCCGGCACGATCGGCACGTTCACGCCGAGCTTGCGTGCATCGTCGACGAAGCGGAAATACGCGTCGGCGTTGTAGAAGTACTGCGTGATCGCGCCGTCGGCGCCGGCGTCGATCTTCGCCTTGAAGTGGCGCAGGTCGGCGAGCGCGTCGTCGGACTGCGGATGGCATTCCGGATAGCAGCCCACTTCGATGTGGAAATAGCCGTCGTGCTCCTTGCGGATGAATTCCACCAGCTCCGTCGCGTAGCGGAAGTCGCCGGTGTGGCCCATGCCGGAAGGCAGGTCGCCGCGCAGCGCGACGATGCGGCGGCAGCCCATGGCCTTGTAGCGTTCGAGCAACTCACCCAGTTCCGCGCGCGTGCCACCGACGCAGGACAGGTGCGGGGCGGCATCGAGCCCGTGTTCCTTGTGCAGGCGTTCCACCGTCTCGGGCGTATAGCTCAGCGTCGAGCCGCCGGCACCGAAGGTGCACGAGACGTACTGCGGCTTCTCCAACTTCAACTTCGCCGCGGTCTTGTCCAGCTGCGCGCGCTGCTCGTCGGTCTTGGGCGGGTAGAACTCGAAGCTGATCGGAGGCGTGGGCATGCGGGCCGCTCGCGTGAGGTTGAGGGAATTCTATCTCTTCATCGCGATGAATTGAACGTGCTTTCGGGCCGCGGCCGCCCCAAAGGAAAACGGGCGCCGAAGCGCCCGCTTTTCGTGCGGCGTGATGCGACTTGCGTCGATCAGTAGCGGTAATGGTCCGGCTTGTACGGGCCTTCCACCGCGACGCCGAGGTACGCGGCCTGGTCGGCCGTCAGCGTCGTCAGCTTCACGCCGATCTTTTCCAGGTGCAGGCGCGCGACTTCCTCGTCCAGCTTCTTCGGCAGGATGTAGACCTTGGCCTCGTAGCTGTCCTTGTTCGCCCACAGGTCGATCTGCGCCAGCGTCTGGTTGGAGAACGAGTTCGACATCACGAAGCTCGGGTGGCCCGTGGCGCAGCCCAGGTTCACCAGGCGGCCTTCGGCCAGCAGGAAGATCGCGTTACCGTTCTTGAAGGTGTACTTGTCGACCTGCGGCTTGATGTTCAGGCGAACCGCGCCCGACGCATTGAGCTTGTCGACCTGGATCTCATTGTCGAAGTGGCCGATGTTGCAGACGATGGCCTGGTCCTTCATCTGCGACATGTGCTCGAGCGTCAGCACGTCCTTGTTGCCGGTGGTGGTGACGTAGATGTCGCCACGGCCAAGGGTGCTCTCGACGGTGTTGACCTCGAAGCCTTCCATTGCCGCCTGCAGGGCGTTGATCGGGTCGATCTCGGTGACCACCACGCGCGCGCCGTAGGCACGCAGCGAGTGCGCCGAACCCTTGCCGACGTCGCCGTAACCGCACACGACGGCGACCTTGCCGGCCAGCATCACGTCCATCGCGCGCTTGAGGCCGTCGGCCAGCGACTCGCGGCAGCCGTACAGGTTGTCGAACTTGCTCTTGGTGACCGAGTCGTTGACGTTGATCGCCGGCACCAGCAGCGAGCCGGCTTCGGCCAACTGGTACAGGCGGTGCACGCCGGTGGTGGTCTCTTCCGAGACGCCCTTCCAGTCGCGCACGACGGTGTGCCAGAAGCCCGGACGCTCGGCGTGCACCTTCTTCAGCAGGTCCTTGATGACCTGTTCTTCGTGGTTGCCCGACGCGGTGTTGACCCAGTCGCTGCCGTTTTCGAGCTCGTAGCCCTTGTGGATCAGCAGCGTCACGTCGCCGCCGTCATCGACCACCAGCTGCGGACCGAGGTACTTGTCGGTGCCGTTGCCCGGGAAGGTCAGCGCGGCCAGCGTGCAGTCCCAATACTCTTCCAGCGACTCGCCCTTCCACGCGAACACCGGCGTGCCCGACTGGGCGATCGCCGCGGCGGCGTGGTCCTGCGTCGAGAAGATGTTGCACGACGCCCAGCGCACGTCGGCGCCCAGGTCGCGCAGCGTCTCGATCAGCACGGCCGTCTGGATGGTCATGTGCAGCGAGCCCGTCACGCGCACGCCCTTGAGCGACTGCGCGGCGGCGTACTTCTTGCGGATGGACATCAGGCCCGGCATCTCGTGCTCGGCGATGTCGATCTCCTTGCGGCCCCAATCGGCCAGGGAGATGTCGGCGACCTTGTAGTCGCCTTCGGTGGAGAAGGTCTTGATTTGCGCGTTCATCGATTGCTCCGGTTTCGTCCCGCTCGTCCGCCGTGCGGAGGAGGGTTGGGGTGAGGGCGGCCGTGTGCGGCTCGCCAAACCGGGCGCCGTTGTTCTGGAACTCCCGCCGAGCCTGATTCCGAATGCCGGACTTGCAGCGCCCCTCGGTGGGAGCCGGCATTCTAGCCGTTGGGGGCTGGTCGTGGATGAACTCGACCGGCCCCGACAGCCGTCCTGCCGGACAACGAAACGGGCCGACGAGCGGCCCGTTTCGTGTGGTGTCGCGACCCACGCTCGCGCGCGGCGCCGCGTACCGCTTACTTCAGCTTGGCGTCGGCGCGCAGGGCGTCGGCGCGGTCGGTCTTCTCCCACGAGAAGGCCGTGGCGGTCTGCTTCTTGCCGGCGCCGTCGACGTACGACACTTCCTTCGGCTTGCGGCCGAAGTGGCCGTAGGCGGCCGTGTCCTGGTACACCGGGTGGATCAGGTCGAGCATCTTCACGATGCCGTACGGACGCAGGTCGAAGTGCTTGCGGATCAGCTTCTCGATCTTCTCGTCGCTGATCTTGCCGGTGCCGAAGGTGGTGACCGAGATCGAGGTCGGCTCGGCGACGCCGATGGCGTAGGAGACCTGCACTTCGCAACGGTCGGCCAGGCCGGCGGCGACGATGTTCTTGGCGACGTAGCGCGCGGCGTAGGCGGCCGAGCGGTCGACCTTCGACGGATCCTTGCCCGAGAACGCACCACCGCCGTGGCGGGCCATGCCGCCGTAGCTGTCGACGATGATCTTGCGGCCGGTCAGGCCGCAGTCGCCCACCGGGCCGCCGATCACGAAGATGCCCGTCGGGTTGATGTGGATCTTGTTCTTCGGCAGCGACTCGAGCCACTTCTTCGGCAGCACGGGCTTGAGGACGTGCTCGTACACGCCTTCCACCAGGTCCTTCTGCTTGATGCCCGGGTCATGCTGCGTGGACAGCACGACGGCGTCGAGGCCCGCGACGTTGTGGTTGGCGTCGTAGCGCAGCGTGACCTGCGACTTCGCGTCCGGACGCAGCCACGGCAGCGGCGAGTTCTTCTTCTTGCGGATCTTGGCCTGCTGCTCGACCAGACGGTGCGAGTAGTAGATCGGGGCCGGCATGAATTCCGGCGCCTCGTTGCAGGCGTAGCCGAACATCAGGCCCTGGTCGCCCGCGCCCTGTTCTTCCGGCTTCTTGCGATCAACGCCGGCGGCGATGTCCGGCGACTGCTTGCCCAGCATGTTGATGATGGCGCAGGTGTGGCCGTCGAAGCCGACGTCGGAATTGTCGTAGCCGATCTCGTTGATCACGCGGCGCGCCAGCGACTCGATGTCGACCCACGCGGTCGTGGTGACCTCGCCGGCGACGATCGCCGCGCCGGTCTTCACCATCGTCTCGCAGGCGACGCGCGCGCGCTTGTCCTGCGCCAGGATGGCGTCGAGGACGGCGTCGGAAATCTGGTCCGCGATCTTGTCCGGATGGCCTTCGGAGACGGATTCAGAGGTGAACAGGTAGCTGGACATCGAGGTCAATATCCCTTGATTCGGATGAAAGGATGGCCGGGCATGATACAGGGTCGTGCCGGTCGGCGCATTGTGCGCCAAGGAGATGTTGCGAACAGGTTAAGCGGGACGCCCATTTCTGCGCTCCCGGCCGGCTCCGGAGGCTGACCCGTCGACGTGCGCACCGCGCCGGAACGGGGGGCTTGTCACCGTTCTGACCCGGAACCGCCATGCCGCTGTCGCCAGTCGCGCCCAACCTTCCCCGGCGAAAGCCCCGCCGGGGCGACCGCCGCGACGCATGCCACTCGAACGCCGCCTGCAAGAACGCTTTCCGCACTGGTTCCGGGGACGGCGTGCCAGCGTCGCGCGGCCGTTGCTGCGCACGATCGGCCGCTGGTCCCGTTTCGACCAGGTCGAGGACTTCCTGCACGCCAACGGGCACCTGCGCGAGTTCGCCTTCGTCGGCGCCGCGCTGGACCACCTGCAGGCGCGCTACACCTGTGAACCGGGCGAGCTCGAGCGCATCCCCGCCAAGGGGCGGCTGCTGATCGTCGCCAACCACCCCTCCGGCGCGCTCGATGCGCTGGCCCTGCTGGACGCAGTGGGGCGCGTGCGGCGCGACGTGCGCATCGTCGCCAACGATTTGCTGTCCGCGCTGGATCCTCTGTCCGGCCTGTTGCTGCCGGTGCGCATCCTCGGGGGGCGGCCCAGTGCGCAGAGCCTGGAGGCCATCGACGACGCCCTGCGTGCCGACCAGTGCGTGATCGTGTTTCCCGCCGGCGAAGTGGCGCGGCTCGGCCTGCGCGGCGTCACCGATGGCCGCTGGCGCCGTGGCTTCCTGCGCTTCGCCCGCGCCAGTGGTGCACCGGTGCTGCCGGTGCGCATCGAGGCGCGCAATTCGGCGCTGTTCTACGGTGCCTCGGCGCTGTTCAAGCCGGCCGGCACGGCGCTGCTGGCGAGGGAGATGTTCGCCCGCCGCGCGCACCGCATCGCACTGCGCATCGGTACGCCGCTGCAGTTGTCCCCCGTCGGCGATCCGCAGCGTTTGCTGCGCGATGTGCGCCGGGAGCTGTTCTCGCTCGGTCGTCGCCGGCCCGACGGGCACGCGACGCTGCGCGCCGACACGCCGCCTGCACCGTTGCTCGCGCCGCTGATCGAACCGCTCGATCCCGTGCGGGTGCGCGACGGCGTGGAGGCGATGACGCTGCTCGGCCGCACCTTCGACGGAAAGCAGATCCGCGTGGGTCGGCTCGCCGCCGGCTCGGCGCTGTTGCAGGAAATCGGCCGTCTGCGTGAGCTCACGTTCCGCGCCGTGGGCGAGGGCACCGGCCAGCGGCTGGACGTGGACGTCTACGACAGCGGTTACGAGCACATCGTGCTGTGGGATGCGGAGCCGATGAAGATCGCCGGCGCCTACCGCATCGCGCGCGGCGCCAGCGTGCTGGCCGAGCGTGGGCTGGCCGGGTTCTACACGGCCTCGCTGTTCCGGTACGCCGACGACGCAGTGCCGCGCATCGCGCAGGGCATGGAGCTGGGGCGAAGCTTCGTCGCGCCGGATTACTGGGGCAGCCGCAGCATCGATTACCTGTGGCAGGGCATCGGCGCCTATCTGGCGAAGCATCCGAACGTGCGTTACCTGTTCGGGCCGGTGTCGATCAGCGCGGCGCTGCCGGCCGCGGCACGCGAGCAGATCGTCGCGTACTACGCCCGCTATTACGGCAGCGAAGCCGGCAGCGCGGTGTCGCGCCAGCCATTCGTGTACCGGGCCGCGCCGCCGCAGTTCGGCGAGGTCGACGCCGCCACGGCGTTCCGCGTGCTCAAGGCCAACCTGGACGCACTCGGCGCCACGCTGCCGATGCTCTACAAGCAATACACCGATCTTTGCGAACCCGGCGGCGCGCGTTTCCTGGCCTTCGGCGTGGACCCCGCTTTCAGCGACGCCGTCGATGGCCTGATCGAAGTGGACCTGGATCGCCTGCGACCGAAGAAGCGCGAGCGCTACCTCGGCGTCGCGCCCGCAACCTCCACGTGCCCGGAGACCGCCGGATGACGTCGATGCCGACCGCGCTGCCGCCGCGCCGACGCGCGGTCTTCGTGTCCGACGTCCACCTGGGTTCCAAACATTGCCACGCGGCCGAGCTGGCGGATTTCCTTTCCGGGTTGCGCTGCGATCGCCTGTACCTGGTCGGCGACATCGTCGACCTGTGGTGGATGGCGCAGCGGCGCGCGCGCTGGGATGCCGCGCACAATCGCGTGGTGGAGGCCCTGCACGCGTTGCGTCGTGCCGGTACGGAGATCGTCTACGTGCCGGGCAACCACGACCGTCCGATCCGCCGCTTCTGCGGCCTTGCCTTGCCGCGCATGAGCGTGCGTCGTCGCGCGATCCACGTCACCGCTGACGGACGCCGCCTGCTCGTCACGCACGGCGACGATTACGACGGCATCACCCACTTCGGCGGATTGCAGGAGCAGTTCGGCGACTGGCTGTACTACCGCATCCTCACCGGCAACCAGTGGCTAAACCGGGTTCGTCGACTCGCGGGTCGTCGTTACTGGTCCTTGTCGGAATTCCTCAAGCGCCGCAGCGGCGCGGCCGAGCGCTACATCGAACGCTTCGTCACCGCCGGATTGGACGATGCGCGGCGGCGTGGGCTGGACGGCATCATCTGCGGCCACATCCATCGCGCATCACTGGTGCAACGCGACGGCCTGATCTACGCCAACGACGGCGACTGGGTCGAAAGCCTCAGCGCGCTGGTCGAAGAACCCGACGGCACGCTACGGCTGCTGTCGCACGCCGGCGAAACCCTTGCATACGTCGAACCGCGCCGGCCCGAGCCGGTGCCGCGGACCGAACGGCCGCAGGCGGCCTGAGCGTCCGGCCGTCATCGCGCGCACGCAATGACGGTTAGCATCGGCGCATGGACTCCTTCACCCAGATCGTTCTCGGCGCGGCCGTCGCCGCCGCCATCGCGCCGCCGCAGCATCGCCGCGCCGCACTGCTCGCAGGCGCCGCACTCGGTACGCTGCCCGACCTCGACGTCCTGCCGATCAACCTGATCACCGACGATCCGGTCGCGCGCATGACCTGGCATCGCAGCTTCAGCCATTCGCTGATCGTGCTGGCGTTCGTGGCGTGGGCACTGTGGGCCTGGTTCCGTTCGCGAGGCGGGCGCGTCGCGCAGTCGCCGAGGCGCTGGTTCTGGGCGATGCAGGGCGCGTTGCTGACGCACCCGTTGCTGGACGCCTTCACCGTGTACGGCACGCAGTTGCTATGGCCGCTGCCGTTCCAGCCGGTGATGTGGTCGAGCGTGTTCATCATCGACCCGCTCTACACGGTGTGGTTGCTGGCGGGCTGCCTGATCGCGTGGTTCGCTCGCGAGAAGCGCATCGCCCAACCTGCGCTGATCGTCGGACTGGCCTTGAGCTCGCTGTACCTGGGCGCATCGTTGTTGGCCAAGCAGCAAGTGGAGCGGGCCGCCGGAGAAGCCCTGGCCGCGCGCGGCCTGGAGCATGCGCCGCGTTTTTCCGTGCCAATGCCGTTCAACATACTGCTGTGGCGCGTGGTCGCGATGACACCGGAGGGATTCGTCGAAGGCGAGCGCTCCCTGGTGGCCGACCACGGGCCCATTCGCTTTCGCGATTACCCCTCGGACGTGGCCGCGCTGTCGCAGGTGCAGTCGTTTCCCGCCGTGCAGCGATTGCTGTGGTTCAACCGTGGCTTCATGAAGGCGCAGGCGCACGACGACCGGCTGGTGCTGTCGGACCTGCGGATGGGCGCGGAGCCCGATTACAGCTTCCGTTTCGCGGTGGCGAAGCGTGAAGGGGACAAGTGGCGCGAGATTGCGCCGCAGCAGCTGCAATGGCCGTGGGAGGCGGGGCGTCGCCTCGGCGCGATGTGGCAGCGCATCTGGCATGCCCCCGAGGACGCGACTACGGCAGACACGCAGACGCCGCGACCGGGGACGGACGCGACGACGCATTGAGGGTGGGATCGGCAAGGCGAGCGTGAGAGTGGCAACGGCCGCTGGCAGGGCCGCGTGGCGTGCATCACGCGGCCCCTCAGACGGTGGTTGACCTGTTCACCCTGACACCTTGGCTGGTCGGAAGAGAGGAACGGTACGGGACGTTCCGCTCGCGTATCACGAGCCGGATGCGCCCCGGCCGGCGTTACAGCGCGTTGCGATTCGACAGCTGCTTGCGATCAAGCTGCACGATGTACTCGTTGCCCTGCGTATCACGCAGTGCCACGGCTTCACCTTCCATCAGACGCTGGTAGTTCTCCTTGCCGATCGCGGTGACGAACTTCTGCAGCGAGCGGTCGTACGTGTACGGATACTCGGCGAATGCGGTGCGGTTGCCGAGGATCATCTGCACCTTGCGTTCGGTCAGCCCGGTAACCTTCGACAGGTCGCCTACCGGATCTTCGGCGGCCCATGCCGGGGCCGATACCGCCATTGCCAACGCGATGAATGCAATCTTGGCTTTCATGAGTGGCCTCCTGGTCCGCCGGAGCGCTGCGGTGGAACCGCAGAGGGGACGCCCCGACGGTGTCAGCGTCCATCATGCGAAGGCGAATTACATCGGCCGAAGGGGAGTGTTACTTTCGGCCTGCACCGTTCGTCGTCAGCGCGATGCGTGCACATGAAGATGAAGGTTTCATGCGAAAGCGAAAGTGTATTGCGCCTTCACCTTCCTCACGGGAATCGCGCACGCATGGCTCAATACACTACGGCGCGAGCCTGCACGAAGGCATAGAAGAACACCGCGTTCGGATCGTTCTGCACCTGATGCAGTTCGCGACGCATGCCCTCCACCACGTCCGGCGTGACCTTCCCGGCGGCGATCAGCTGCTCGGCCGCCGACAGCAGCAGTTCCTCCCAGAAAGCGATCATGGTCTTGCGGCGCGCAGGTTCGCGGTTGTCGAAGTAGAAGGTCTTCACCTGCGTGGTCACGTCACGGAAACCGCCGGCCAGCAGCAGGTTGCCCAGCTTGGCGCCAACGAACGGATCGCCGCCGCTGTCGTACTGGAAATCGTTGAAGGCCATCCAGTAGCGCCACACGTTGGGCGAGTACGGATCGAGCAGGAAGGAGGAGTTCATCACCTCGGTGATGTACACCGGCGATCCCGGCGCCAGTACGCGGCGCACCTCGTTGAGCACGCGCGAGGGCGAAGGCACGTGTTCCAGCACCCAGCACAGGAACGCGCCGTCGAAACTGCGCGGCTCGAAGGGCAGGTTGGTGGCGTCGGCGCGGTGGAGTTCGTAGCGGCCCTCGATCCACGGCATCGCGCCGAGATTCGCGCGAGCGGCGGCGAGTTGCGCTTCGTTGAGGTCGACGCAGGTCACCTGCAGGTCCGGGAACCGGCGCAGCAGGATTTCCGTCTGCGCACCGACGCCGCTGCCGACCTCCAGCAGGCGTCGTGCGCCGCTGTAGTCGATGTCGTGGAAGATCGTCGATTCGGCGAGTCTGGCCTGCTTCACCAGGCGTGCCTGTTCGGTCGCCGAGAAGCCGTGCAGGTAGGGGAAGTCGGAGCAGGACGACGAATTGGAGGACATGGCGGCACCTGAACGGCATCGGATGCCGGAATGCTCGCATGGGGGAGGTTAAACGGGACGCAAAATGCATGAACTTCGCCGCCGTGCCTGTCCGATGGCAGTCATCCGCTCGAAGGCGGGGATCCAAGTGTCCGAACCGATTCCGTCGTCCGCAAAAGTTCATACGCGGAAACATGGGCTCCCGCCTTCGCGGGAATGACGGCTTGAAACCTTACGCGGCGACGCCCAGCGGCTGCACACCCGCGATCAGCGCATCGAAGTAATCGCGGGTCAACTGCGACTGTGCTTCCGCCGTCTCCGCACGATTCACCACGGCGCGGAACGCGGCATTCTCCGGGCGGTCCTTGGCGTACCAGCCCAGGTGCTTGCGCGCGATGCGCACGCCGGACACCTCGCCGTAGAACGCGTGCAGGTGCGCCAGGTGGCCGAGCAGCACGTCGCGCACTTCCGCAAGCGTGGGTTCGGCCAGTGTTTCACCGTGTTCGAGGTAGTGCGCGATCTCGCGGAAGATCCACGGCCGTCCCTGCGCCGCGCGTCCGATCAGCACCGCGTCGCAGCCGGTGTAGGCGAGCACTTGCGCGGCCTTGTGCGGGGAGTCGATGTCGCCGTTGGCGAAGACGGGAATCGTCAGCGCGGCCTTCACCTCGGCGATGGTGTCGTACTCGGCCATGCCGGTGTACTGCTGGTCGCGCGTGCGGCCATGCACGGCCAATGCGGCGATGCCGGCGTTCTGCGCGATGCGCGCGATCTGCAACGCGTTGCGCTGGTCGGCGGCCCAGCCGGTGCGGATCTTCAACGTCACCGGCACGTCCACGGCGTTCACGACGGCCTCGAGGATGCGCGCCACCAGCTCCGGTTCGCGCATCAGCGCCGAGCCCGCCCAGGCATTGCAGACCTTCTTCGCCGGGCAGCCCATGTTGATGTCGACGATCTGCGCGCCGTGATCGACGTTGTAGCGAGCGGCCTCGGCCATCACCTCCGGCACCGTGCCGGCGATCTGCACGCTGATCGGCGCCGGTTCGCCGTCGTGGTCCATGCGGTGGCGCGACTTGGCGGTCTTCCAGAAGCGCGGGTCGGACGTGGTCATCTCGGACACGCACAGCCCCGCGCCCATCTGCTTGCACAGGATGCGGAACGGTTTGTCGGTCACGCCCGCCATCGGCGCGAGCACGACGCGCGGGGCGACCTCGTGGGGACCGATGCGGAAGGAGAGGGCGGACATGCCGCCATTGTAGCGGCCGGCCGTGCGGGCCCGGCGGGTCAGCGTTTCCCGCGGCGGCGGCGCCAGAACAGGAAGCCCGTGACCAGCAGGAACATCGGCAACAGGCCGATGAACGCGGTCGCCCACTTCATCGCCGACCCGCCGACGGCGCCGACGTGCAGCGGATAGAACGCCTGGCTCATGCGCATGCCGAGCTTGTGCGTGGTCGCATCGAAGGACTGTACGACGCGGCCGTCGCGCGACAGCGACACCGTGCTGCGCCCGACGGGATGCCACTCACCGTTCGCCTGTGCGCGGAACGAGACCACGCCTTCGTCGGGATCCGGCACCGAGACGCGCGCCAGTCGGGCATCGGGAAGCACGGCGCGTGCCTGTGCGATCGCCTTGGTCCAGTCGATCGGCGCGGTGTTCGCAGGCAGCTCGGGCTCCTTCACGTTCTTGCCGCCGAACGTGGCGGTGAGCGCTTTCTGGAACGCCTTCGAATACACCATGCCCACGCCGGTCACCGTCGCCAGCAGCAGCAGCGGAAGCAGGATCACGCCGCTGCTTCGGTGCCACGTCAGCCAGCGTCGAACGGGCGGGCCGGCGTGCACCTTCAACTGCGCGAGATAGCGCCCACCTTTCGGCCACCACAGGTAGAGGCCGATCAGGATCATCGCCAGCGAGATCACGCCGATCACACCCCACACTTCGCGACCGGTCTTGCCGCCCAGCAGATCGACGTGCCACTCGTGCAGCCACAGCAGCACGTCGTCGTGATGGCTGCGGTAGAGCAGCAGCGCGCCGTCTTCCGGCGCGAAGTACTGGCGGTGGCCATCCTGGAAATACGCCTGCCAGACCGGCAACTCCTCGCGCGGAAGGTCGAGCGAGCGCATGCCTTCCGGCGCCCAGCGTTCGATGAGTTGCGCCAGCACGCGGCCGTCGGCGACGGGTGCGTGCTGGGCGAGCTGGGGATGTTGCAGCTTCAGCAGGTCGACATGGAACACCAGTACCGTGCCCGCAAGCGAGGCGAGCGCGAAGACCAGGCCCGCGGTGAGCCCGGCCCACAGGTGCAGCCACGACAGCACACCACGCACGCGCCGCCTGGGCGGCGCGGACGTGGCGGGACGGGTCACGGCGGTGTCCATGGCGTCCGATTAGAACCGATGCGCCCAGCCCACCGTGAGCACACGGCCGCGCCCGGCGGTGTAGGTGTCCAGTCGCTGCGTGGCGAGGTTGCGCTGGTAGGTCGTCTGCGAGTTGTAGGTGATGTACTGCTCGCCGAACAGGTTCTCGATGCCGACGTTCAACCCGCCGACCGGCAACTGGAAGCGCGCCTGCAGATCGACCGTGGTGTAGCCCTCGAAGTCGTCCGGCAGCGTCTGGCCGCGAAGGTCGAAGTCGCGGTCGAACGCATGGCTGGCCTGAAGGCGGGTGGACATCGCCGGCGTCCAGGTCTGTTCCCAGAACATCGTCGCCCGGTCGGGGCTCACGTTGATGCCGGGCAGGTCGCTGTCGACGCGGTCGTCGCCGTTGCTGTCGTAGCGGCCGTCGGTCTGCGCGTAGGCCAGGCCCACGCGCGTGGCGTCGGTGAAGCGGTAGGCGACGCTGCCTTCGAAGCCTTCGATCTCCGTGCGCTCGCGCACGACGTTATAGGTCTGCGTGGCATTGTCGAACGCCAGGCGCGAACCCAGGTCGGAGTCCGACCGGTACACGGCCAGGTGCGCCAGCCAGCGACCGTCGTCGTAATCCAGGCCGATTTCCTGGTTGTCGGCGATGACCGGCTGCAGGTCGACCAGGTTGTCCACGCGCTGGTTCGGCTGTGTGATGGCACGCAGCACGCGGCCGATGTCGGCGACGGTGTAACCCTCCGAGTACGAGGCGTAAAGCTTCAGCGTATCGGTCGCTTCCCAGACGGCGCCCACGTTCGGCAGGGTCTCGCTGGTTTCCGGCGAGCCGCCGGTGACGAAATAGCGGCGGCCGTGGATGCCGGGCGTCAGGCGCTGGTCGGGAATGGTGTAGTAATCGTCCACTTCGAGCTTGCCGCGCTCGTGGCGCAGACCGCCGGCGAGCATCACCGAATCGGTGAGCCACCACTCCAGCTGCACGAACGGCGACCACGACTCGTACTTGGTTCCCGGAACCCAGTCGATGCCGGCGACGACCAGCTCCTGCGAGGTGGTGTCACGGCCCACGTCCAGGCCGACGGTGGCGCGCAGGCGCAACCCGAACAGGTCGCCGCGCGACCAGCTGAACTTGCCGCCGAGCTTCTCGGAGAGGTTCTGCGACTGATCGAACCAGTCCGGATCGCGGCCGTCACCCCAGAAGTCGCCCCAGTAACTGCCACCGTACAGGGCTTCGAAATCCACCCAGTACAGCTGCGCCTGCAGGTAGCCGCCGGCGAGGGACTTGTCGGTGTAGTCCAGCGAGACGGACGTGGAACGGTTGCGCGGACCTTCGCCCTCGCTGCCGCCGCGCGCCGACGTCGAAGGCACGCACGGAACCCGCGGGCCGGTGGGGCAGATCACGGCGTTGACGGAGTGGTAGTTGTTGTCGCCCTGCAGGTCGTAGCGGTTGGCACTGAGCTGCAGGCGATGCTCGTCGTCGAAGTTCCATCCGGCCTTGGCGAAGAGGTTGTAGCTCTCCGAGTCCATCAGGTCGCCCTGCACGTCGTTCACGGCGATGGAGCGCCCGTCGCCGTCGTAGTACAGGCCTTCGCTGGCGTAGGACGCGCCACCGACGAAGTCGAACGCGCCGCGGCGCGTGCCCAGCAGGTACGAGGCGCGGTAGCCCGTGCTGTCGCTTTCATGCGGCAGCGCGGTGCTGGCGGCGACGGAGACGTCCTGGAACGTCTCGCCGTCCTGGCGTGGCGCGCGCTTGGTGATGATGTTGATGATGCCGCCCGAAGCGCCCAGGCCCTGCAGCGCGTTGGCGCCGTGGATGACCTCGATGCGCTCGATCATCGACGGATCGATGGTGTGGCCATCGCGACCGCCCTCGCGCAGCGGCGTGGATTGCGGCACGCCGTCGACCAGGTACAGCGGCTTGCGGCCGCGCAGCGTCTCGCCGCTGTTGGTCAGCTTCTGGCGCGACGGTGCGAACGACGGGATCAGGTTGGCCAGCACCTGCGAGATGTCCTGCGTCAGTGCGAGCTGTTGTTGCAGCTGCGCCTGGTCGATCACGGTGATCGTATTGGGCAGCGCGGCCTCGGAATCGGGGATGCGGCTGGTGCTGGCGGAGACGGTGACGCGATCGATGTCGGTGGCCTCATCGGCGGCGTGGGCAACGGGCGCGACAAGGGCAGCCAGCAGCGCGCTGGCGAGAAGGTGGCGACGGGGCATGGGGCGTGGGAGCGATGGATTCAGCGCTCCATGTTAATGCGAATCATTCTTGTTTGATAGCCTGCCCCTCCGGGGGCGGCTTTCCAGCTTTATTCCGACGCGGGCAATCGCGCGGAATTCAGCCGAAGCGCGCCCGCACGTCCGCATCGCGGGGCATGGATGCGGCGGCGCCTGCGCGTTCGGTCGAGAGCGCGGCGTAGCGGTTGGCGTAGTGCAGGTGGTCCGCGAATGCAGCGTCCGGATGGCGCGCCCACGATGCCGACAGGGCGCCGTTGAATGCGTCACCGGCGCCAGTGGTGTCGAGCGGTTGCACCTTGGCGGCGGCGACGCGGTAGTGCGATTGCGCATCGCGGTGCATTGCGGTGTCGGCGTGGGAAACGAAACAGCCTGCCGCGCCCAGCGTCACCACGACGGTGCCGTGCGGCAGCAGGCGGCGGCACCAGCCGTGCAGGGTTTCGTCGTCCTGCGAAGCAAGCGTGGTCGCATCCACGCGCTCGCCGGCATGGCGCAGCAACTGCGCGCAGAATTCGGTTTCGTTCGGCGTTACCACATCCGCCAGTGCGAGCAGCGACGCCGGGACATCCGCGTCGGCCGGCGCCGGATTGAGCACCGTGCGCGCGCCGGCCGCGCGCGCAGCGCGGAACGCGGCTTCGATCGCGTGCAGCGGGGACTCCAGCTGTGCCAGCAGGACCTGCGCGCCGGCGATTCGATTTCGTTGTTCTTCAACGAACGCCACCGAAAGCTCCGCGTTTGCGCCCGGGCCGATCACGATGGAGTTTCGCCCGGCGCCATCGACATAGATTCCGGCGGTGCCGGTGGGCGCCTCGCTGTTGTGCGCACGCAGGTCCAGGCCGTCGGCCTGTGCGAGCGCGCGGGCGAGCTGGCCGCCGAGGTCGTCGCCGAGCGCGCACACGAACGTCGTCGCCGCGCCCGCGCGCACCGCCGCGGTGGCCTGGTTGAAGCCCTTGCCGCCGGGGCCGGTGTGGTAGTGGCCGCTGAGCGTTTCGCCCGGCCGCGGCAGCGCCGCGACCGTCCACACGTGGTCGACGTTGAACGAACCTACGACGACGACTTTGGCGCCGTGATTCGCGATTCGGGATTCGGGATTCGCAGGAGCAGGTGTCATCGCTTCATCTGTCGATAGTGGCGGCCGACCCGGATTTCGCTTTGCGAATCACGAATCCCTAATCCCGAATCCCGGCTTTCAGCTACCGAACCAGGTCAGCACGCCGGCGATCGTCGCGGTCATGAACGTCGCGATCGAACCGCCCAGCACTGCGCGCAAGCCGAAGCGCGCCAGGTCCTGGCGACGCTCCGGCGCGAGTCCGCCGATGCCGCCGATCTGGATCGCGATCGAGCTGAAGTTGGCGAAGCCGCACAGCGCGTAGGTGGCGATGAGTCGACCCTGGTCGGTCAGCGTGACGCCGGCGACCTTGCCGTTGACGATGTCGGCCAGTTGCAGGTACGCCACGAACTCATTGATGACGACCTTCTGGCCGATCAGGCTGCCCACGGTGGACGCGTCCTGCCACGGCGTGCCGATCACCCAGGCCAGCGGCGCGAGCACATAGCCGAAGATCGTCGCCAGGTCGAACGGCTTGCCGATCGCGGCCGAGATGCCGGTGACGTCGCCGATCCAGGTCAGCGGCCAGTTGACCAGCGCGATCAGCGCGATGAAGGCCAGCAGCATCGCACCGATGTTCAGCGCCAGGCGCAGGCCGTCGCCGGCACCGGCCGCGGCGGCGTCGATGATGTTGGCGGTGTTCTTCTCCACTTCCATCTTCACCGTGCCGCGCGTCAGCGGTTCGCCGGTTTCGGGCACGAGGATCTTGGCGATGACCAGCGTCGCGGGTGCGGCCATGATCGAGGCCGCCAGCAGGTGCTTGGCGTAGAACGCCTGCTGCTCCGGATCGCCACCGCCCAGCATGCCCACGTACGCGGCGAGCACGCCGCCGGCGATGTGCGCCATGCCGCCGATCATCATCGTGATCAGCTCCGACTCGGTCATCTTCGGGATGTACGGACGCACCGTCAGCGGCGCCTCGGTCTGGCCGATGAAGACGCTGGCGCAGACGCTGGTGGTTTCCGCACCGGACACGCGCATCACCTTGGTGATCACCCACGCCATGCCGCGCACGACCGCCTGCATCACGCCCAGGTGGTACAGCACGCCCATCAGCGCGGCGAAGAAGATGATCGTCGGCAGCACCTGGAAGGCGAAGATGAAGCCGTAGGTGTTCACGTCCATCAGGCTGCCGAAGATGAACTTCGAGCCTTCGCCAACGAAGCTGAGCACCTTCACGAAGCCGTGGCCGATGGCGTCGAAGACATCCTTGCCGCCCGGCACCAGCAGCACGAGCGCCGCGAAGGCGACCTGCAGGCTCACGCCGGTGACGACGAGCTTCCAGTCCACGCGACGCTTGTTGTTCGAGAACAGCCACGCGATGCCGATGAGCACCGCAAGACCAAACAGGCCAAAGGCCACCCGGGTAATGGCTTCCACTCAGTTCTCCCCATGCAACCGGCGGCCGGCAGCGAGTCGTTGTCGTTCAGGAATGATGCGGCCCTGAGCCCTCGAGGGGGGCGGGTCATGGCTGCGGCGGCGCGTAGTTTACGACGCCGCCGGGACCGCGGGCGGTGGGCCGTGCCAGAGGGGCTCGCCCGCTTCGGGGGTACGAAAACAGCGCGATGCGCGGTCAGGTATCCCGCGCCACGACCCGGTTTCGGCCCTGCAGCTTGGCCTGCTGGAGGCGGCCGTCGGCCCGGCGCAACAGACGCGAGAGGTCCGAGCCCTCGTGCGGGAAGCCGGCCAGGCCGGCGCTGAAGCTCAGTGCCACATTGTCCGCTCCGCGCTCGGGCTCGAACGGCCGCTCGCCCAGGGCGCGGCGGATCGCGTCCACGCGCTCCCAGGCCGTCCCGATCGGCTTGCGCAGCAGCAGGACGAACTCCTCGCCGCCGATGCGCACCAGCCATTCGCCCGGCTCGGCCAGCTCGCGCAGCACGGCGACGACGTGGCGCAGGGCGCGGTCGCCGGCGTGGTGGCCGTGGGCGTCGTTGATGCGCTTGAAGTGGTCCAGGTCGATCAGCGCCAGGGTCAGGCTGTCGCCGTCGTGGCGCACGCTGTCGAACAGGCGCGGCACGCGGTACATCAGCCACGTGCGGTTGGGCAGGCGGGTCAGACCGTCGGTGCCGGACATCTCCACCAGCCGCTGCATCCGGTAGACGACCATCGCCGTGATCAGGGTGAAGATCACCAGCAGCAGCATGCGCTGCAACTGGCTGGCCACGGTGATCGCGCCGTAGTCGCTGGAAATGAGCTGCTCCGGGGAACTGGCCGAAGCGAACACCCACAGCACCAGCAGGCTGTACTGGCCGATCGCCAGCGCGCCGGCGAACAGGGCGATGCGGCCGTCGCTGCGCGGCGCGGTCAGCACGATCGCCACCACGTAGCCGCACCAGGCGGTGAGGTTGTTCACGCCGGCGGGCAGGTGGTCGGAGGCGAGCAGAAGCAGCAGCACCGTCGTGGCGGTGACGTCGAACGCCGACGACGCGAACGGCAGCCAGCGGAACAACCGCCGCCGCCGCGCCAGCGCCAGCCACAGGTGGGCGAAGATGTTGATCACGATCGCGCCGCCCAGGCCGACCATGGTGTCCTTCACGCTGCCGCCGCCGAGCGCGTTTGCCACCGGCAGGACCAGCAGCATCGCGGCGATGACCACGCGCAGGCGCGCGACCATCAGCTCGCCGCCGGCGCCGATCTCGAGCATGATTTCGTCCGGCCTCGCCAATAGCGCGGCGATGACATCGCGGACCCTTCCGCCGGTTCCGAGCATCCACTCCCCCGATCGCGTGGCCCTAGCGGTGCCGCGCCGAGCATAGCGCGGCACCGTGGCGTGGCGCAGGCCGGATGTCAGGCGATGCCGCGGAATGCGGCCCACGCCGCCAGGGCGAGGAACACCACCGCCGCCGTGTAGCGCGCCGCCTTCAACGGCAGGCGGTCGGCCAGCTTGCTGCCCAGCAGCACCACCGGCACGTTAGCCAGCAGCATGCCGACCGTCGTGCCGACCACCACTTCCCACAGGGGCTGGTACTTCGCGGCCAGCAGAACGGTGGCGACCTGGGTCTTGTCGCCGATCTCAGCCAGGAAGAAGGCGAACGTCGTCGCCACGAATGCGCCGCGCGCGGGCAGCGATTCCTCGCCCTCGTCCAGCTTGTCCGGCTTGAGCGTCCACAGCGCCACGGCGAAGAAGCTGATGGCGACCACCCAGCGCAGCACCTCCGGCGTCAGCCATTGCGCCACCAGCGTGCCAAACCAGCCGGCCAGCGCGTGATTGAGCAGGGTCGCCACGAGAATCCCCGCGATGATCGGCAGCGGCTTGCGGAAGCGAGCGGCAAGCAGCAAGGCGAGGAGCTGGGTTTTGTCGCCGATTTCGGCGAGCGCGACGGTGCCCGCCGAAATGGCGGCCGACATGAGCGGAAAGTGATCCATGGGGACTCCGAGGTCGGGCTTTCGCGTGGACGCGAAAGGCAGCCGTCACGCGGCCCGACCCGGCTTTCGCCAGTTGCTCGCATGACGCCTGCCTTCGGTCTTGCCCGTGGTCGCTCGCCGCGCGTCGAAACGCCGGCTGGCTGCCGCTCCTGCGCCATGGCCGGTGGGCCAAGTGTGTTGACGCAGATCCCCGCGAGGCCGGCGGGCCGGATCGCGGATGGGCTACTCCCCGGAGGAGGAAGTGCGCGCATTGTACCGACCGGAAGGCCACGGGGGCAGGGCTAAACTGAACCGGACCGTCCTTCCGGAGTTCCCCCCATGCAATACCGCCGCCTCGGCTCGTCCGGCCTGCAGCTGTCGGCCCTTTCCTTCGGTGCCTGGCTGACCTTCGGCGCCCAGATCGGGCGCTCCACCGCGCGTGAACTCATCGCCGCGGCCTGGGACAACGGCATCAACTTCTTCGACAACGCCGAGACCTACGCCAACGGCGAGGCCGAGAAGGTGATGGGCGACGTGATCGCCGACCTGCGCCTGCCGCGCGACGGCTTCTGCGTCTCCAGCAAGGTCTTCTTCGGTTCGGCCAACGAGCCCGGGCCGACCCAGCGCGGCCTCTCGCGCAAGCACGTGACCGATGCCTGCCACGCCGCGCTCAAGCGCCTGCGCGTGGAGTGCCTGGACCTCTATTACTGCCACCGCCCCGATCCCGATACGCCGATCGAAGAGACCGTGGGCGCGATGGACGTGCTGATCCGCCAGGGCAAGGTCCTGTATTGGGGCACTTCGGAATGGACGGCGGCGCAGATCCGCGAGGCGCACAAGATCGCCCGCGCCAACCACTGGTATGCGCCGACGATGGAGCAGCCGCAGTACAACCTGCTGCACCGCGAGCGTGTCGAGCTGGAGTACGCGCCCCTCTACGCCGAGTACGGCCTGGGCACGACGATCTGGTCGCCGCTGGCCTCGGGCCTGCTGACCGGCAAGTACAACGCAGGCGTACCGACGGAGGCGCGTCTGGGGCGCGAAGGCCTGGGCTGGTTGCAGCGCACGGTGCTGGGAGGCGAGGGCGAGCGCGTGGAACGTGCACGGCGCTTCGTCGCGATCGCGCAGGAGCTCGGCCTCGCGCCGGCGCCGTTGGCGATCGCCTGGTGCCTGCGCAATCCGCATGTTTCCAGCGTGATCCTCGGGGCCAGCCGACCGGAACAGCTGATCCAGAACCTGGAGGCGCTGGAACTGGCCGATCGTTTGTCGGAAGGCGACTGGCAGCGGGTGGAGGCCGCGACCGGGTGAAACAAAATCGCGGCCGGGCCTGTTGACTCATAAATGAGAATCATTATCATCATCGGCGAGCCCTGAACGAGCCACGCCCATGTCGATGCGTCCCACGCTGCTGCAGCTCAAGCCCCGTACCGAACGCCTGACGCCGCCCATCGCCGCGGTCGCGCCGGGTGCGCCCGTCGGCCTGCCGTTCGCCAGCGGCCTCGTCGAAAGCGACGAGCTGCTGCGTGGCGGCCGCGAAGTGCTGATCCGCCACGGCGGCGAGGTCTACCGTCTGCGCCACACGCGCAACGACAAGCTGATCCTCACCAAGTAATCCTTCCCTGATCGACGGCGGCCGCTCTCTCCCGGCCGCCTCGGTCGACCTCCATGGCGCGGCGATCTTGGGGAAGGTCGCCGCGCACGGCCGCATCCGGCGGCCGCACTCTCAACTTCACGAAGGCAAGCCCGCCCGCCGGCAACGGCTGCCAGCCGCCTCGGAAACCACTCCGAGCACGCGCATGCACCCTGTCCGCAACACCCTGGCACTGGCCCTCCTGCTTGCCATTCCCGCCGTCGCGTCCGCCGCCGATGCCACGCCCGACGGCAGCGATCCATCGCTGGTCACCGCTGCCGCGGCGGCCGCCGCCGCGAACGAATTCAACCGCATCGTCGTCACCGCCACGCTGACCGAGCGCGCGCTGGACGACGTCCCGAACGTAGTCACCGCGATCAATCGCGACGAAATGGACCGCCACCTGGTCCGCGACCTGCGCGACCTGTTCCGCTACGAGCCCGGCATCACCGTCTCCGGCGGTTCGGGCCGCTTCGGCGGGCTGGGCGACATCCGCATCCGCGGCCTGGGCGGCAATCGCGTGCGTATCGAAACCGACGGCATTTCGGTGCCGGACGCGTTCTCGATCGGCAGCTTCTCCAACGCCAACCGCAACTTCGTTGACCTGGACACGCTCAAGGCGGTCGAAGTCGTGCGCGGGCCGGGCAGTGCGCTGTACGGCTCCGACGCGCTGGGCGGCGTCGTCTCCTTCGTGACCAAGGATCCGTCGGACTACCTGGCGGACGGCAAGGACGCCTACTTCGGTCTGAAGCTGGGCTACTTCGGCGAAGACAACGGGCTGTTCGGCGGTGCGACGGCGGCCTTCGGCGGCGATCGCTGGTCGGGCCTGGTCGCGGTCGGCCATCACCAGGGCCAGGAGCGCGAGAACATGGGCGAGAACCGCAGCCGCGGTACCACGCGCACCGCGCCCAATCCGCAGGATTACGACGGCCGCAGCCTGCTCACCAAGCTGGTGTTCGCGCCGAGCGAGAACCAGCGCTTCAAGCTCACCGTCGAAGGCAACGAAGACAACGTCGACACCGACGTGCTCAACGCGCTGGGCGATACCTCCACGATCCCGGGCACGCCGCCGTCGGTGCGCGTGACCTCGCAGACCGGCGACGACAAGCAGACGCGTGCCCGCGTCGCGTTCGCGCACGAAGTCGATGCGCTCGACGCGGGCATCGCCGATTCCCTGCAATGGCAGATCTACCGCCAGGACAGCGAGACCACGCAGCGCACCCGCGAGGAACGCGCCACGCTGCGGGCCGGCGTCGCGATCAACCCGGTGCTGCGCGAGCGCGAGTTCAACTTCGACCAACGCCTGACCGGCCTGGACGCGGTGTTGCACAAGGCGGTCGAGACCGGCACGGTGGACCACGAATTCACCTACGGCGTCGAGCTGACCCGCACCGAGTTCAAGCAGAAGCGCGATGGCCGCGCGACCAACCTGCTCACCGGCACCGTCACCAACGTGATCTCGCCTGACACCTTCCCGGTGCGCGACTTCCCGGTGAGCGACACCACGCAGGCGGCGCTGTTCGTGCAGGACGAAATGTCCTTCGCCGACGGCGCGTTCCGCCTGATTCCGGCCGTGCGCGTGGACTATTACAAGCTGGAGCCGAAGATCGACACGATCTTCGCGCAGGACAACCCGGGCGTGCAGGTCGCCGACCTGAGCGAAACCAGCGTGTCGCCCAAGCTCGGCGCAGTGTGGCATTTCAGCCAGGACTGGTCGCTGTTCGGCGGCTACCAGCATGGTTTCCGCGCGCCGCCTTACAGCGACGTCAACCTGGGCTTCACCAACCTGCAGTTCGGCTACACGGCGATTCCGAATCCGGACCTCAAGCCGGAAAAGAGCAATGGCGTCGAACTGGGCCTGCGCTTCTCCAACGACGCCGTGTACGCGGAAGTGTCGGGCTACTACAACCGCTACGACGATTTCATCGAGTCGTCCGTGCAGGTGAGCGCGCCGCCGCAGACGCCGCTGATCGTGTTTCAGTCGCAGAACATCGAGGACGCGGAGATCTACGGCATCGAAGCGCGCGCCGGCGTGGACCTGGGTGCGTTCAGCGATGCACTGGCCGGCTGGTCGATCCGCGGCGCCGCCGCGTGGTCGAAGGGCGAGGACCGCACGACGAACGATCCACTGCCGTCGATCGACCCGCTGCGTGCGACGCTGGGCTTGGCCTACGACGCCGAAGTTTGGGGCGTCGAACTCGCCGGTCGCTTCGCCGGACGCAAGGACGAACTGCCGGCGGCGAACCAGTTCGAGATCCCGGGCTACGGCGTGTTCGACCTGCTCGCGCACTGGAATTTCGCGCCGGGCGCGGTGTTCAACGCGGGCGCGTTCAACCTCGCCGACCGCAAGTACTGGGACGCGGGCGACGTGCCGAACGGCACGCTCGCGTCGAGCGCCGTACTTGATCGCTACACCAGCCCGGGCCGCAACGTCGGCATCAGCCTGGCGGTGAGCTGGTGAAGCTCCCGTCGTTCCCCTCTATCCATTTCTTCCGTGACATCGAGCCAGCCATGAACCTTCGCACGCTCGCCCTTCCGTTGGGCTTCCTCGCCGCCGTCGTCTCGCCGGCGTCCTTCGCCGATACCACGCGTGACCACGCGTCCATCCTCGCCATGCAGGGTGAATACATCGTCGATTTCGCCTTCGACGAAACCGTCCTGCTGGCGCCGGGCTACGAACGCCATCCGGCGATGCGCAGCGGCGGCAACGAGGTCGTGATCGTGGTGCAGGACTCGCCCGACAAGATCGTGTTGCAGCACATCCTGGTGGACGAGAAGAGCGGCCACGTGACCAAGCACTGGCGCCAGGACTGGACGTATGAAGCGCCGACGCGCTTCGAGTTCAGCGCCGACCAGACCTGGCAGGTGCGGGCGATTCCAGCCGCGCTCTCGAAGGGCGCGTGGACGCAGTGCGTGTACGAGGTCAGCGACGCACCGCGCTACTGCGGCACGGGCAAATGGACCTACGACAACAACGTGCCGACCTGGACCAGCGACCTGAGCTGGCGCCCGCTGCCGCGTCGCGAGTACACGCAGCGCCACGACTACAACGCCATCAGCGCGGTCAATCGCCACACGCTGACGCCGGGCGGCTGGACGCACGAGCAGTTCAACACCAAGGTGCTGCGCAAGCCCGACGGCACGCAGGTGGAACTGGCGCGCGAGTTCGGCTTCAACGACTACCAGAAGACGACGGAAGTCGACTTCAAGCCCGCCTACACCTACTGGAACGCCACGAAGGATTTCTGGGCGAAGGTGCGCACGCGTTGGGATCGATTCCTCGCCCAGCCGCCGGGCGTGCACCTGAAGACCAAGATCGACGGCATGGCGATGATCATCCCGTTGTTCGAGCAGGCCGGCTCGCTCGAGAAGGGCAAGAAGGTGCGCGATGCGCAGATCGATGCGGTGTTCGACAAGTGGGTCGAGCGCGCGCCGGTCGAGGCGGCGGCGCAGCGTTGATTGAGCTGTAGGTTCCACCTGCCGCAGTCGCTCCCTCCCAAGCGTGCAGGGGAGGGATGAAGCGCGCCGCGCGGTGCCTTGCCACGTCGCCGCGCTGCCCGCATTCGTCCCAGCCCCTCTTCCGGCGACGGAGGAGGGGCTTTTTACTTGCGCCAGTTCAGAACGATCGCACGACCACGACGGACGGCTCCGGAGGCTCCGGTGCCCGTGGCGCCGCAGGCGGCGACGGAGGCGTCATCGCCTGAGGCGGCTTCGGCGCGGTCGGCGGCGCGGGTAACGCGGGCACGGCCGGAACGGCAGGCGGCTTCGGCGCCGCGGGCGGGAGCGGCGGCACCGGTGGACGCGGGATGCGCAGCATCGCCGTCTTCGGCACCGTGATCTGCGTGGTGGCGCTCTTGCGGTCGCGCAGGTAAGTCACGCCGACGCGACTGTCGGCGGGCTTGCCGCGCAGCGCGGCCATGGCTTCGCGCGGCGAATTGACCGGCTTGTTGTCGATGCGCTGGATCACGTCGCCCGCTTGCAGTCCGGCCAGCTCCGGGCCGGTGCTCAACACCAGCACGCCGCGATCGGTGCCGAAGTAGCGGCCCAGCTGCGCGTCCACCGTCGCCAGGTTCAGGCCGTTCCAGCGGAAGGCTTCGGTGAGCGCGGGCAGGCGGCAGTCGTCGTCGCCCGGGTCGCAGTCCAGGCGGATGAGTTCGTTGCGCACCTGCGGGGCGACGATCGCCATCGGCCGGGCGAGCGGGTTGCCGTCGGCGTCGCGCGTGACCAGCAGGCGATCGCCGATCTGCGGTGTGGCGCGCGCGGTCGCGGCGCGGCCATCGCGCGTGTAGGCCAGCGCGATCGGCGATTTCACGTCCAGCGTGCGCAGTTGCGCGCGGGCCTGCTCCAGGCGTGCGTCGGCGTCCTTCTGGTCCAGGTTCTTGCCGTTGATGGCGGTGAGCACGTCGCCGCTTCGCAGTCCGGCCTTGGCGGCGGCGCTGTCCGGCGTGACGGCGGCGATGCGCACGCCGGCCTTCGGCTCGGGCGAGAGCACCACGCCCAGCACCGGCTGGCGCGCGAAGCGCTTTTCGAACTCTCGCTCGAACTGCACGCGGTCGAACTTGATGTTCTCGCGCGAAAGTTCGGCATAGCGCTGTGCGGCGCGGTTGAGTTCGGTGCGCGCGTTCTCCAGCTCGCGCGCCTTGTCGGCGTCGGATTTGCTGGTTTGCGCGCCAGCGCCCGCGCAGGCCAGGAGCAGTCCGATCGTTGCGGCCAGCAGCGTCGGTGTGGTGCGGATGGGAATCATGGGTTCGGTCCTGCGGGGTAAGTGGGGAGTCAGTCGACGCTGACCAGCGCGCCGTCGTAGCGCTCGCCGCTGGCGAAGAGCCAGCGCTGCGTGGTTTCGATGCCCGCCAGTTCGCGCATCGTCGCCACGCGCGCCTGCCACAGCGCAGCGCGATCGGCGTCGGCCAGACCGGGCTGCGAGAGCGAGGCATCGATGCGACCGATGCGGCGGTCGAACTCGACCGCCAGCGCCGCGCCGTTGGCCGATGCGACGCGGTCGTCGCGCGCCAGCGCCAGCAGCGTTTCGAGCTGCGCGGATTCGGACTGCAATGCGGCGATGCCGGCGCGCAGTTCGGCGGCTTGCGCGTCCGGTGCGGGGGAAGGCGGTGTCGTCGCGGCGATGCGTGGTGCGGTGTCCGGAGCGGTTGGCTTCGTCGAAGCGGCTGCGCCGTCGTCGCGCGACGGAGCCTGCGTGGGTTCGGTCGTCGTCGCCACGCGCGTCTCGGGTCGCTTCGACGTGGCGATGGGCGGGCGTGAAGTGTCCACCGGCGCGCGCTTGTGCGCGGCGATGGGCGCGTCGCCCGGCGCGACGGCGTCGTCGGAATGGCGCAGCGCCGGAACCAGCGCGATCGCGCCGATCGCAGCGGCGGCCAGCCACACCGGCCAATGCCTGCGGCGCTGCGTGCGCGCGACGGGCGCATCCAGCGCCTGCTGCAATCGCTGCCAGCCACCGTCCGGCGGCGTTTCCACCGGCAATGCGGCGAAGGCGCCGCTCCAGTCGGCGGGCGGGGTGGTGCGTTCGGTGTCAGGCATGGGCCTTCTCCGGTTCGAGCAGATCGCGCAGGCGGCGGCTGCCGCGCGCGAGTTGGGATTTCGAGAAGCTCGGCGTGCGCTGCATCAGCGCGGCGATCTCCTCGTGCGTGTAACCCTCGGCGTGGTACAGCCACAGCACGCTTCGGGTGGTGTCGGGCAGCCGTGCCAACGCGCGGCCCAGCGCGGCGGCATCGGCGGCCGCTGCGGGCAGTGGTGCCGGATCGACGACGAAGTCGTCGTCTTCCAGCGCGACGTCATGCACGTGGCGACGCTGGCTGCGCAGGCGCATCAACGCCTCGTTCACGGCGATCTGGCGGACCCAGCCCCAGAACGGGCTGGCGCCTTCGCCGTGGCCGCCGCGGAAATCGCCGATCCGGCCGAACACCTTGAGCATGGTTTCCTGCAGCACGTCCGCCGCCTCCTCGTGACCATCCGGCCCCTTGCCGCCGCCGAGCATGCGCAGCGCCAGGTTGAACACCGGGCGCTCGAAGCGGCGGTAGATCTGTTCGAATGCCGCCCGCTCGCCGGCCCGCACGCGCGCCAGCAGCGCCTCCGGGACATCGATGGCGAAGCTGCTGCGGGGCGCGTCGGTCGTTGGTGTCACGGGCGGAGACAAGGGCTCGGGGCCTGCGTTCGATGGCATGTCATTCCCAAGGATGCGGGGACCGGGAAAATCGTCGCAGCGGCCTGCTCAGGTCCCTGCGCCTATACTCGGGCCATCAGAAGGAGGGGATCATGAGCCTGAGTGCAGTACTGAGCGTCGTCCTGCTGTTCGCCGGTGTCGTCCTGGTGCTCAAGGCGGTCCGGATGGTGCCGCAGGGGTATGAATGGACGGTGGAGCGCTTCGGCCGCTACACCCACACCATGGACCCGGGGCTGCACTTCCTGATCCCGATCGTCTACGGCGTCGGCCGCAAGATCAACATGATGGAGCAGGTGATGGAGGTCCCCAGCCAGGACGTCATCACCAAGGACAACGCCGTGGTGAAGGTGGACGGCATCGTCTACTTCCAGGTGCTCGACGCGGCCAAGGCCGCCTACGAGGTCGCGCAGCTGGAGGTCGCCATCCTCAACCTGGTGATGACCAACATCCGCACCGCCATCGGTTCGCTGGACCTGGACGAATCGTTGTCCAAGCGCGACGAGATCAACGCCAAGGTGCTGGTGGCCGTGGACCAGGCCACGCATCCGTGGGGCCTGAAGGTCAACCGCATCGAGCTCAAGGACATCCAGCCGCCGCGCGACCTGGTGGATTCCATGGCGCGGCAGATGAAGGCCGAGCGCGAGAAGCGCGCCAACATCCTGGAGGCCGAGGGCCACCGGCAGGCGGAGATCCTGCGTGCCGAGGGCGAGAAGCAGGGAGCGATCCTCGCCGCCGAAGGCAAGCGCGAAGCCGCCTTCCGCGAGGCCGAGGCCCGCGAGCGTCTGGCCGAAGCCGAAGCCAAGGCGACGCAGCTGGTGTCGGATGCGATCGCCGCCGGCAACGTCAGCGCCATCAACTACTTCGTCGCGCAGAAGTACATCGAGGCGTTCAAGGCGCTGGCCGAGGCGCCGAACCAGAAGTTCGTGATGATGCCGATGGAGTCGGCGGGCGTGATCGGCTCGCTGGCCGGCATCGCCGAACTGGCGAAGGAAGCGATGGACCGCAAGCCTGTGATTGCTACGCCGCCGCCGTCGCCGCGGACGGGAGGCTGACCGATGCAGTGGGACTGGCAGACGGTGACCTGGGCGGTGGTGGCGCTGCTGCTGTTCGCCGCCGAAGCGATGGCGCCGGGAGCGTTCATGCTGTGGCTCGGCTTCGCCGCAGCGGCGGTGTTCGCGATCGTGCTGCTGGTGCCGGGCGTGCCGGTGCTGGCGCAAGTGACGGCGTTCGTAGTGCTCAGCTTCGTCTCCATCCAGGTGTACCGCACGTGGTTTCGAGGCCGGGAACCCCGCAGCGACCAGCCCAACTTGAACCGTCGCGCGCAGGCGCTGGTCGGACGCGTCGTGCCGCTGGAGCTGGCCATCGTCAACGGTCACGGTCGCGTGCAGATCGCCGATGCGTACTGGGACGTGAGCGGCCCGGAACTTCCCGCCGGTACCGTCGTGCGCATCATCGCCACGCGCGGCATGACGCTCATGGTCGAGCCCGCGCAGTGATGCGCCTGTACACCGCGTGCCTGCTGCTGGCCGGCCTGTGCGCCGGTGGCGGTACATGGGCAGGCGGGCATCCGATGATGATCGGCAAGGTGGTGCCGCCCTATCCGGAAGGGTACCGATCCAACACCGGCAGCTGCGTGGGCACGGGCACCGGCATCGACCAGCTCTGCACGCGCAGCATCGTCACCCTGGACGATGCCGAAGACCGCACGGTGCAGCTGCTTGCCGCGCAGTTCGTCGACCGGGTGGGCGACGAGCCGCGCTGGCGCATCACCGACGCCCTGCCGTACCCCGCGCTGCGCCGCGATGAACTGGTCGCCATCGCCACCTGCCAGCGCGACGGCGTGGACGACACCAGCGTGGTCGCGATCATCGACACCGGCGCGGCGGGTGCCTCCGAGCTGGACATGCTCCCGGCCGCGCGCTGGGCGATGCGGCTGGACCGCGCCTCGGGCAAGTTCCTGCGTGTGCAGCCCTCGCGCGTGCGCTGCTACAACGAAGGCTCCAGCGAGTAGCGCCGCGTCCATGCGCCGGCGTAGGTGAATGCGGGAAAGCCCCGCGCCGGCCGTTCTGGGATAATCGCGGGCTCGCTCCCGCACACAGGTTCCCAGCGCCATGACCCAGAAGACGATCCTCAACCAGACCCACCGCGACCTCGGCGCCAAGATGGTCGACTTCGGTGGCTGGGACATGCCGATCCATTACGGCTCGCAGATCGAGGAACACCACCAGGTGCGCCGCGACGCGGGCATGTTCGACGTCAGCCACATGACCGTGGTCGACCTGCGCGGCGCGAAGGTGCGCGACTTCCTGCGTCGTCTGGTCGCCAATTCGGTGGACAAGCTCAAGGTGCCGGGCAAGGCGCTGTACACCTGCATGCTCAACCCGCAGGGCGGCGTGATCGACGACCTCATCATCTATTACCGCGCGGAGGACTTCTTCCGCCTGGTCGTCAACGCCGCCACCCGCGACAAGGACCTGGCGTGGATCACCGAGCAGGCCGAGGCGTTCGACGTGAAGGTCACCGAGCGCCCCGACTTCGGCATGATCGCGGTGCAGGGCCCCAGCGCGCGCGAGAAGGTGCTCGGCCTGCTGCGCGAAGAGGACCGCGCTGCGGTCGGCAAGCTCGGCAAGTTCGTCGCCGCCGAGGCGAAGACGACGGGCGGCATCGACGTGTTCGTCGCACGCACCGGCTATACGGGCGAGGACGGTTTCGAAGTGGTCGTGCCCGAAGCGCAGACCGTCGCTTTCTGGAACGCACTGCTGGAAGCCGGCGTGAAGCCCGCCGGCCTGGGTGCACGCGACACGCTGCGCCTGGAGGCGGGCATGAACCTCTATGGGCAGGACATGGACGATTCGGTCTCGCCGTACGAAGCCGCGCTGGCCTGGACCGTGGCCCTGGACGACCAAGCTGATGGAAAGCCGCGCGACTTCATCGGCCGCGACGTGCTGGAGAAGCAGAAGGCGGCCGGCGCGCCGCGTCAGATGATCGCGCTGGTGATGGACGAGAAGGGCGTGCTGCGCCACGGCCAGAAGGTGCTCACCGACAACGGCGACGGCGAGATCCTGTCCGGCACGTTCTCGCCGACGCTGGGCAAGGCGATCGCCTTCGCGCGCGTGCCGGCCGGCACGCCTGGCAACGTGCGCGTCGACATCCGCGGCAAGGAAGTCCCGGTGCGCGTGGTGAAGTTCCCGTTCGTGCGCGACGGCCAGCCGCAGGAAGGCGTGCTGGGCTGATCGCCGTGGTCGCGCGCGTCGTCGAGTACTACTTCAGCCTGATCTCGCCGTATGCCTGGCTCGGGCATGCGGCGGTGCTGGCGGTGGCACGCGAGACGGGCGCGACCCTGCACTACCGGCCGGTGCGCATCTTCGAACTGTTCGATGCCAACGGCGGCCTGCCGCTGGGCAAGCGCGCACCGGCGCGGCAGCGTTACCGCCTGATCGAACTGCAGCGCTGGCGCGAACAGCGCGGCCTGCCGCTCAACCTGTCGCCGGCGTTCTTCCCGGTCGACATCGCCCTGGCGGACGGCTGTGCGATCGCGCTGGTCGAGGCGGGACACGATCCCTCCGGCTACATGGACGCGGCGTTCCGCGCGCTGTGGTCGGAGGATCGCGACCTTGCCGATCCCCAGGTCGTTGCTGCGTTGCTCCAGGCACAGGGCTTCGATGCGCGGGTCGTGATGGAGCAGGCCGCGACCGACGCCGTCGCCGAGCGGTACGCCGCCAACACGCGCGCGGCGATCGCGGCGGACCTGCCGGGACTGCCGGGTTACGTCCTCGACGGCGAACCGTTCTGGGGCCAGGACCGCGTCGATGCGCTGCGCGATGCGCTCGTGCATCCGCGTGCGCCGTACCGCCCGTCCGTCGAGCCACGCTGACCGCGATCCGCTACCCTGTCGCGGTCCGGGTCGGCGCCGTTAAACTAGGCGCCGACATCCGGTGTTCCGCCGCCCCCGCAAACGTTTCGAGGCTCCCGTCATGAGTGAAATTCCCGGCGATCTGAAGTTCATGAAGTCCCATGAGTGGGTCCGTATCGATGGTGACGGCAAGGCCACCGTCGGCATCTCCGACCACGCACAGGGCCTCCTCGGCGACCTGGTGTACGTCGAACTGCCGAACGTCGGCGACCGCGTGGAAGCGGGCACCGGCTGCGCCGTCGTGGAGTCGGTGAAGGCCGCCTCCGACGTCTACGCACCCGTGTCGGGCAAGGTCGTGGCGGTCAACGCCGCGCTGACCGACAAGCCGGAAACCATCAACGAGGACGCCTACGGCGAAGGCTGGATCTTCACCGTGGAGATCGAGGACGCCGATCAGCTCAACGAGCTGCTGGCGCCGGACGACTACGCCGAGCTGCTCGAAGAAGAAGATCACTGACGTCACCGCCGCGCGATCCTTCGCGCGACGCACGCGACACCCGGACCGGCCGCCCTGTGCGGCCGGTTCTTTTTTGCGGTGAGCGCGCGTTGCGGGAAGTGACGGTCGGGTGAGTTTCAGGCGTTGCGCGCGTGCATCCGAGCTTCGACGCCGATCGAAACGCGACGTCCGCCAAGCATCCAAGCGCGACGTCCGATGCCAGCGACAGGGTGCGCCATCGCGCTCACTCGCCACCGTCGAAGGCATCGTCGAGTGGCCCGACGCGACCTGCACGAGCATCTCGAAGCCGTCATCGGGTTCGCGCACTTTCGCGCAAATCGGCTTGTGCGACGCGAAACCGGGCGGTCGTCGGTGATTTTTTTTCGGGTGCCTTCGCGCCCCCCGAAAACGGTTCGCCGCCTCCGTCGTGCATGTGCGCGAGTTTTGCGTCGTCGCTGCGAGCGTTTTCGCAAACCCCTAAAAAAAAGCCATTTGTGAAATGCATGAGTGCGCACGACGGGTTCGATGGTCCTCGTCGCCGTCGTCAGCTGCACCGCTTCGACTGCCGTCCATGGCGATGCCGCACCGACGGCGTTGAAAAAAATTTGGGCGAAGTTGTTGACAGTCCGAAAAAGCGTGATTAGGTTTCGCCCAGCAGACGTCTCCTGCGGAAGAGAGTGAGTACAGACAACGCGACAACTCGCGGCACAAAACGAACCTCCGACCGGGCAGTCGACACGGTGGAAGCAGGGTTCGTTTCCCCCGCGAAAACGCGCACCGTGCACACGCAGGCCAGGCACTCCATCCAACCCGGTCCGCTCAGCGCGCGCCGGGTTTTTGTTTGCCCGCACTCGCGGGCGGTACCGAATCCGTACCGGCGCGCCCGCGCGTCGGCGGCTGCTCGCGGGTCCGACTCCCGCGGCTCTGGTTCTACTGGGCGATAGACCTGCAAGACCACTGATCAATGCTGATCAACCACTGACGAGGAGCCATACCATGGCCATGAAGAAAGCTGCGAAGAAAAAGACCGCCGCCAAGAAGGCGACCAAGAAGGTAGCCAAGAAGGCTGGCGCCAAGAAGACCGTGAAGAAGGCCGCCAAGAAGGCTGCCAAGCGTCCGGCCAAGAAGGTCGCGAAGAAGGCCGCCAAGAAGTCCGTCCGCAAGACGGCTAAGAAGGCCACGCGCAAGACCGCCGCCAAGAAGACCGCGAAGAAGGCCGCCAAGAAGGTTGCCAAGCGTCCGGCGAAGAAGGCTGCGAAGAAGACCGCCAAGAAGGCCACCAAGAAGGTTGCCAAGAAGGCCGCCAAGAAGACGGCTAAGAAGGCTGGCAAGAAGGCCACCAAGAAGGCTGCCCCGAAGAAGGCCGCCCGCAAGTCGAGCCGCAAGAAGACCGCCAAGAAGGCGTCCGTGACGGCGATGCCGGCTACCCCGGCTCCGATGATCTAAGAAAGCCCCGAAGACCGTAATCGAGCTCTCTCCCCGCAGCCCAGGCGGGGGGAGAGTTTTTTTTTGTGGCCTCGAAAGGCGACAGGCGCCACGGGAATGCGGTGCGGCGGTATCCCGTCCTCGACGGAGGGGAGCAGGGTGCGCGGAGCGATGGCCCCGGATGGATGCGACTCGGCACTGGCGGCATCGGATGAGCCCGCCGCTTCGTCTGCGTCAGAAACTCAGCAGCTCACTGCGACACCTGCGGCATCGCTGCACGGGAAGATGGCGCGGTGCGTTGCCCGGATCTCTTGCGGTAAGCGGCGCGCGACGACCCGCCACGCGCGACGCGGGCGGGCCCGCCGCCGATCTCAAGCATCGATGAATGCCCGCCCGTCGAACCGGTGAGCGATGACGCCGCAGGGCGTCGGATCAGCCGCTCAGTGCGGCGCGGCGGTCGAAGCCGATGCGTGCGTGCCCGGCGCGTTCGGTGCGTTGGGCGAGGCGTCGTCGCTGGACTCGGCGGCATAGAGCGTCGGGTCGATGTCGTCGTCCAGCCACTGGCCGGCGGGCAGGCCGAGCGCGTTGTCGAGGATGGTCGGCAGCAGGCCGGAGGGCAGCGAGCTTTCGCTGTTCCACATGATCGCCACGCCGAAGTCGAGCTCCGGCACCATCGCAATCAGGCCGCGATAGCCCTGCACGGCGCCGCCGTGGAAGACCACGCGGTGCCCGGCATAGTCATAGGAGCGCCAGCCCAATGCGTAGCCGGCGCTGGTGAGGCGGCTGCGGCGCCAGGACGAACCGCGGATCTCGCTCGGCGTGCTCACCAGCGGTTGATGCAGCGTGGCCAGCAGCGGCGCGGGCAGCACGTCCGGGCGATGGCCGGTGTGGGCGAGCAGGTACTGCGCCATGTCGCTGGCGCTGGCGTTGACGCCCGCGGCCGGCAGCACCTGGTAGTAGGTGGTCTTGGGCATCATCGACACCCAGCCGCCGCGGCCGCGCACATGCGGACGCGCCCAGCTCGGGCTGGCCTGGATGCCTTCCAGGCCCAGGCTCGCGTCGTTCATGCCCAGCGGCTTGAAGATGCGGCGCTGCACTTCCTGCGCATAGAAGTCGCCGGTGGCGGCGAAGACCATGTCGCCGACCAGGCTGAAGGCGACGTTCTGGTAGCTGTAGCAGGTGCCCGGTGCGCACTGCAGCGGCGCATAGGCGAGCTTCTGCGTCAGCGTGCGGTAATCGGTGTACTGCTCCAGGTCGCGGTCGAACGCGTTGTGCGTGAGCCCGACGCGGTGGCTGAGCAGGTCGGCCACGGTGAGCTGCTGCGAGGCGAGCGGATCGCTCAGGCGGAACGTGGGCAGGTAGTCGACCAGCTTGCTGTCCCAGCGCAGCGAACCGTCGTTGACGAGCAGGCCGGTCATCGTGCCGGCGAAGCTCTTGGACAGCGAGGCCAGGCGGAAGACGGTGTGCGAATCGACCGGCGTGGCATGGCTGGTATCGGTGATGCCATAGCCGCGCGCGCTGAGGATGCGGCCGTCGTGCACCATCGCCATCGCCAGGCCCGGTACACGCTGGTTGGCGACCAGCTGCTGCGCCATCGATTCGAATTGACGTACGTCGAAAGCGGCGGGAAGCGGTACGGCCGGCGGCAGGTTCGCGGGACGCGCGACGGTCGTGGCCACGGTGTTCTGGACACGCGCCGCATTCGTCATGCCGTTGTGCTGCGGAGTCTGCGCAGTGGAGCCGAGCGTGAGCGGCAGCAGCAGGGCAATGGCACACGCCCGGGGCAGGGCGCGCGAAGGCTTTTTCACGTTGCTATTCATGGCCTTCGCCCCTGCTTCACAGTACGCGGGGATCATAGCGCCTATCTAAGGGGGTGGCGCAACAGTCCCGACCACGGCCCTGATTTTGCAGGCTTTAGTGCGGTCCATCGCAGTTCGCGAGGCGCTCTTTTTCCCGTTCACTTTTGTCGATGCGCGGGTCTGCGGGCGGCCTGCGCGGCGGTGCGGCGTCACGCTGCGCGGATGAGCTCGGCGGCGCGCTCGGCGATCATCATCGTCGGGGCGTTGGTGTTGCCGCCGATCAACGTCGGCATGACCGACGCGTCGACCACGCGCAGGCCCTCGACGCCGCGAACATGCAGTTGCGGATCGACCACCGACAGCGCGTCCTCGCCCATGCGGCAGGTGCCGACCGGGTGGTAGATGGTCTCGGCCTTGGCGCGGATGAACTCGACCAGCTCCGCATCGGTGAGGTCGTTGCGCGCGGGGAAGATCGGCGCGCCGCGATACGCATCGAACGCGGGCTGCGCGAGCAGTTCGCGCGAGAGCTTTGCGCATTCGACCATCATCTTCAGATCGAAGCCTTCGGCATCGCTGAGGTAGTTCGCTTCGATGCGCACCTGGTCGCCGGCATGCCCACTGGCCAGCGTGATCCGGCCTCGGCTGCGTGGGCGCAGGAAGCACGCGTGCACGGTGTAGCCGTCGCCGGACAGGCGGTGGCGGCCGTGGTCGTCGAGCATGGCCGGCACGAAGTGCAGCTGGATGTCCGGGCGTTCGTCCGGCGCCAGGCGCGAACGCACGAATCCGCCGGCCTCGGCGATGTTGCTGCTGCCGATGCCGCTGTGGCCGCGCAGGTAGTAGTCGAAGGCGATGCGCGCGTCGCTGAGGCGGTCGTAGGTGATGGGCTGCGTGCAGTGCTGGAGCGTGCAGATGTCCAGATGGTCCTGCAGGTTCTCGCCCACCTGCGCTGCGTCGACGACGACCTGCAGGCCGTGGCGTCGCAACTGCATCGCCGGCCCGATGCCCGACAGCATCAGCAGCTGCGGCGAGTTGAGCGCGCCGCCGCACAGCAGCACTTCGCGCGCGGCGGCTTCGTGGAAGGCGCGGCCCTTCGCGGTGTACACCACGCCGTTGGCGCGGCCGTGCTGGAAGGTGACGCGGCTGGCCGTCGCGCCGGTGACGATGGTCAGGTTGCGACGACCGCGCACGGGATCGAGGTAGGCGACGGCGGCCGAGCAGCGCGCGCCGTCCTTCTGCGTGACCTGGTACAGGCCGAAGCCGTCCTGTCGCGGGCCGTTGAAGTCGTTGTTGCGCACGAAGCCCGCCTGCCGGCCGGCTTCGATGAAAGCGTGCGACAGCGGATTGCTGTGCCGCAGGTCGGACACATACAGCGGGCCTTCGTCGCCGTGCAGCGCGTCGGGTCCGCGCGCGTTGTGCTCGCTGCGGCGGAAGTAGGGCAGCACCGACGCCCAGTCCCAGCCGCTCGCGCCGTGCGCGGCCCACTCGTCGTAATCGGCCGGCACGCCGCGCGTGTAGCACATGGCGTTGATCGAACTGGAACCGCCCAGCACCTTGCCGCGCGGCCACCACAGCGTGCGGTTGTCGAGCTCGCGCTCCGGCGCGGTGTGGTAGTCCCAGTTGACCCGGCGGTTGTTGACCAGCTTGGCCAGGCCGGCGGGCATGTGGATGAAGGGGTGGTTGTCGCGCGGGCCGGCTTCGAGCAGCAGCACCTTGACGTCGGGGTCCGCGGACAGTCGGTTGGCGAGCACGCAGCCGGCCGAGCCGGCACCGATGATGATGTAGTCGTACACGTTTGCCTTGCGCCCCAATCGGTGTGTCGGTCTGCCTGCCAGCGGCCGGCCGACCGTAAGCGCCGCCATTAGAGCAAATGCTCCCAGGGGCGGCAGGCGCGCGATGGCGGGGCCGGGCACGGCGGTTACACTGCCGCCACCTCTCCCCCGGAGCCGCAGTGCGATGACGCAGGGCCACGACGACCGCGAGCCGTCCGCCGTGCCGGCCCGCCGCATCCGGGGCGGGGAGTGGCCGGCGGTGGCGCTTTCGTTCGCCTACTTCTTCTGTGTCCTGGCGGCCTACTACGTGATCCGGCCGGTGCGCGAGCAGCTCTCCGCCGCGGTCGGCTCGACCCAGCTGCCCTGGTTCTACGGCGCCACCTTCCTGGCCACGCTGGCCCTCACGCCGATCTTCGCCGGCCTGATCGCGCGCTACTCGCGGCGCGTCGTCGTGCCGCTGGTGTACCTGTTCTTCATCGCCTGCCTGTTCGCCTTCGTCCCGCTGTTCGCCCAGCCCGATCTGCTGAGCCCGCGCGCGCTGGGCACGGTGTTCTTCGTCTGGGTGAGCGTGTTCAACCTGTTCGTGGTGTCGGTGTTCTGGATCTTCATGTCCGACATCTGGACCAGCGAGCAGGCCAAGCGCCTGTTTCCGATCATCGCGGTGGCCGGCACCTGCGGCGCGCTGGCGGGGCCGACGATCACCGCCACGCTGGTCAACATCATCGGCGTCGCGCCGCTGCTGCTGGTGTCGGCCTCGCTGCTGGGCGTGGCGGTGGTGTGCATCGTGCTGCTCGGCCGCTGGGCGCGCACGCACGGCGAGCGCCGCTTCGAGACCGGGCAGGAAGCGCCGATCGGCGGCAGCATGTGGGACGGCCTGCGTCAGGTGTTTTCCGATCCTTTCATGCGCGGCATGGCGATCCTGCTGCTGCTGGCCGACGGCATCGGCACCGTGAACTACGCGCTGGTGGCGGACTATTCGGGTGCGACCTTCGCCGACGCGGTGTCGCGCACCGCCTTCGCCGCGAAGGTGGACCAGGCCGCCAACGCGCTGACCGTGATCACCCAGCTCACGCTCACGCGCTGGCTGCTGCCGCGCAGGGGGCCGGGCGCGGTGATCATGGTGTGGGCCGTGGTGAGCATGCTCGCGCTGTCGTTGGTGGTGTTGGCGACCGATCCGCATGCGCCGATGGTCTTCGGCCTGCCGGCGGTGGCGGTCGCGCTGATCATCAGTCGCGGCCTGGCTTACGGAATGGCCGAACCGGCGCGCCACAGCCTCTACGCGCGCGTCCCGCGCAACGTCCGCTACAAGGGCCAGAACGCGGTGGACACGGCGGTGTGGCGCTTCGGCGATACCGCGATCGCGCTGAGCATGAACGCCCTGCGCGCGGTAGGCGTGACCACCGCCGGGTTCGCCGGCATCAGCGCGATGGCCGCCTTCGCGGCCGCGACCATCGGCTGGCGCCTGTCGCGTCGCGTGGAAGAAACGCCGCCCGCCGCGACGCAAGCCGCCACGCCATGACCTTCGGCGGATGGCGACGTGCGCCGGCCGGCGCACGCTGCCCCGACTCCGCATCCGAAGGATCGACATGACGCATCGCCGCGACGTCCTGAAGGCCGGCCTCGCCGGCGCCGCATGGATGGCCCTTCCCGCGTTCGCCCGCGAAAAGCCCGCCAAGCCGATGCGCATCCTCGTGCTCGGCGGCACCGGCTTCCTCGGCCCGCACTTCGTCGATGCCGCGCGTGCGCGCGGTCATGCGCTCACGCTGTTCAATCGCGGCAAGACCAATCCGACCAAGTTCGCCGGGACCAAGGGCGTCGAAATACTGCACGGCGACCGCAAGACCGACCTGACCGCGCTGGAGGGCGCGCAGCGCTGGGACGCGGTGCTCGACACCTCGGCCTACATTCCCGCCGACGTCACGCGCTCGGCGACGCTGCTGGCGCCGCGCGTGGACCAGTACGTGATCATCTCGTCCATCTCCGTCTATGCGAACAACGACAAGATCGGAGAGGACGAATCCGGCCCGCTCGCGCAGCTTGCCGATCCCAACGTCACCGAGGTCACCGGCGCAACCTACGGCGGCCTCAAGGCGGCGTGCGAGAAGGCCGCCGAAGCGGCGATGCCGGGCCGCACGACGGTGGTTCGCCCGGGCCTCATCGTCGGCCCCGGCGACACCACCGATCGCTTCACCTACTGGCCGGCGCGCGCCGGTCGCGGCGGCGAGATCCTCGGACCCGGCAGCGCGAGCGATCCCACGCAGTTCATCGACGTGCGCGATCTCGCCGCGTTCCTGCTGCACCTCATCGAACAGCGCCGCTTCGAAACGTTCAACGCCGACGCGCCCGCCGGCAAGCTCACGATGGGCGGCCTGCTCGACACCTGCCGCACCGTCGCCGGCGAGCTGGGCGCACCGAAGTCCACGGTCACCTGGGTGCCGGCGGATTTCCTGGAAGCGAACAAGGCGTCGGCGTGGCAGGACCTGCCGGCGTGGATTCCGCCGACCGGCGAGTACGCCGGCTTCGGCCGTCGCAGTTCGGCGAAGGCGCAGGCGGCGGGGCTGACCTACCGCCCCTTGCGCGACACCGTGCACGACACGCTCGTGTGGTGGCGCGCACAGCCGGCCGAACGCCGCGCCAAGCCCAAGGCCGGCCTCACGCCGCAGCGCGAGGCGGAACTGCTGGCGGCGTGGCACGCGAAGGAAAAGGGCGGCGGCTGAGGCGCAGCCAGCGCTGGAAGACCAGTCGCGTACCAAGAGGCCGATATCGCGCCGGAAAGCGTGGATGGCACAGCCGAAAGGCCGGCGCCCACCCGAAAGGCCGGCAGCACACCCGATGCCGTCATCCCGGCGAAGGCCGGGATCCAGGCCGTCACGTTGTCAGACGCTGTCGCGTCACTCCAGTCACCCAAACCCCTCTTCCGTCGGAATAAGGGCGGTGACTCCGACGCTGTTTGCACTCACCGAATCCATGCGACGCTGCGAGCCTGGCTCCCGGTCTTCGCCGGGATGACGTCTGCGTTACGCCGCCTGTTGGAGAACCCGAATGTCCATGCTCGCGCTGGTGCTGATCGCGATCGTCGCCCTGCTGCACCTGTACTTCCTGGTGCTGGAGATGTTCCTGTGGACGAAACCGCTGGGTCGCAAGGTGTTCCGGATGTCGCTGGAAAAGGCCGAGGCGACGAAGGTGCTTGCCGCCAATCAGGGCCTCTACAACGGCTTCCTCGTCGCCGGGCTGGTGTGGGCGATCGTCGCCCAGCGCGCCGATGTGGCGACTTTCTTCCTCGCCTGCGTGATCGTCGCCGGCGTGTACGGCGCGGCGACGGTCAACAAGCGCATCTTCTACGTGCAGGCGCTGCCGGCGATCGTGGCGTTGGCCGTGGTGTGGTTCGCCCGCTAGGAGCCGCGGCTTTCACCGTCGCGGCGACACCCACATCATGATCGACGCGCGGAACACTGCTTCGCCCGCGTCGTTGCTCACCAGCACCGTGACCGGCAGGTCGTAGCCGTTCGTCGACTCGACGAGCGCCACATCGGGCGTGGCGACGCCGTGCATCGTGCCGGTGGCTTTCTTCAGATACTCGACCGTCATGCCCTTGGGAATCCAGCGCATCGACGGCGGCAGCGAAGCGTCGGTCATCACGCCGGCAGCGAGTTCGGCCAGGTTGCACAGCGCGATCGCGTGCACGGTGCCGATGTGGTTGTGGACGCGGCGACGGTCGCGGATGCGCACTTCGCAGCGGTTCGGTTCCAGTGAGACGATGCGCGGTGCGATGGTGCCGAAGTAGGGCGCCTTGAAGCACACCGCGCGCGAGAACAGCCAGTGGCCCGCGGGCCAGCGCGTGATCCTGCGGTAGAGCTGGAGCAATGGCGTCATGGCGAAGTCCGCATAAGACGACGGCGGGACAAGCCCGCCGTCGTGGATGTGAATCCCGCGTCGCGTCAGGCCGCGTAGCGGCTGTCGTGCGTCGCGTCGTGGTGGCCGGCGGCACGCAGCTCGTCCGGAGCGAAGTCGTCCACGCTGATCGTGTCGATCGTCAGCTCGCGCAGCTCTTCCAGCTGGCGGCGTTCGTCGGCGGTGATCCAGCCTTCGCGCACGCCCTCGTCGAGCTGCGTGGCGAAGTCGTGCGCCTCGATGCCCTTCTGCTTGAGCGCCTTGAGGAACTTGCGCTCCACCGGCTCGGCGAGAACTGCCTTCTGCAAATAGCTGGCGATGCGGCCGCCCGGGTTGTTCGCGGTCGGCGTGAGGAACACGCCCTTGCCCAGACGATCGCGCGCTTCGTTCGGCGACATAAGCAAAGACGCGACCTTGTGGCCCAGGCGATCGCTCGGGTACTGCGCGCGACGGCCCAGCGGGAACACCAGCGCCCACAGCAGCCAGCCGATCGGACGGATCGGGAAGTTGCGCAGCGCGCCGGAGAACGCCTTTTCGATCTTGAAGGTGGCGTTGTGGATCGACCACGCCAGCAGCGGCTGGTCGGTGACCGGGCGGCCTTCGTCCTCGTAGCGCTTGAGCAGCGCGCTGGCGATGTACAGGTTGCTGAGCACGTCGCCCAGGCGGCCCGACAGCGATTCCTTGAACTTCAGCTTGCCGCCCAGCAGCAGCATCGAGGTGTCGGCGCACAGCGCCAGCGCTGCCGAGTAGCGGTTGAGCTTGCGGTAGTAACGGCGCGTGTAGGCATCGCCCGGCGCCTTGCCGACTCGCGCCGAGGTCAGGCCGAACCAGAACGAACGCACGGCGTTGGAAATCGCGAAGCCGATGTGCCCGAACAGGTTGCGGTCGAACTCCCGCAGGCGTTCTTCCGGATCGGGCAGCGTCGCCGCCTTCATTTCCTTCAGCACCCACGGATGGCACAGGATCGCGCCCTGGCCGAAGATCATCAGCGAGCGCGTCATGATGTTCGCGCCTTCCACCGTGATCATGATCGGCGCGGCCTGCCAGTTGCGGCCGGCGAAGTTGCGCGGGCCCAGGATGATGCCCTTGCCGCCGATGATGTCCATGACGTCGCGGGCGACTTCGCGGCCCATTTCGGTGCAGTGGTACTTGGAGATGGTCGAAGGCACCGCCGGCAGTTCGCCACGGGCCACCGCGGCGGCCGAGGCTTCGGCCAGCGCGCTGATGGTGTAGGCGTTGCCGCCGATGCGGGCGAGCGCTTCTTCCACGCCTTCGAAGCGGCCGACCGACAGGCCGAACTGCTTGCGAATGCGCGCGTAAGCGCCGGTCACCACGGCGCCGAACTTCGTGCCGCCCGAGGCGGTGGACGGCAGCGTGATCGAACGGCCGATGGACAGGCACTCCACCAGCATCTGCCAACCCTTGCCGGCGTAGGCTTCGCCGCCGATCAGCTGGCTCAGCGGAATGAAGACGTCCTTGCCGCGGATCGGGCCGTTCTGGAACGGGCTGTTGAGCGGCATCGCGCGGCGGCCGATCTCCACGCCCGCCGTGTCGCGCGGCAGCAGCGCCAGGGTGATGCCGATGTCCTGCTTGTCGCCGATCAGCCCGTCCGGGTCGTACATGCGGAATGCCAGGCCGATCAGCGTCGCCACCGGGGCGAGGGTGATGTAGCGCTTGTCGAAGGTCAGTTTCACGCCGACCACGCGCGCGCCGTTCCACTCGCCCATGCAGACGATGCCGTAGTCGGGGATCGACGTGGCGTCCGAACCGGCCCACGGACCGGTCAGGCCGAAGCAGGGCACTTCGCGGCCATCGGCCAGGCGCGGGAGGTAGTGGTCCTTCTGCTCCTGCGTGCCGTAGTGCATCAGCAGTTCGGCCGGGCCGAGCGAGTTCGGCACGCCGACAGTGGAGGAGACCACCGAGGAGATCGAAGCCAGCTTCTGGATCACCTTGTGGTTGCCCAGCGCGGTGAAGCCCAGGCCGCCGTACTCCTTCGGCACGATCATGCCGAAGAACTTGTTCTTCTTGATGTACTCCCACAGGTCCGGCGAGAGATCGGCGTCGACGTGGGTGATCTTCCAGTCGTCGACCATCTTGCACAGCTCTTCGACCGGGCCGTCGAGGAAGGCCTGCTCATCCGGACGCAGCGTCGGCTTGGGCTGGTTGGCGAGCACATCCCAGTCCGGCTTGCCGGAGAACAGCTGGCCTTCCCAACCCACGGTGCCGGCTTCCAGCGCGACGCGCTCGGTTTCCGACAGCGGCGGCAGGATCTTCGTGTAGAAGCCCAGCAGCGGCTTGGTGATGAACGGCAGGCGGATCTGCGGCACCAGGAGCGGCACCGCGATGATCGCGGTGACCAGCGCGGCCACGACGGTCGCCGTGCCACTGGCGCCCAGCAGCCAGCAGGCGACCAGGGCGGTGGCGGTCAGCGCCGCCCACACCGGCAGGCGCAGGCGGTGGTAGGCACAGATGGCGCCCACCAGCAGGAAGGCAATAAAAGGTATGGCGATGCTCATGACGGCGCTCCAGCAGCGGTGCGGCAGTGTCCAGTTGATGGATATGTTGGGTCGGGTTGCGTCGATGCGCAGGGGCCTTTTATGGAAACAAGGCGTTCAAGCGCGCGCATCAAACGCTTGCCATACGGCCGAGTATGGTAATATCCCATCCTTGCTGTCAACCGACCGTCTTCATGCCTTCTTTCGGCCATCTTGACGGGGCGCATACTGTTACCGCCACTGCCGTATGGTTAAACTTGCCGCCATGAGCTCGAACGCGCAGACCAAGCAGGAAGGAGCCGGGCAGGACCGCACCGGTGACCGCGGAGCCCAGGAGCGTGCGGGCCAGGATCGCCCCGCCGCGCCCGAGCGCACCGGACGCCTGAGTGCAGACGACTGGGCCCAGGCCGCGCTCGACCTGATCGCCGAGCAGGGCGTCGCCGCCGTCGCGGTCGAACCGCTCGCCCGTCGCCTGGGCGTGACCAAGGGCAGCTTCTACTGGCACTTCCCCTCGCGCGATGCCCTGCTGGTGGCCGCGCTGGAGCGCTGGGAGAAGGTCGAGCAGGAAACCGTCTTCGGCCAGCTCGAACCCATCTCCGACCCGCGCGAACGCCTGCGTGCGTTGTTCACCCTGGTCGCGCACGAGTTCAAATCGCACGTCATCTATTCCGAGCTGCTCAAGGCGCTCGACCACCCGGCAGTCCAGCCGGTCATCGGCCGCGTCTCCGAGCGCCGGCTCGAATACCTCGTCGCATCGTTCCGCCAGGCCGGGCTCAGCCGCACCGACGCCCAGCACCGCGCGCGCCTGCTGTACGCCGCCTACGTGGGCTTCCTGCAGCTGAACCTGCAACTGCACCAGGCGCGCATGCAGCACGATGAATTCGAGGCCTATGTCGAGCACATGATGGCCACGCTGATTCCATCAGCATGATCCGTCAGCCTAATTTTCAATAACGCCGGCCCCCGCTGGAGGATGTTGTCCGTGAATGCCATTTCCCATGACGTCGCCAAACCTGTCATCGCCCCGGGAAGCGACGGCAGCAAGCTTGCCGCCCTCAACGCCTGGGTCGCAGAAGTCGCCGCGCTGACCAAGCCCGACGCGATCCACTGGTGCGACGGCAGCGACGCCGAGAACGCCGCGCTCATCGCGCAGATGCAGCGTGATGGCACGCTGGTCAAGCTCAACGAGCAGACGCATCCGGGCAGCTACCTGCACCGCTCGCATCCGGACGACGTCGCACGCGTCGAGCACCTGACCTTCGTGTGCACGAGCAAACAGGACGACGCCGGCCCGAACAACCACTGGATGTCGCCGGCCGACGGCCACAAGAAGATGGACGCGCTCTTCGACGGCTGCATGAAGGGCCGCACGATGTACGTGATCCCGTACTGCATGGGCCCGATCGACTCCCCGCTGTCGCGTTGCGGCGTGGAAATCACCGACAGCCCGTACGTGGTCGCCAACATGCGCATCATGACGCGCATGGGCGCACCGGCCCTGGCGCGCATCGAGCGCGAAGGCAGCTTCGTGCGCGGCCTGCATTCCATCGGCGAGCTCGATCCGGAACGCCGCTTCATCATGCATTTCCCGGAAGAACTGACGATCAAGTCGTTCGGCTCCGGCTACGGCGGCAACGCGCTGCTGGGCAAGAAGTGCCATGCGCTGCGCATCGCCTCGCACCAGGCCAGGTCGGAAGGCTGGCTGGCCGAGCACATGCTGATCCTGGGCCTGGAGAATCCGCAGGGCGAGACGCACTACGTCGCCGCCGCGTTCCCCTCGGCCTGCGGCAAGACCAACCTGGCGATGCTGATTCCGCCGGAAGGCTATCGCGCCGACGGCTGGAAGGTCTGGACGGTCGGCGACGACATCTGCTGGATGCGCCCGGGTGCCGATGGCCGCCTGTACGCGATCAACCCGGAAGCCGGTTTCTTCGGCGTCGCGCCGGGCACGTCGAGGAAGTCGAACCCGAACGCGCTCGCCTCGATCCAGAAGAACACCATCTTCACCAACGTCGGCGTCACCGCCGACAACCAGCCGTGGTGGGAAGGCCTCGACGACGGCCAGCAGCCGGTGACCGACTGGCGCGGCAACGCGTTCGACGCCGCCAAGGGCCCGGCCGCGCATCCGAATTCGCGCTTCACCGTGAGCGCGAAGCAGTGCCCGAGCTATTCGACCGAAGCCGAAAGCGCCGCCGGCGTGCCGATCAGCGCGATCGTGTTCGGCGGTCGTCGTCCGTCGCTGGTGCCGCTGGTGTTCGAAGCGCGCGACTGGACGCACGGTGTGCTGGTCGGCGCCGCGATGGGTTCGGAAACCACCGCCGCCGCCACCGGCGCGGTCGGCGTGATGCGCCGCGACCCGATGGCGATGAAGCCCTTCTGCGGCTACAACTTCGCCGACTACTTCAGCCACTGGCTGTCGTTCGACAAGGCCGACGCGAAGCTGCCGAAGATCTTCCACGTCAACTGGTTCCGCAAGGGCGATGACGGTTCGTTCCTGTGGCCGGGCTTCGGCGAGAACCTGCGCGTGCTGGAGTGGATGATCCAGCGCGTGAAGGGCGAGGCCGGTTCGGTGGAAACGCCGATCGGTCATCTGCCGAAGAACGACGAGATCAACCTGGAAGGCGTCGCCCTGACCGACGAAGCGCGCGCGAAGCTGTTCGGCTTCGAACGCGAAGGCTGGCAGGCGGAATTCGCCAGCATCGGCGAGTACCTGGACGAATACGGCCCGCGCATGCCGCAGGCGTTGAAGGACGAGCAGCAGCGCATCGCCAAGGCGCTTTCGAACTGAGGACTGCATGACAACGAACCCCGCCGCGCTCGCGGCCAGTCGTGAACTCGTGATCGACGGCCGCCCGCTGCGGGTGTTCGACGGCCATCTGCCGAACGTCGGCGACTACGTGCGCGGCCTGGAACGGGCCGCGTACACGCGCACCGAGATCGCCCGCCCGGAAACGGCCGAGCATCGGCACTGGGCCACCGAAGTGAAGCTCGAAGCGCTGGTGCAGCAGCCGATCTTCGACATCTCGGCCCGCGCGGTGCTGGGCTTCACCACGCGCGAGTTCGGCTACCGGCCGTACCGCGCGTACACCAACGTCGCCAGCTTCGGCGACATGCTCTTCAGTCACACCGACTGCCTGCCCGAGCAGCACGATCTCACCGCGCTGTGGTACCTGTGCGAGCAGTGGGACCTGGAGTGGGGTGGGGAGACGATGTTCTTCGACGCGCAGGACGAAGTGGCCTGCGCCGTGCAGCCGCGTCCCGGACGGCTGGTGATCTTCGACGGCGCGATCAAGCACGTCGGCCGCCCGCCGAACCGCATCTGCTACGCGCCGCGCTACACGTTCGCGATCAAGTTCGAGCGCCAGCGCGTCCCGGGCTGACGTCGTGCCCGACGCCGCGATGCCTCCGTCGCCCGAATCCGCGCCGTCGTCCGCCCTCGCGGACGCCCGCTGGTTTCCGGTCGACCTGCACGTGCCGGAACGGCGTTTCACGTTCGCAACGCTGGATGTCGATGCGCTGGAGCGTTCGACCTTCCTGGACACGCGGCTCGACGCCGGCCTCGACGATGCGACGCCTGTGGGCGCGGATGCCGCGGCTTCCGTCGCCGCGCCGCCGCGACCGCCGGCCTGGCTGTTCCACACCTCTTTCTGCGGCTCGACCCTGCTCGCCCGCGCGCTGCATGTCCCGCCGCACCAGGTCGCGCTGAAGGAGCCACTGGTGCTGCGTCGTCTCGGTGACGCGCGCCATGCCGGCTGGTCCACCGGCGAGCTCTCCGCGACGACGGCCCGGCTGCTGTCGCGCCCGTGGAGCGACGAAGGCGGCGTCCTCATCAAGGCCACGCACGCCGCGCTCAACATCGCCGGGGACCTGCTCGATGCCACGCCCGGCAGCCGCGCCGTGCTGTTGACCTCGTCGCTCGACGACTTCCTGATCTCCAACCTCAAGAAACCCGCCGACACGCGGGCGAAAGTGCCTGAGCTGGCCGAACGCGCACTGCGCGCCGGCTCGCTGCACACGCGCTTGCCGGCGCAGGCATTGCAGCCGCCGGACCTGCTCTGCGCGGTTGCCCTGCAATGGGCGGCGCAACGCGATCTCATCGCGCGCCTGTCCGCGCAGTACGGCGACCGCGCGCGCCTGCTCGACTTCACGACGCTCGCGGCCGACCCGGTCGGCGTGCCGGTCGCGTGCTCGCGCTGGTGGCGGCTGCCCGCACCGGCCGACGTGGTGCGCGCACGGGCCGACGAGGTCGCGCGCCGCAACGCCAAGGCGGTGTCGGTGGAATACAGCGCCGATCGGCGCGCACACGAAGCGCGACTGGTGCACGATCACCATCGTGGGGAGCTCGCGCGCGCACGCGCCTGGGCCGATCGGTTTGTAATGCCTGCGATGCAGGACGAACGGGCGATGACGCCGCCGGAGGAATGGACGTGAACGTGGCATCGCTGTGGCAGCAGGGCGAAACCTATGCGAAGCAGGGGCAGTGGGCGGCGGCGCTCAAGGCCTACGACGGCGTGCTCGAACGCGATCCCAAGCACGTCATGGCCATGCTGCGCGCCTCGCGCATGGCGCTTTCGCTGGGACGCTACCGCGACGCGCGCGAGTACGCGGTGCGCGCGCTTGCCGCCAGGCCGCAGGGCGACGAGCCGGTGTTGAACCTCGCCCGCGCGCTGCGTTTGTTCAACGAGCCGGCGCTGCTGATGGAATGCATCGAGCATTCGCGCTGGCAGGAACGCCGCTCGGCGCAGTGGCTCACCGAAATGGCCATGCTGATCAGCACCAGCGGCGAGAACGACCTGGCGATGCAGCTGCTCGACGTCGCCGTGCAGCGCGATCCCAAGCATCCGCCGACGCGCTACTTCCGCGGCGTCGTGCGCATGTTCTTCGGCCAGATGGACGAGGCCGAGCAGGAACTGGAGCAGTGCATCGCGCTGCTGCCGACTTACGCGCAGGCGCACTGGGTGCTCTCGCGCCTGCGCAAGCAGACGCCGGAGAACAACCACGTCGCGCGCATGAAGGCGCTGATCCCGCGCGTGCCCGCCGGCAGCGAGAGCCGCGTGTACCTCGCCTACGCGGTGCACAACGAAGCGCACGACCTGGGCGACTTCGACGAATCGTGGCAGGCACTGGAGCATGCGTGCCGCACCAAGCGCCAGCTCACGCCGCACGACCGGCTCGATGCGCGGCGCATGTTCGAAGGACTGGCGAAGACCTGCGACGCGGACTTCGTTGCCGCAGGCCAGGCGCACGCCGATGCGCCCGCGCCGTACCGGCCGGTGTTCGTGGTCGGCATGCACCGCTCGGGCAGCACGCTGCTGGAGCAGTTGCTGGGCGGCCATCCCGATGTCACCGACGGCGGCGAGACGTACTCGTTCACCTCGCAGATGCGCTACTTCGCCGACCACCGCAACAAGGGCGTGGTCGATGCGGAGCTGGTCAAGCGCGCGCCCAACGTCGACTACGCCGCGCTCGGGCAACGCTTCCTCGAACACACCGCGCGCCGCGCACGGGGCCGTGCGGTGCTGACCGAGAAACTGCCGTCGAATTTCCTCAACCTGGGCTTCATCGCCCGGGCGCTGCCGCACGCGCGCATCCTGCACATGGTGCGCGACCCGGTGGACACGTGCTTCTCGAACCTGCGCACGATGTTCTCCGACGTGAACACCTTCTCCTACGACCAGCGCGAGCTGGCCGAGTGGTATGGCCAGTACCGCGGCCTGATGGCGCATTGGCATGCGGTGATGCCCGGTCGCATCCTCGATGTGCACTACGACGAGCTCGTCGCCGACCCGGAGGCCGTGATGCGCGGTGTGCTCGAGTTCTGCGGCCTGCCCTGGAACGAATCGGCGACCACGCTGGACCGCGCCGGCGCCGTGGCCACCGCGAGCAGCCCGCAGATGCGCGGGGGCATCATCAAGAACCGCAAGGCTGCCTGGGCGCCTTACGCGGACAAGCTGGGGCCGCTCCTGGAAGGGCTCGCGCCCTGGCGGGAGCCGCAGGACACCATTCAGAACCCCGGCCCTTAAACCCGCGCGCGGTTCGGCGCATCACAAGGGACATGCTGACCGTCGTGACCGAAAGCCTGACCGATGCCCCCACCGCCCCGGACGATCCGGGCGAGGAGCGCAGCCTGGTGGCCGCGGCTGCCCGCGGCGAGGTGCGGGCCTTCGAGGCGCTGTACCGCCGCCACGCCGGCCGCGTCCACGGCGTCATCGCCCGCCTGGTCGGGGCGCACGGCGCCCGCGCCGAGGACCTGACGCAGGAAGCTTTCGTCCGCGCGTGGCAGGCGCTGCCGGCGTTCCGCTTCGAGTCGGCGTTCTCGACCTGGCTGCACCGCCTGGCCGTGAACACCGCGCTGATGGAGCTGCGCAGCCGGCGCAGCCGCCCGCAGGACGAGGGCGATTCGGACGAGGAGGTGTTCGACCTGATCGGCAGCGCCGACTCGGCCGGGCATGTCACCGCGCTGTCCATGGACCTGGAACGCGCCGTCGCCAGCCTGCCGCCGCGCGCCCGCGCGGTGCTGGTCCTGTACGACGTGGAAGGCTGGAAGCATGAGGAGATCGCCGCCGAACTCGGCATGGCGGTCGGTAGTTCGAAAGCGCAATTGCACCGCGCGCGCACCCTGTTGCGCGACCGGTTGGAGGCCCACGCATGAACACCCCCAACGCCAACGAAGACACCCGCCGCGACGATCTTCCCGATGCACTGCGCTGGCAGTTGCGCGCGATGCGCCGCGACGAACCGCCCGCCCGCGACCTGTGGCCGGACATCGCCCAGCGCCTGCAGCAGTCGCCGCAGCAGGCGGCCCGACCGCAGCGCCCGCGCTGGCTCGCGCCGGTGGCGATGGCCGCCACGCTGGTGATGGCCGTCGGCATGGTCGGCGTATGGCGAGCCGGAACCGATCACCCGGCCAACCCCGGCACGCCGGTCGCGACCGACGCCCGCCAGGCGACGCTGGTGCAGCTCGAGGCCCAGGGCATGACCCGCCAGTACCAGGCCGCGATGATCGAAGTCGGCCCGGGCCGGCCGCCGGTCGAACTGCAGCCGGCCTTCGACGAACTCGACCGCAACGCCACGCTGATCCTCGACGCGTTGGCGCAGAACCCCGACTCGCGCCTGCTGCTGGAGCAGCTGCGCCGGACCTACGCACGCCGCCTCGCACTTGCGCAGCGCGTCGCCTACGCCTGATGGTGAATGCCCCGATGTCCCGACCCTTTGCCGCTTCGTCCCAAGAACCGAAGAACGCTTCCCGGAGAATCTCCATGACCCGCGCCCACCTCCAACGCCTCGCATTCGGCCTGGCCCTGCTGGCGGCGCACAGCGCCTTCGCCGCCACGCCGATCAACGAGACGCGCCCGCTGGATCCGCGCGGACGCATCGAGATCGAGAACGTCAAAGGCAGCGTGGTCGTGCGCGCCTGGGACAAGTCCGAAGTGAAGATCGAAGGCAGCCTCGGCGCGGGCGTGGAACGCCTGGAAGTCGAAGGCGACCGCGAGCACCTCAACGTGCGCGTGAAGTACCCCAACCGCGGCGGCATGGGCATGTTCGGCAGCGACAAGAGCGAGCCGACGGACCTGATCCTGACGGTGCCGATCCGCGCGGACCTGGACATCGACGTGGTCTCGGCCGACGTCAACATCGAGGGCGTGGCATCCAACGAACTGTCCGTCGACACGGTCAGCGGTGAAGTCACCGTCGCCGCCGCGCCGCGCGAGGCCGATTTCGACAGCGTCAGCGGCGACCTGCAGCTCACGATCAACTCCAGCCGCGTCAGCGCCGAGACCGTCAGCGGCGACCTCAACCTGCGCGGTCGCCTGGACGGCGAAGTGCGCGTGGAAACCGTCTCCGGCCGTATCGACGTGAGCACGCTGCAAAGCCGCGTGCAGAAGCTGTCGGGCTCCACGGTGTCGGGCGACATCAACATCCACACCGCGCTGGCGAGCAACGGCCGCATCTCGCTGGAAACGGTGAGCGGCGACCTCGACCTGACCCTGCCGAGGAACCTGTCGGCGAACGTGCGCGGCGAGAGCTTCAGCGGCGATCTCGCGGCGCCGGGCGCTCAGATCATCCGGCCCAAGCACGGCCCGGGTTCCAGCTTCGACCACCGTTACGGCAGCGGCGACGGCGACATCACGATCGAGAGTTTCTCCGGAGATGCGACGCTGCGTTTGGAGTGAGGCGCGGAGCGCCTGCAAGCGACACACCGCAGGGCCGCCGCAAGGCGGCCCTTTTTCTTTGGGGCCTTCTACCGTGCGAGCCCCTCTCCCGCATGCGGGAGAGGGGTTGGGGTGAGGGCAGGCGATGGGTGCGCCCCCGCTTCTCTCTCACTCGCCCCCTCAACACCGGACACCCGAAGCCGTCATTCCCGCGAAGGCGGGAATCCAAGTTTCCGAATCCTCACGCACTGGAAAGGCATCACGCGATGCGAGCCTCGCTCGCCGGCTGGCGCGGTCGCGCCGGGTACTCCGCACGCCGAGCGCCAAGCTCGGGCGTCCGAGCAGGAAACTCCGTGCGCCGAGCTCAAGACTCGGATGTCCGAGCAAAAAGCCCCGCACGCCGAGCTCCGAGCTCGGTCATCCGAGCAAGAAGCTCCGTGCACCGAGCTCCAAGCTCGGACGTCCGAGCAAAAAGCCCCGCACGCCGAGCTTAACGCTCGGGCCATCGGAGCAAAACGCTCCGTCCGCCGCGTTCAATCCCAGCCATCGCACCGCACCACCGCGCGTTCGAAGCCGCGCGCCGCGCGCCCTCAGCCTTCCTTCATCCCGAACCAGCAGTTGAACGCGATGGTGATGCGTTCATCGTCGCCATAGAACGGAAGCACTTCATGTTGCAGCCACGACGGGAACAGCACGAGCTGCCCCGCCTGGAACCGGATGCTGTACGTGCCATGGTGATACGGCGCACGCAAGCGCTGGTTGCCCGCGTCCATGAAGTAGTTGCTGTAGTGATGCGGATTGTGGAATCGAAGCACGCCCGACTCGGGCCGATCTGGCGGCGTGGTGCCCGGGTCGACGCAGTACACGCCCGACCACGACGCCATCGGGTGCGTATGCATGATCGTGAACCCGCCGTGCCGGGTCACATGGAACCAGGTGTGCGAGAAGATCTGCAGCCGCTGCATTTCCTGCGCGGTGTAGCCATTGAGATCGGCGATCGCGCGGCCGAGCGTGGCCCAGCAGAACTGCCGCAGCTGCTGCACGCAGGCCTCGGGCCAGGCGAACAGGTTGAAGTCGCTCTCGAACACCCCGTGCTGCTGTTTCAGCGACGGATTCGGATTGGCGTACCGGTCGCCCTGCGCTTCGCGCGAGAGGATCAGCGCGCGCAGTTGCGCATTGAGGCCGGACGCATCGGGCAGCATGTCCTGCGCCAGCGGGACCGCGAAGACGGGGTTGATCTCGAAGGGCATGCGGAACCGGACAGACGGGCAGCGATGTCCGCAGTGTAGCCAAAAACGCTACGGCCTCATGCGAGGCCGTAGCGGTCGTGCAAGCGACACACCCGCTCAGAACTTCTGCGAATAGCGGAAGTAGAAGAAGCGGCCGGGCAGGTCGTACTGCGGGTCGAACGAGTTGGCGAACGAGGTGAAGGCGATGGGCGGGTTCTTGTCGAAGAGGTTGTTGATGCCCACCGTGACCTTCGCGTTCCACGGCGCATTCCAGTACACGCTGGCGTCGTGGAAGGTCGAGGCGCCGATGTGGTGCTCGTTCGCGGCGATCGACGTGAAGCTGTCGCCGCCGGCCGGGCCGTCCCAGATGCCGTTGCCGTTGCTGTCGGTCGGCACGCTGCGGGTGCGGCCGGTCGTGGTGCACAACCAGGCGTAGCCGTAGTCCTCGAAGGCCTGGCAGGGCTCGTTCTGCGACGAGTAGTAGCGCACGTTCCAGGTCGCGCCCCAGTCGCCCTTCTCCCAACGCGCCGCCAGGTTGGAGCGGATGCGCCAGTAGTTGAGCAGGTTCGGGCCGTCGTACTCGCCCACCAGGTTGCCGCCTTCGTTGGCCGCCATCTCCGCGCCGATTGCCGGCTCGGTGAAGATGTCCTCGCCGTAACGGCCGTCGCCGTCGTTGTCGTTGAGGAACTCGGACAGGTAGGTCGTGTCCCAGGTGAAGCTGAACTTGCCCCAGGAGTTCTCGGGCAGACGGTAGCTCACCGTCATGTCCCAACCCTCGACCTTGGTGCCGCCGATGTTCACCGTGGTGTTGAGCAGCGACAGGATCTCGCCGCCCGGCTGGCGGCTGTAGAGATCGCAGGTCGCGCCGGTGCCGCCGGAGTCGATGCACTGCTGGATGATGTTGGCGCCGCCGACGGTGGTGATCGCGTCCTCGATCTTGATCTTCCACCAGTCCAGCGAAACGTCCAGGCCCTCGACGAAGCTCGGGCTGTAGACGAAGCCGGCGGTGGTCGACTCGGCCTTTTCCGGCTGCAGGTTCGGGTTGCCGCCGACGGTGATGCGGATCTGCGTGTTGTTCTGCGCATACCCGCCGTCGGGCACGCCTTCAGCGCGGCAGCGGGCCTGCGCGGGCGGCGTCTGGTTGCCGAAGTTGACCTGGTTGCAGGGATCGCTGAGCTGCGGGAACGAGTCGGCCTGGCCGGCGAACAGTTCGGCGATGGACGGTGCGCGGAAGCCTTCGGACCAGTTGCCGCGGATCAGCAGGTCGTCGATCGGCTTCCAGCGGAAACCGAACTTGCTGTTGAGCGTGTCGCCGAAGTTGCTGTAGTCCGAGTAACGCGTGGCCACCGAGAAGTCGAGCAGCTTGGCGCCCGGCAGGTCCGCGAGCAGCGGAATCGCCAGTTCCAGGTACGCCTCGTCCACGTCGTAGCCGCCGTTGGTGGCGGTGCGCGCGTTGCCGGTGGTGTTGCCGGAATTGATCAGCGCATCCGGTGAGTCGTAGCCGTCCTCGGTGCGGTGTTCGACACCGACCGAGAAGCCGAGCGGACCGCCGGGCAGATCGAACAGATCACCGCCGATGTTGGCGTAGTAGGTCTTCTGCGTGTAGCTGTACTCGTCGTGCGCGACGAAGGTCGTGTAGTCGAGCATGTCCTGCGTGATGCTGCCCGCGCCACCGAGCAGGTTCATCGGCACGCATCCGGCGATCGGATTGGTTGCCGTGCCGCAGGTCGGCACGCCTTCAGCGTCGACGAACGACGGCCCCAGCGCGTTGCCCAGCGAGATCACGTTGAACAGGCCGTTGGTGGTGTTGTTGGCCTTGTTGCGCCCGTAGAAGTAGCCGGCTTCCCAGTCGTAGTACTTCTCGGCGAAGTTCAGCGTGCCTTCGAAGCCCGCGTTCATCGCGAAAGTGCGCACGTCCTGGCTGAAACGGCGACCGCCGGTTTCAACCGCACGACGCTGCACCCAGTCGATGTCTTCGCCGAACGGGTTGTAGATGCTGTCGGCGCTGATGACCACGTTGCCGGCGTTGGTGCCGGCGACCGGCACGCCCAGCGTGATGGGCATCGCCGCCAACAGCTGTTCGGACTGGCGTTCGTTGTAGGTCAGCGTGGTCTTGAAGCGGATGTCGTCGGTGATTTCCACCGAGGCATTGCCGAACACCGAGCGGCGTTCCTGCGGGGTGAGCAGGTAGTTGTCCGGCGCGAAGTTGTAGATGTCGGCACCGGTGAAGTTGCGCCATGCCGTGCTCGCCGCGCCGCGGTCATAGGTGAAGCTGCCGGGGGAATTCGGTGTGCCCGTGCTGCCCGGCGTCGCGTTGGGACGGCAGCGCGTGGCCGAATCCGGATCGTCCGGGTCGGTGAAGCACTCGCCGAAGCGCACGCTGAAGTTGCCGTCGGGTGTGGTGGAGCTGCCGCCCAGCGCTGCGCCGGTGGTGTAGATCGGCTCCTTGGAGATGTAGCGGTCGCCCGCCATCACCGGGTCTTCCTTGACGTAACCGAAGCCGAGCATCGCGGCGAAGCGGTCGGACGTCGTGCCGATGGTGAAGTCGTAGGACTGGCGGAAGCCGTCGCCCTTGTCGTACTGGCCGATGTAGGCGTTGGCTTCGGCGCCCTCGAAGTTCTGGCGCAGGATCACGTTGACAACGCCGGCGATGGCGTCGGAACCGTAGATCGCCGAGGCGCCGTCCTTCAGCACTTCGATGCGTTCCACCGCGGCGGTCGGAATCGAGTTGAGGTCGACCTGGCCACCCAGGCCGGTGCCGGATGCACCGCCGACCCAGCGACGGCCGTTGACCAGCACCAGAGTGCGGTTCGCACCGAGGTTGCGCAGGCTGACGCCGGTGTCGCCGTTGCCGCCGTTGTTGAACGTCGTGTTGAGCGTGGAACCGTTGGCGGTGATGTTCTGGATCACATCGCCGACGGAGGTGAGGCCCTGTGCGGCGATGTCGTCGCGACTGAGCGAGAAGATCGGCTGCGAAGTCTCGATGTCCGCGCGCTTGATGCGCGAACCGGTGACTTCGATGCGATCGAGGGTGGTGGCTTCCTGGTCGGGGGCGGGGGCGGGGTCCTGGGCATGTGCGGTACCCATGCCGACTGCGGTTGTCGTGCCCAGGGCGAGCGTCATGCTAATGGCGTCCCGGAGCTTTGTTGTCTTCAAGATCATCGCTCTCTCCAAGTCGGTCTCAGTTTGTTCCCATGGGAACCCCGCCGGCGGAGCAAAAAACCACGCCAAGTCCGGCAAGGTCGGGCCGATGGTAGACCCGCCGAGCCAATACTTAAAGTGTTGTTAATCTTCAACATTCTGAACGGCCGTCGTTTCATTTCTGCAACGGCCACAAACAACTACGGCCCCTTTCGGGGCCGTAGAAGTAACGCAAGTGCCATTCGTACGGGACGAATGTACCGATCAGAACTTCTGCGAGTAGCGGAAGTAGAAGAACTGGCCGGGGACTTCGTACTGCGGGTCGAACGAGTTCGCGAAGGTCGTCGCCGAGATCGGCGGATTCTTGTCGAACAGGTTGTTGATGCCGACCGTGATGCGCGCATTCCACGGCGCATTCCAGTACGCGCTCACGTCGTGGTACGTCGTGGACCCGATGTGGTGCTCGGCCGACGCCACCGGCGTGATCGCGTCGCCACCGGCCGTGCCGTCCCAAACGCCGTTGCCGTTGCTGTCCGTCGGCAGGCCCGTGGTGCGGGTGTGGTCGGTGCACAGGAACGAGTAACCGTAGTCCTCGAAGTTCTGGCACGGCTCGCTCTGCGACGAGTAGTAGCGGACGTTCCAGGTCGCACCCCAGTCGCCCATCTCCCAACGCGTGGCCAGGTTCGAGCGGATGCGCCAGTAGTTCAACTGGTTCGGACCGTCGTACTCGCCGACCAGGTTGCCGCCTTCGTCGAAGAAGAACGGAGCGCCGATGGCCGGAACCTGGAGGTTGTCCTCACCGTAGACACCGTTACCGTTGATGTCGTTCTCGTAGCTCGACATGTAGGTGGTGTCCCACGTGAAGCTGAACTTGCCCCACGCGGTTTCCGGCAGGCGGTAGCTCACCGTCAGGTCGTAACCTTCCACCTTCGTGCCGCCGATGTTGGTGGTGGTGTCGAGCAGGTCGATGATCTGGCCACCCGGTTCACGGCTGTACAGAGAGCACGCCGGGCTGGTGCCGCCCGAGTCAAGGCACTGCTGGATGATGTTGGCGCCGCCGATCGTGGTGATGGCGTCCTCGATCTTGATCTGCCACCAGTCCAGCGAGACGTCCAGGCCTTCCACGTAGTTCGGGCTGTACACGAAGCCCAGCGTGTAGGACTCGGACTTCTCCGGCTGCAGTTCCGGGTTGCCGCCGACCGTGATGCGGATCTGCGGGTTGTTCTGCACGTAGCCGTTGGCCGGAACGCCTTCACGCACGCACTGTGCCTGCGCCGCCGGGATCTGGTCGGCGAAGTTGTTCACGTTGCAGGGGTCGGCGAGCTGCGGGAACGAGTCGGCCTGGCCGGCGAACAGCTCGGCGATGGACGGCGCGCGGAAGCCTTCCGACCAGTTACCACGAACCAGCAGGTCGTCGATCGGCTTCCAGCGGAAACCGAACTTGCTGTTGAGCGTGTCGCCGAAGTTCGAGTAATCCGAGTAGCGCGTGGCCAGCGAGAAGTCGAGCAGCTTGGCGCCCGGCAGGTCGGCCAGCACCGGGATCGCCAGTTCGAGGTAGGCCTCGTCCAGGTCGTAGCCACCGGCGGTCGCGGTGCGCGCGTTGCCCGTGGTGTTGCCCGAGTTGATCAGCGCGTCCGGCGAGTCGTAGCCGTCTTCGGTGCGGTGTTCCAGACCGAAGGAGAAGCCCAGCGGGCCGCCCGGCAGCGAGAACAGATCGCCGCTGATGTTGGCGTAGTAGCTCTTCTGCGTGTAGCTGTACTCGTCGTGCGCGGTGAACGTCGCGAAGTCCAGCATGTCCTGCGTGATCGTGCCCGGAGCGCCGAGGATGTTCATCGGCACGCAGCCGGTGACGATCGCGCCCGGCGCGCCGCACTTGATCACGCCATCGGTGTCGCGGAACGACGGGCCCAGGGCCTGGCGCAGCGCGATGACGTTGAACAGGCCGAAGGTGGTGTTGTTGGCCTTGTTCTCACCGCGGAAGTAACCGGCTTCCCAGTCGAAGTACTTCTCGGCGAAGTTCAGCGTGCCTTCCAGGCCGGCCGACATCGCGAAGGTACGCACGTCCTGGTTGAACGAACGACCGCCGGTCTCGACGGCGCGACGCTGGATCCAGTCGACTTCCTGACCGATGCCGCCGTTTTCCGGACGGTTGTAGAAGTTCGTCGCGCTGACGCGGATGTCGGAAGCGTTGGTGCCCGGAGCCGCGCGACCCAGCACGACCGGCATCGCCGCGAGCAGCTGCTCGGAGACGCGCTGGTTGTAGGTGATCGTCGACTTGAAGCGGACTTCATCGGTGATGTCGGCGGTGGCGCTACCGAACACCGAACGGCGCTCCTGCGGCGTCAGCAGGTAGTTGTCCGGCGCGAAGTTGTAGATGTCGGCCGGCACCGAACGCGGACGCCAGTTGGCGCCGCTCTGGCCGTTGTTGTACGTGAACGAACCCACCTGGCCGTTCGGCAGGCAGCGCAGCAGCGGGCCGAGCGGGTTGGTCGCCGTCGGTGCGCCGCGGCAGGCGTTGTTGGTGACGCTGTAGTTGCCGTTCGGCGAGGTCGAGCTGCCGAAGGCATTGCCGGTACCGACGATCGGCTCCTTGGAGATATCGCGATCGCCGGCCATGACCGGCTCTTCCTTGACGTAACCGAAGCCCAGCATGGCCGAGAAGCGGTCGGAGGTCGTGCCGATGGTGAAGTCGTAGCCCTGGCGGAAGCCGTCGCCCTTGTCGAACTGGCCGATGTAAGCGTTGGCTTCGGCGCCTTCGAAGTTCTGGCGCAGGATCACGTTCACGACGCCGGCGATGGCGTCGGAGCCGTAGATCGTCGAGGCGCCGTCCTTCAGCACTTCGATGCGCTCGACCGCGGCGGTCGGGATGGTGTTGAGGTCGACCGCGCCGCCGAGGCCCGTGCCACCGACCCAACGACGGCCGTTGACCAGCACCAGGGTGCGGTTGGAGCCCAGGCCGCGAAGGCTGACGCGGGTTTCGCCGTTACCGCCGTTGTTGAACGTGCTGTTGAGCGTGGAGCCGTTGGCGGTGATGTTCTGGATCACGTCGCCGACCGAGGTCAGGCCCTGCGAGGAGATGTCCTCGCGGCTCAGCGAGAAGATCGGCTGGGACGTTTCGATGTCGGCGCGCTTGATGCGCGAACCGGTCACCTCGATGCGATCGAGGGTGGTCGGCTGCTGCGAGCTTTCCTGGGCCACGGCGATGCCGGTGCCGGCAGCGGCGGTGCTGCCCACCGCGAGCGCGAAGGTAATCGCGTCGCGAAGCTGGGTGGTCTTCAAGGTCATCTCTCTCTCCGTAAAGCAGGGTGGTACTTCCCATGGGGCCCGCCGGCGGTGTCAAAGAAGACGCCAAAAACGGCAAGGCTTAACCGGATCGTAACCGCGCCATCAGAAAAGTGAAAGACGTGTTAACGACCAGTTATCGGCCAGTGACGGCAAAGTTTGAACATACGAAACCCTGAATGGGCGTATGGAGGGAGAGGCCGGCCGGTCCGGCAGGGGCCGTCGACGGGCCAAAAAAAAGCGGCCCCTTTCGGGGCCGCTCGAGTTGCTCCGCGTGAGCGGATCAGAAGCGCTGCTGGTACTTCATGTAGATGAAACGACCGATGTCGAACTGGCCCTGGTAGGACACGTTCGCGTTCGGCTGGCTGTACACCACCGGACCCTGGTGATCAAACACGTTGTTCGCACCCAGGGCGACGGTCGCGTTCCACGGCGCCTTCCAGCGGAATTCCAGATCGTGGAAGGTGTTGGAGCCGATCTCGTTGATCGCACGGGCCTGCGCCGGCACCGGGTTCGCCACGGCGAAGTCCGGGTTCGAGCACTCATCCGGGAACAGCGTGGCCGACAAGCAGGTTTCCTTCATGCCCGAGTAGTAGCGCATGCCCCACGTCGCGCCCCACGAACCCAGATCCCAGCTCAGGCTCGTGTTCGAACGAACGCGGAAGGTGCCCACGAAGCCCGGCGAGGTCGCGTAGCCAACCAGCTGCTGCGCCTTGGTGGCCGGGTTGGTGTCGGTCTTGATCTCGTCGCTCGTGGTGTAGGTCGTCTGCCACGAGAAGTTGAAGTTACCGAAACCTTCCGTCGTCAGGCGGTAGCCCAGGTCCATGTCCCAACCTTCGGCCTCGCGGTAACCCGCGTTGATGCTGGCGAATGCAAGGTTGTTGACGTAGCCCTGTGCCGCGTCACGAGTGAACAGTGCGCAACGGGTCGGATCGTTCTGGATGTAGCAGTCGTTGAGGATCTGCGTCGGCGAGTCGGCAACGATCGTGTCGTCGATGCGGATCTTCCACCAGTCGAGGCTGACGTTGAAGCCTTCGATGAAGCCCGGGCTCCACACCAGACCCAGCGTCTTGGACTCGGACGTTTCCGGGATCAGGTTCGGGTTGGAACCCGAGAAGAACGGAACCGGAGTCTGGGCGTTCGGCGCCGTGGCGGCGTTGAAGCCCTGCGCGAGCTGACGATAGGTGGCCGGGTTCGGAACGCCCGGGACGCCCGCGCCGCCGGCGCACGCCGTACGGACCGCCGCGTTCGTACGCGCCGTGCCGAAGTTCGTATCGCACGGGTCGGTGAAGAACGAGAACGTCTGCGAGCCGCCGCCGTACAGGTCGGCGATCGTCGGCGCACGGAAGCCTTCAGCGTAGGTACCGCGGAACAGCAGCGAATCGATCGGCTTCCACTTGAAACCGAACTTGCTGTTGAGCGTGTCGCCGAAGGTGTCGTAGTCCGAGTAGCGGGTGGCAAGGCTGAAGCTCAGCTCCTGCGCGCCCGGCAGGTCGGCCAGGACCGGCAGGAACAACTCGGCGTAGATTTCGTCGACGGTGTAGCTGCCCTGGGTCGGACCGCTGGCCAGCGTCGTCGAGTTGCCGGTCACTGCCTGCGCGTCGGGGATGAAGCGACCCTGCTCCTTGCGGTTTTCAACGCCGACCGCCACGCCCAGGTCACCACCCGGCAGCGTCGCGAGCGAGCCGCTGATGTTGGCCGAGTACACGGTGGTTTCGGTTTCGCCGCTGGAGTTCAGGCGCTGGAACAGCCAGTCCTGCAGAGCCTGGTTGCCGGTGAGACCACCTTCGCCAACCTGACCGTACGGGATGAACGGGTTCCATGCGACGCAGCCCGGGATGACCACGCGCTCAACGGCCGGCGTGCTCGGATCGTCCGGCAGCAAGCAGACGACGCTGCCGTCGGCCTGACGCTCGGAACGACCGGTCGACTGCTTGGCGCGGTCGACGTTGAGGTTGCCGTAGTTTTCCTGGTGGACCTTGTTGTTGTTGTAGAGGTAGTTGACGTCCCAGTCGAAGATGCGCTCGGCGACGTCGAAGCTGCCTTCAAGGGCCGCGGAGAAGCGCCAGGTGGTCGACGACGGAGCGTCGACGCGCGGCACTTCCCAGGTACGGCGGGTGAAGTTGATGTCACGCGGGGTGGCATAACCGTGCTGCGTGCCGACCGGGTTGTAGTAGCTGAAGCGCGACATCTTGAAGCCGCCCGGAATCAGGCCGGCCGACGCGCTCTGGAACGGATAACCCGCGACCTGACGCTCGGCGTCGCGGTCGGTGTACAGCATGTCGCCGCGGAAACGGACGTTCTCGGTGATGTCGAAGATGCCGTTGACGAACAGCGAGCGGCTCTCCAGCGGCGTGCGCAGGTGCGTCTGCTGGTTCGTGTTGCTCTTGTCGAGCACCGAACCGTTCGGATCAGCAGCCGTCGCGCCGGTGTTGGAGTTCTGCGTGTGGTAGTTGGCGAGGCTGCGCCAATCCGCACCCGGGTTCAGAACGAGCGTGCCGACGCCGCCCGGGTTCGCTGCACCCGGCGCATCCGTGATCTGGCCCCACTGCGAAGCGGTGGTCCAGCCGCGGGTCGGATGCTTGTAGCTCTGCGGGTACGCGCTGTACTCGCGATCCTTGGCGAAGACTTCCTCTTCCTTGCGGTATTCGACGGCGGCCGTGATCGAACCGCGATCACCGGTGAAGCCGAGGATGCCCGAAGCGCGGGTCGTCTCGCCGTCGCCTTCGCTGTACTGACCGTAGTACGCGTCGACCGTGGCGCCTTCGAAGTTCGAACGGGTGATGATGTTCACCACGCCGGCGATCGCGTCGGAGCCGTAGATCGAGGAAGCGCCGTCCTTCAGGACTTCGACGCGCTCGACGGCGACCGTCGGGATCAGCGAAACGTCCTGCAGGCCCGAGGTGCTGATGCCCAGGCGCTTGCCGTTGACCAGGATCAGCGTGCGCTGGGTACCCAGGTTGCGCATGCTGATGAACTGGCCGCCGACGTTTTCACCGGCCGACAGCGGCGAAGCGCGGCTGATGGCCGGGGCGCCGACGGCGGAAATGTTCTGCAGGATGTCGGCGACCGACTGGAAGCCCTGGTTTTCGATGTCCGCGCGGGTGATGGTCAGGACCGGTGCTTCGGTCTCGATATCAACCTGACGAATGCGCGAACCGGTCACCTCGATGCGATCGAGGGTGGTCGTCGTCTGCTGCTGTTCCTGAGCCATGGCCGTACCGGCCAGGGCGGTGGTGCCGACCGCGAGCGAGTAAACAATCGCGTCGCGGAGCGGGGTGGTCTTCAAGTTCATCTCTCTCTCCAAACGTGAGTCGATGGATCCCATGGGACCTAACCGACGGCGTCAAAGAAGACGCCAAAAACGGCAAGGCAACCCGATCCTAACCACGTTCGAAGAGAAGTGAAAGTGTCGTTAATGCACAGTTTCGAACTTGTGAAGGCCGTACGCGGGTGTATCGACCCCGACAGGGGCCTGGAAGGCAAGAGATGTGCCCAAACGAAGGCGCCGCTCACGAGAACCCCGCGAGCGGTCTTTGGATTCAAGGAGTTAAATCCGCGGCTGGCGCGGACGGCGGATCGTCAGAGATCCTGCTCGTAACGGACATAGGGAACGGTGCCCTCGTCCTTGTCGCCGTTTTCGGGGGCGAACGGGTTGCGGCCGCGGGTCACGACGTTCTCCGCGCCCACCGTGAGCTGGCCGCTCCACGGCGTGCGCCAGGTCAGACCGACGCCGAGGCCTTCCCACTGGCCCGGCTCGCCGGGGGTGTCGACCACGCGGCCGACGATGTTTGCGCTGAAGTTGCCGACGCCAGCGCCGACCGTGAGGCTCTTGGTGTTCCAGCGATCGGCCAGGGCGGGCACTTCGCCGGCCGGGATCAGCTTCGCGCGTGCCCAGGTGCCGCCGATGGACACCGTGGCCTCGCGGCCGATGTTCTTCTGGCCGTACACGGTGAGCGTGTTCTGGTCGACCTTGCTGAACTTCGAGTTGGGGCTCAGCCAGGCGGGTAGGGTGTCGCGACCCGTGCCGAGCGCCAGGCCGACCTTGCCACCCGCGCGACTCAGACTGGCACCGAGGGTGCCTTGGCGCGTGCCGGAATGGTCGTCGTCCTCGTCCATCGAGGCGAGCATGCAGTGATTGGCGAGGTTGCCGATTGCACCGGCCAGTCCGGTCTTGCGATCGCAGACCAGGCCGAGGGTGTCGCCGGCTTCCAGGCCGAACGCAGCGTCGAGGGTATTGCTGCCCACGCGCCAGCGGGCGCCTGCCACCGGGGTGCCGGTGGGCTCGAGCTGCAGGAGGTATTCGAGCTTGCCGCTGGTCTGGTTCCAGACCGGGAGGTAGGTCGTCTCCGGGGTGCGCCTGGCCTGCGCATGGACGCCCGACACCACGCCCAGGGCGAGCATCAGGGTCAATGGCAGTCGAAGCAGGCGCGTGTTCATGGTCTTGTTACGACCGGGTAAACCCGGCGGAGTTCCCCTCTCTTGAGGACCGCGACTATAGACCGTTTATGTTTATTTAACAATTCCCCGAGTGACGTCGGAGGTGCTACTGCAGCCTTTCAGGGGCCGCCATCTCCGTTGTCGCCACGGCAAACAAGCTAGCGATTTCCTCCGCATCGAAACGGTAACTCTGTCCGCAAAACTCGCAACGGATCTGGGCGGCGCCACCGGCCGCCTCCACCGCTGCCTCCGCCTCGGCGGCCCCGAGGGAGACGAGCATCGATTCCACCCGTTCCCGGGAGCAGGAGCAGGCAAAGCGGAGCGGTTTGCGTCCCAGGACCTGGACCCCGTCCTCATGGAACAGGCGGGTCAGCAGGTCCTCCGCCGACCATTCCAGCAGTTCGCGCGTGGTGAGCGTGTCGAATAGGGCGCCCACACGCGACCAGCCGTCGTCATCCCCATGATCCGACGGAAGCTTCTGCAGCATCAGTCCCGCCACCTGCCGTTCGTCGGCGGCCAGCAGCAGGCGGGTCGGCAGCTGCTCGGACTGGCGGAAGTAATCCTCGAAGGCCTCCGTCAGCGAGTCCGATTCCAGCGCCACCAGGCCCTGGTAGCGCATGGGCTCGCGGCCGTCGATGGACGGGTTCTCGATGGTGATGGCGAGCACTGCGTCGGGACCCAGTTCGCGCAGGTCGCGCGAGACCGTTTGGGCGTGCTCGTCCACCTGTGCGATGCCGCGCAGCGTGCCGGCCGCGGTGCATTCGGCGAAGAGGGTGCGCAGCGCGCCGTGCCCTCGCAACTGCACCGAGAGGCGACCGTCGACCTTGGCGTGGCCGGTGAACAGTGCCGCGGCGGCGGCGGCTTCGCCTAGCAGCTCGGCGGCGGCCTGCGGGTACTCGGCGCGACTGCGGATCTGGTCCCAGGTGTCCTGCAGGTGCACGCGCACCCCGCGCACCCCTGCGCCTTGGATGAGAAAACGGGTCAACTGGTCGCGGTCGCCGGCGGGCGCGGTCGAGGTATCGGTCATGCGGAGGACTCGTGCGGTCTGCGCGCGTGATTGGAATAATGCGCGCGATCGTGTGAAAAGGGATGGACGAACACAAATGGGGATGGAGCAACGCCCGTGCAAGGCATGAACGTGCGCGAAGAAGACAGGCCCGACGGGTCCAAGACGGTAACGCCGCGCCGACGCCGGCGCTGGCTGCGGTGGCTGATCGCGTTGCCGTTCGCCCTGCTGCTGTTGAGCGTGGTGCAGGTGGCGACGCTGCGTTTCGTCGATCCGGCCTTCAGCGCGTTCATGCTGTCCCGTCAGCTGGAGGCATGGAGCGAAGGCGACTGGCGCTTCCGCATCGCCCACGACTGGCGTGACCTGGACGAGATCTCGTCCTACGTGCCGCTGGCGGTCGTGGCCTCGGAGGACCAGAACTTCGCCGACCACTTCGGCTTCGATCTCAAGGCCATCGAAAAGGCGCGCAAGAACAACGAACGCGGCCGCAAGGTGCGCGGCGGCAGCACGATCAGCCAGCAGACCGCCAAGAACCTGTTCCTGTGGAGCGGACGAAGCTGGGTGCGCAAGGGCATCGAGGCCTGGTACACGGTGCTGATCGAAGCGCTGTGGCCCAAGCACCGCATCATCGAGGTGTACGTCAACATCGCCGAGTTCGGAGACGGCGTGTACGGCGCGCAGGCCGCGGCCCGCACCTACTTCGGCAAGGATGCCGACCGCCTCGGGCCGGCCGAGGCCGCGCGCATGGCCGCGGTCTTGCCGAGCCCGCGCCGCTACAGCATCAGCCGGCCCGGTCCGTACGTGCAGCGGCGATCGCAGGCCATCCAGCGGCAGATGCGCTACATGGGCGGCACCGAGTACCTCCAGCGGATCGAGTAGGCGCCGCGAGACCCGGCTACCATTGCCCCATGACCTGCAACCGCCTCACCGTCGTCATCGCCGCCTTCAACGAGGCCGACAGCCTGCCGTTGCTGCATCCGCGCATCCGCGCGGTGCTCGATGCGCTCGCGCACGAGGAAGGCATCGACGGACAGGTGCTCTACATCGACGACGGAAGCACCGATGCGACCTGGCCGCTGATGCAGCAGCTCGCGGCCGCAGACCGTCGCGTCGCACTGCTGCGGCTGTCGCGCAATTTCGGCAAGGAGCTCGCCCTCACCGCCGGGCTGGACCGCGTGGAGGAAGGCGCCGCGCTGATCCTGGATGCCGACGGGCAGGACCCGCCGGAGCTCATCCCGCAGTTCATCGCGAAGTGGCGCGAAGGCTACGACGACGTCCACGGCACCCGCATGGAGCGCGAAGGCGAGGGCTGGCTCAAGCGTTCCACGGCGCACGCGTTCTACCGCTTGATCGGCCGTCTGTCGAAGACGCCGATTCCGGCCGATACCGGCGATTTCCGCCTGCTGTCGCCGCGCGCGCTGGAGGGGCTGCGTCAGCTGCGCGAACGTCATCGGTTCATGAAGGGCCTGTTCGGCTGGGTCGGCTACAACCGCATCTCCATTCCGTATCACCGCGATCCGCGCGTGGCCGGACGCAGCAAGTTCAATTTCTGGAGGCTGTGGAACCTCGCGCTGGAAGGCATCACCAGCTTCTCCACCGCGCCGCTGCGACTGGCGACGTACATGGGCCTGCTGACGGCGATGGTCGCCTTCCTCTACGGCGTGTGGATCATCGTCAAGGCGATGCTGCTCGGAGATCCCGTGGCGGGCTGGCCGACGATGATGTCGGTGATCCTGTTCCTCGGCGGCGTGCAGCTGATCGCGCTGGGCGTGATCGGCGAGTACCTGGGACGCCTGTACGACGAATCCAAGCAGCGTCCGCTCTACCTGGTGGACACCTGGCAGCCCGCACGCCCGGCGCGCCCGGCCGAGGCGCCGAACGAGGGCGATCGCGTGCAGCGCCTGCACGGATCCAGGGTGGATTGACGCTCGTCCGTCTTCGCATGCGTTGACGTCGCCCTGGAGTATGCTCGGCCGCAAGCCCCCTGGCGGAAGGAGACGGCCATGCGCACCGTGCGGCAATTGCTCGAAGCCAAAGCGCCGGAAGTGTTCGCGATCGGCCCGGACGCACCGGTGATCGACGCGATCAGGTTGATGGCCGAAAAGCACATTGGCGCCGTACTGGTGCTGGATGCAGGACGACTGGTGGGCATCCTGTCCGAGCGCGATTACGCGCGCAAGATCGTGCTGCAGGGACGCTCTTCGGCCGACACGCCCGTGCGCACCATCATGACCGGCCAGGTCATCAGCATCGGACTGGACGACACCACCGACCGCTGCATGCAGATCGTCACCGACCGCCGCATCCGCCACCTGCCGGTCGTGCACAACGGCCAGGTGCTGGGCGTGGTGTCCATCGGCGATCTGGTCAAGGCGGTGATCGAAGACCAGCAGGTCGAACTGGACCAGTTGCAGCGCTACATCGCCAGCTGAGTCAGCGGCTCATTTGGCGTAACGACCGCCGCAGCCCGAGTCCTCGCCCGGGCCCAGTTCCAGCGTCGCCAGCAGCGCGGCCGGCGGTGTGATCGTCCCCAGCGTGAGCGCGATCGCGCCGCGCAACCCCACGCCCGCCAGATCCGGATGCACCTTGGGCTGCTTGAACGTGCCGTCCACGCGCAGCGGCGTGCGGAAGGTGAGCAGGCTGCGGTCCTTCGGGCGCGGGCGGATGGTGAGATCAAGCGTTTCATCGCGCAGGTTCACCGTGCCCGAGCCGATGAGGATGGTGTCGGTCGTATCGAACGCCAGCGAGCGCGCCGTCATCAGTCCGTTGTCCACGCCGAAGTCCGCGAACGCGCAGCGCACCGGAATCTGCCGGTCGCCGCCGAGCTTGAACTTGATGATCTCCGCCAGGTCGATGCCGGCCATTTCCATCAGCAGGTTGCTGATGCGCCCCCGACCCATGCCGACGGAGATGTTGCCGTCACTGCTGCCCAGCATCGCCGCGATGGAATTGCCCGTGCCTTCGATGCCGACATCGCCGCTGATCTTGCCGATCGCGTTCTGCGCAAGTTCCACCTTGGGAAGGAGCTTGGAGAGATTGAGCCCGGCGAGCTTCGCATCGGCGCGCGTGCGGATCGTGTCGGTGCGCGCGTCCATGCGGATGCGCGAACGGATGTCGCCGTCGGCCACGCCGAAGTTCAGCGGATCCAGTTTCAAAAGCCCGCCTTCCAGCAGCAGGTGCGCGTCCATGTCGTCCAGCGGCAGGCTGGGCGCGTTGATCCGCACCGCGCGCAGGCGCACGTCGGCGTCCATCGCGCGCAGCTTGTCGAGCTCGTACGGCGTGTGCGGAAGCAGGCGCGCGCTGGCCTGTTCCTGCGCGGCCTTCGCGCTCTGCTCGGCATTGGCCGTCTCGCCGCGGCCGCTCTGCGGCGCGCCACCGACGAAGCCGGCCAGGTCGTCGAAGTCCAGGCGCTGCGAGGTGAGGTTGGCGCGCAGATAGGGACGCTTGCCGCCGGTCGTCACGCTGGCGTCGCCGTGCATGTCGCTGTCGCCGATGCGGCCGTCGAAGTCGCGGTAGTGCCACACGTTGCCTTCGCGGCTGAAACGTCCGTCGAGCGTGTACGGCGGCGTGTGCGGGATGGCCAGTCCCAGCAGCGGATACAGGTCGGCGAGGTCGCGACCGGAGAGTTTCATCTGCAGGTCGAAACCGCGCAGCCACAGAGGATCCAGCAGCGTGCCACGCGCATGCGCGTGGGTCGGGCCCGCGGAGGCGCGCACGTCGATCCGGTACGGCGCCTCGCGATCGCGCAACAGCAACGGCGAAGCGGCCGTGCCCTCCAGCACGAACTTGTTGTTCTGCCACAGCCCTCCGCCGATGACCGACACCGGCGCGGACGCATCCCGCGTGCGCGCGCCCTGGCTGCTCACGCCGATGCGGATGTCGGTGCGCTTGGGCGCGTCGAGGAACTGCAGGAAGCCACGCTGGATGTCGACGCGGCGGAACTGCACGTTGGTCTCGCTGCTCTGGTCGCCGAACACCCAGTTGCCGTCGCCACCTTTGGGGTTGGTCTCCAGCAGCAGGCGCGGACGGTCCAGGCGGATCAGCGGCAACAGCACCTGCCGGCGCAACAGCGGGCGCAGCGCGATGCCGATTTCCGCACGATCGGCCGAGGCCATCACGGGTTCGCGCGCCCACGAGGCGTTGCCGAAACGCACGCGTTCGCCCGACACCACCGGTATCCAACCCAGGTCGACGTCGAGGTTGCCGTCGATGTGGAACTCGCGGCCGGTGCGCGCCTCGACCTGGCGCTCCAGCGGGCCTTTGAACCAATTCCAGTCCCAGATGGCGATAAGAATGGCGAGCAGCGCCGCGACGATCGCCAGCGCCGTCATCACCGGATGGCGATGCGGCCATGCGCGGCCGGCGTCCGCACCGCCAGACCCCGCGTTTCGAGGACCGCGCCAGCGCATGCCGTCATCTGCACGCGACGCAGTGCGCGCGTGCCGTTGTCATGAAAGGAGATAGCAAAGCGTTCACCGCAGATCCGCCTGGATACCGCCCCACCATCGGCGGCGCGCGGTCAAGCGAAAGTGAACGCGTTGTGCGCAGTTCAGCTCGGCAGGATGCTGCCCGGCGTGACCACCTGCGCCATCACGGCGACGTAATGGCACACGCTGCCGGCCACCACGAACAGGTGCCAGATCGCGTGCGAATAGGGCAGCGATGGCCGGTGATAGAACACCGTGCCCAGCGTGTAGAACACGCCGCCGCCGAACAGCCATCCGATGGTCCAGCCGTCCAGCGCCCCCAGCAGCGGCTTGATCGCCACGATCACCAGCCAGCCCATCGCGATGTAGATGCCGGTGGAAAGCAGCTTGAAACGACCCGTGAAGAACAGCTTGAACACCACTCCGGCCAGGGCCAGCGTCCAGATCGCCGCGAACAGCCCCCAGCCCCACGGCCCGCGCAGGCCGATCAGCGTGAAGGGAGTGTAGGTGCCGGCGATCAGCAGATAGATCGCGCAGTGATCGAAGACCTTCAGCCGCGCCTTGGCGACCGGGTGCTGGATCGCGTGGTAGAGCGTGGAGGCGAGGTAGAGCAGGAGCAGGCAGATGCCGAAGACGATCGCCCCCGCCAGTTGCCAGCCATCGCCGTACAGGGCGGCCAATGTAATGAGGACGGCACCACCGGCGAGCGCGGCGGTCGCGCCCAGGCCGTGGGTCAGGGCATTGACGAATTCCTCGCGCACCGAATGCAGGTCGTGCGGCGCAACGGACGCGGAACCGTCGTGGACGGATCGGGCGGGGGGCATGGTGCGAGCATCCTAGCGCACGCTGGAGCAAATGCTCGGGATCGCTGGCCGAGACAAAGGCGAGGCTGTGACGCCGGCCTCAGGACGCGCCCGCCAGCCTCTATGATGCGGGCACTGCCTTGCCCGTCCGCCCCATCCCGAACCCGGCCCCGATGATCATTTCGCACCAGCACCGCTTCGTCTTCGCCGCCATTCCCAAGACCGGCACGCATTCGGTGCGCCAGGCATTGCGCGAACACCTCAGCGAGGAGGACCTGGAGCAGGTCGGCCTGTTCGTGAACAAGCGGTTTCCGTTCGAGGAGCTGGCAGCCATCAAGCACGGCCACATCACGCTGGCCCAGATACGCCCGTTCCTCGGCGAGGAACCCTTCGCCTCGTATTTCAAGTTCGCGTTCGTGCGCAATCCCTTCGACCGCTTCGTCTCCTACTGCGCGTTCATGACGCGCGCCGACGGGGCGTTCCTGAAGAACCCGCAGCAGGTGATGCGTTACATCCTGTTCCAGGCGCGTCCGATGCAGCACATCCTGTTCCAGCCGCAGCACACGTTCGTCACCGACGAGGATGGCACGATGCTGGCCGATCACGTCGGGCGCGTGGAAGACATGCAGGCGTCCTACGACGCGATCTGCGAGCGGCTGGGCCTGCCGTCCGCGACGCTGGGGCAGGTCAACAGTTCGCGCCGCGGCGGTTACCGGGACTACTATGACCAGGCGCTGATCGACGGCGTCGCCGAGCTCTACCGGCGCGACCTGGAACTGTTCGGATACGAGTTCTGACCATGACCGCCACCGCCGCCTTTTCGTCTGCCGACGTCCAGCCGAACCCGCGCAAGACCACTTCGGTGCGCCGGCTCGGCCATGTCGACATCGCGCGTCTGCGCGAGGCGGTGCTCGCCATTCCCGAAGCGACCTGGGACGCGGAGAACGCCGACAAGCCCAACCGTTTCGAAGCGCTGGACCGTACGCGCCACATCGTGTTCCGCTTCGTCAGCGATTTCCAGGATTGGCGCAAGCATTACGAGCGCCCGCTGTGGGCGTCATGGCGCGAATTGCTCGAACCGGTGTTGGCGCAGGCCGTCGCGCCTTACGGTTATGCGCGCGGCGAATTCCCGCGCGTGATGCTCGCGCGCATGGCGCCGGGAGGCGTGATCAAGCCGCACCGGGATGCGAATCCCGCGGCGAAGTGGCCGCACAAGATCCATGTGCCGCTGCTCACCAACGAGAAGGTGGTGTTCTTCATCGACGGCACCGGCTATCACTTCATCGAAGGCGAAGCGGTGGAGGTCAGCAACATGGCCGTGCACGCGGTGGAAAACAACGGCGACGCCGATCGCATCCACCTGATCTTCGAGTACTTCGACGCCGATCAGCCGACGCCGCCGTGGGTGGGGAAGTTGCCGGCGCGGAAGTGATCGGGCGAGTGCGGGGCCGGACTGGCCGTGGTCGGTCCTCGCAAAGATGGACGACTCTCTCAACCCGTCATCCCGGTGTAGGCCGGGACCCAGGCTCGTTGCGCATGGCGCAGCGCGCGGGCACTTCCCATCGGGCAATCCATCTCACGTCATTCCCGCGAAAGCGGGGTCTTTGGGGTCGCCGTAGGGCGGCACTCTCCAGGGACTTTCCGCGCTTGCCCCGTTGCCTCGTGAGCAACTGCAGAAAAATGGATTCCAGCTTTCGCTGGAATGACGTGATGTGTCGGAGGACGTGCAGCCTGGGTCCCGGCCTACGCCGGGATGACGGAGTTACTGATCTGCGATCTACGGATTGCGCGTGAACAGCACCAGCATCACCACCACCTGCGCCGTGACGATCAGCATCATCGCCCGTCGGAACGACGGCTTGGCCGTCTTGTGCCGGAACAGCCCCATCGCGAACAACGCGCCCGGCGAGCCGCCGAGCAGCGCCAGCGCGAGCAGCCAGCGTTCCGGAACACGCCGGCGCTTGCCGCCGGCGATCGCCTTGTCATAGCCGTACACCAGCACGGTGGCGAGGTTGAGCACCAGCCACCACACCAGCCATGCGGGCATCAGTCGAACGCCGCCGCGTGCGCGTGCTCGCGCGTGGCGAGGAACTTCACGTCCGGGGCGCGCTCCTGCGCCAGCTGCAGGTTCACGCGGGTCGGCGCGAGGTAGACCAGCTCACCGGCGGCGTCGACCGCGAGGTTCATCGCGTTCTTGTCGCGGAACTCTTCGAGCTTCTTCTCGTTGTCGCAGCGGATCCAGCGCGCCGTGGCGACGCTGACCTGCTCGAAGCTCGCGTCCACGCCGTACTCGTCCTTCAGTCGGTAGGCGACCACGTCGAACTGCAGCACGCCCACCGCACCCAGGATCAGGTCGTTGCTCATCAGCGGACGGAAGAACTGCGTGGCGCCTTCCTCCGACAACTGCGCCAGGCCCTTCTGCAACTGCTTCAGCTTGAGGGGATCGCGCAGGCGCGCACGGCGGAAGAGCTCCGGTGCGAAGTTCGGAATGCCGGTGAAGCTCAGCGCCTCGCCCTCGGTGAAGCTGTCGCCGATGGAGATCGTGCCGTGGTTGTGGATGCCGATGACATCGCCCGGCCACGCGCTCTCGGCGATCTCGCGGTCGCTCGCCATGAAGGTCAGCGCGTTGGCGAGCTTCACTTCCTTGCCGCTGCGCACGTGGAAGGCCTTCATGCCGGCGCTGAACTGGCCCGAGCACACGCGCATGAACGCCACGCGGTCGCGATGCTGCGGGTCCATGTTGGCCTGGATCTTGAAGACGAAGCCGGTGAGCTTGGGCTCGTACGACGCCACTTCGCGCGAGGTGGTCGCGCGCGGGCGCGGCGAGGGTGCGTGCTCGACGAAGAAGTCCAGCAGCAGCTGCACGCCGAAATTGTTCACGGCCGAACCGAAGAACACCGGCGTCTGCTCGCCCGACAGGTATTTGGCGACATCGAACGGGTGCGAGGCGCCTTCCACCAGCTCCAGTTCTTCGCGCAGCTCCTGCAGCATCTGCGCGCCGATGCGCGCTTCAAGCGCCGGGTCGTCGATGGACGCGAAGATGGTCGAGTCCTGGCGCGTGAAGTTGCGGCCTTGTTCGTACAGGTGCACCTCGCCGGTGACCAGGTGGACCACGCCCTTCAGGCGCTGGCCCATGCCGATCGGCCAGGTGATCGGCGCGCACTGGATGCCCAGCACGCTCTCCACCTCGTCGAGCAGGTCGATCGGGTTCTTGCCCTCGCGATCGAGCTTGTTGATGAAGGTCATGATCGGCGTGTCGCGCAGGCGGCACACCTCCATCAGCTTGATCGTGCGTTCTTCCACGCCCTTGGCCACGTCGATGACCATGAGCGCGGAGTCCACCGCGGTGAGCACGCGGTAGGTGTCCTCGCCGAAGTCGGCGTGGCCGGGCGTGTCGAGGAGGTTGACGATGCGCCCCTCGTAGGGGAACTGCATCACCGAGCTGGTCACCGAGATGCCGCGCTCCTTTTCCAGCGCCATCCAGTCGGACGTCGCATGGCGCGCGGCCTTGCGGCCCTTGACCGAGCCGGCCATCTGGATCGCACCGCCGAACAGCAGCAGCTTTTCGGTGAGCGTGGTCTTGCCCGCGTCGGGGTGCGAAATGATCGCGAACGTGCGGCGGCGGGCGGCTTCGAGGGAAACGTCGGACATGGAAACGGCGGGCGCGGACGGGCCGGACGGCGGTCCGCGCATCGGAAGTCGGGAAGGGCGGGAAGTATACGGGCTGGCGGCGGTTCCCTTGCCCGGCGTGGAGGGCAAGGCCGGGGGACTAAGCCGCACCGGCTCGGGAGCCGGACGGTGGCGGTACCGCCTTCATGCCGTCCTGCGGGTCTCCGGGTTCGCCAGGGGCGGGGCGGGCAAAGTGTGCGCTACCTCTCATTTCCGTATTTGCCCATTCAGCCGACCCTAAAGCTCGGCCCCACTGCGCCGCTACCCGTCTTGGATATCCGTAATGCCGGGGGTTGCAGTGCGCATCGTGATCGTGGGTGAGGACGCCGGCCGCGCCGGCGAATTCGAGGAATCGCTGAGCTATTTCGATCTGGGCTGGGACGTGCAGTGGCTGGCCGAACCGGACGCCGCGCTGTCGTCGGGCGAGCCGATCGACGTGTTCCTGTGCGGATTGCGCCTGGGCGCCGTGCCGGGCCCGGTGCTGCTGAGCCAGGTCGCCGCGCTGCATCCGCAGGCGGTGCGCATCCTGCTGCTGGACCCGGAAGAGGACAGCGGCTCGATGCAGGGCCTGGACTGCGCCCACCGGCTGCTGTCGCGCCCGCTCGACGCGGGCGAGCTGATCGAGGCCGTGGACAGCGTGGCCGAGCTGCGCCAGGTGCTGGGCAGCGAGGAACTGAAGCAGGCCGTAGGTCGGGTCGGCTCGCTGCCGCCGCCGCCGCGCCTGTACCTGGAACTGAGCCGCCTGCTGCGCGATCCGGATGCGAGTAACGCGGCGATTGCGCAGATGCTTTCGCAAGATCCGGCGATCGTCGCCAAGGTGCTGCGCCTGTGCAATTCGGCGTACTTCTCCGGCGGTCGCGAGATCACCGACATCCGCGCCGCGGTCACGCGCCTGGGCCACCAGACGCTGCTGCGCCTGGTGCTGGCGAGCGAAGCGTTCGGACCGACGCAACTGGCGGGCAAGGAGCGCGAGGCGATCCAGGACCGTGCGCTGCGCACCTCGCGACTGGCGCGTCGCCTGCTGGCCGGGCCGAGTGCGGAACTCGCCGCCACGGCGGGCCTGCTGGCGGAAGTGGGCAAGCTGTTGCCGGGCGTGTCCGACGGATCGGAAGGTTCGACCGGCCCGCATTACGCGGAAGCCGGTGCCTACCTGCTGGGCCTGTGGGGCCTGCCGATGCCGATCGTCGAAGGCGTGGCGTTCCAGCACCGCCCGGGCCGCCTGAAGGCCAGCGGTTTCTGGGTCGCCGGCGCGGTGCACGTGGCCTCGACGCTGGTCGCCGGGAGGCCGGTGGACGAGGGCTATCTGCGCAACGTCAACGTGATCGATCGTTTGCCGCAGTGGCGCGACATGGTGGAGCCGGCGGCGGCGCAGGCGGCCTGATCGCCCAAGAGTCCTGTCATCCCGTCGAAGGTCGGGATCCAGGCCTGTAGCGTGCGGGCACTCCGATGGCGGTGAACGCTGTCACCGTCATCTCGGTGAAGGCCGGGATCCGGGCCCGTAACGCGCGGGCACTCCGACGGCGGTGAGCCCTGTCACCGTCATCCCAGCGAAAGCTGGGATCCATGTTGACTTGGCTTTGGCCCGCCTCCCAAAGAAGGAGCAATAGCCAAGCTTCCGATCGGCTGCGAGCAAATTCAAACGGATTCCAGCTTTCGCTGGAATGACGCGATGTGTGTGTGCGCGTGACAGCCTGGATTCCGGTCTTCGCCGGATGACGGTTCTGTGCGTGGTCTGCTTAGGCGACAAGTCGCTTCGCCGGTATCACCGCCCGCCTTCAACCCCCCGATATCCGCAACGGCCCCTGCGGTCCGATCATGCGGAACGGGATCGACTCCAGCTTCATCCCGCGGTTCACCTGCACGGCGAAATGCAGGTGCGGGCCGGTGGTGAAACCGGTGTTGCCCGACAGGCCGATCTGCTGGCCGGCGCGCACGCGCTGGCCCACGCGCACCAGTGCGCCTTCGGATTTCAGGTGCGCGTACAGCGTCATCGTGCCGTCCTCGTGGAGGATGCGCACGAAGTTCGCGCGGCCGCCGTAGCGTTCCAGGTTGAGCCCGGCCTTGTCGAAATCCGATTCCACCTGCATCACCACGCCCTCGCGCGCGGCCAGCACGGGCGTGCCGATGTCGGCGGCGAAATCCACCGCATAGCGGTTCTGCTCGTCGCGGTGGCTGAAATGCCCGCCGTAGCCCTGGTCGATGCGGAACTGCGCCTGCTGCAGCGGCAGCAAGTAGTCGACGTCGCGCGGGCGCGCGGACGGGTCGCCGGGCAGGCTGTCCATCTGCAGCTCGAAATCGAACCCGCGGTCCGGATCGGCCGAACTGAGCACCGCCACCAGCGCGCTGCTTCTGGCCGCCACCGTCGCCCGCGCGGGCAGCACCGGGCTGCCGATCACGTTGTCGCTGCGGCTGAAATCCAGTTGCACCTGCACCGGGCCGGAGAGCCGGTTGTCGGCGAACGCGAGGAAACGCTCGCCGTCGTTCTCGATGCGCAGCTGCGCGATCGCGCTGGGTTCGCCTTCGACCGGGATCGTCCTCACCTGCGACGGCGGCGCGTTGGGAACGTGGTCGCCGTAGTGCGTGACGCCGCTGCGGTCGGTCCAGCGGTAGATCTTCGCCGCGCCCGCGCCGAAGGCCATCAGCAGCGCGGCGCCGCCGATGATCCAGACCGCCTGGCGGGACGCGCGCCTCATCGCATCACGGTGCGCAGGTGGGCGAAAGCTGCAGAACGCGTGCGACCTCCGCCAGGTCGAACGCGGTGACCGACTTGTCGTCGTGCACCGCGAACAGCGCGCCGCTCGGGAAGGTCTTCGTCGAAGCCGCGTGCAACGCGACGCCGTCGGTGTGCGCGGTGGTCTCGCCCTCGAAGCTGCCGCGCGGTTCCAGCGTGGCACGGTCGAACAGGTGGAAGATCGTCAGCGGTGCGAGCTGGTCCACCGCGATCCAGTAGCCGCTGCCGTCGGCGCAGCTCCATAGCGCGACGCCCTCGGCTTCGGCACCGAAGCTGTCCTGCGGCAGGCTGCGGCCGGTGTACTTGCCGCTGAAGCTGTACTCGCGCAGCGTGGATTCGTGGCGGCGATCCTCGTCGGCGATCAGCAGCCGGTCGTTGCCCGGATCGCCCGCGATCGATTCGACCATGCGCAGCCCCGCTTCCTGCGTGGTGTCGCCGAAAGAGCCCGCGTAGGTCGAGCGCAGGCGCCCGGCCTGGTCGAACTGCACGCGGAAGCGGCGCACGCGCTGGTCGAGTTCCGCCAGCGGCGGCACTTCGTCGAATTTCTTGCCGTACATGAAGCTGTCGGTGATGTAGACCTCCAGCTCGCCCGGCTCGGTCTCGGTCAGCCAGATGCCGTACGGGCTGCGCAGTTGTTTGTCGCCGAAGCTGCCCACCGGCTTGAAATCGGGCAGGGACAACACCTGCACGCGGTGGTTGTCGCGCTCCACCACGAATGCGTAGTCGCCATAGACGGCGATGCCGTTGGGGCGATTGAACTCGCCGGGCTTGGCGCCCTCACCGCCGACGTCGCGCAGGCGCTGGCCGCTGTCGGCGTCGAACACGACCAGACGGTGCGTGGACTTGGCGGTGGCGATCAGCCACGTCGCGCCGTCCTCGGCGGTCCAGGTGGCCAGGGAGTCGAGCTCGTCCTGCGCGCTTTCGGGCGAGACGTAGCGCTCCAGCACCGTGCGCGGTTCGGGCGTGGCGACCTGTGCCGTGGCGGGCGGCGGCGCGACCGGGCGGGTGGTGGAGCAGGCGGTGATGAGGGTCGCCAGTGCGAGGGCGACGGAGACGGAAAGGCGGGGAGTCATGGAGCCGAAGTGTATGCAAGCCGCCTTCACATCGGGAGGCGGATACGTGACCGAAATAATAAATCGCTATATGCGGATGAAGCGATTGACACCGCCCCCGGACGGGGGCAGACTGCGGCCATCCATCGAGACCGGCAGAGGGACAGGCCCTTTGAAGCCGGGGCAACCCAACTCACGCAGCAATGCGGGGCGAAGGTGCCAATTCCTGCGACGAGGCGCTTTCCAGCGCCGGTCGGAAGATGGTTGCAACACGCACCCACGCGGTGCGTGTGCGACTCGCAGGCTCGATGGCCCCTTCGTTCAAGGATGCCGCCATGAGCTTCGCCCCCACCGCCCTCCAGTTCGATTCCGCCGCCGCCACGGTCGACCGCGTCGAAGTCCTCGATGCCATCGCCCACGCCGCTTCGCAGGTGCATGCCGTGCCTGCGCTGCGTGGCGAATGCACGGTCGAACTCGACCTTCGCCATGCCGGTCGCCGCACCGTCGCGCTGCGTTACGAAATCCTCGGTGACCGCACGCTGCCGGCGGTGTTCGTGGCCGGCGGGATCTCCGCGCACCGCCACCTCGCCGCGAGCGCCGCGTTCGCCGAGCAGGGCTGGTGGGAGCAGCAGGTCGGCACAGGCAAGGCGCTGGATCCGCGCGAGCAGTGCCTGGTGGCTTTCGATTGGCTCGGCGCCGACGGCACGCTCGACGCGCCGCTGGACCCGTCCGACCAGGCCGACGCGATCAGCGCGCTGCTCGACACGCTGCGCATCGCGCGCCTGCAGGCCTTCGTCGGCTGCTCCTACGGCGCGATGGTCGGCCTGCAGTTCGCCGCGCGCCACGGTGATCGCCTGGGCCAGCTCATCGCGATCAGCGGCGTGCATCGCGCCCATCCGTATGCAAGCGCCTGGCGCGCGCTGCAGCGCCGCGCCGTCGCGCTGGGCGCGCTGCAGTGCGACGAGACGCACGGCCTCGCGCTGGCGCGCCAGTTCGCGATCCTGAGCTACCGCACGCCGGAAGAGTTCGCCGCGCGCTTCGAAGCCGCGCAGGTGAGCGAAGGCCGCGTGCGCGTGGGGGCGGAGGATTACCTCGACCACTGCGGCGCTTCCTATGTGCAGCGCACTTCGCCCACCGCGTACCTGCGCCTGTCCGAATCCATCGACCTGCAGGACGTGGACCCGACCACCATCCGCCTGCCGGTGACCGTCGTCGCCGTCGCCGAGGATCGCCTGGTGCCGCTGTCGGACGCCTACGACCTGGTCGAACGCCTGCGCGGTGAAACGCGCCTGCGCGTGGTGCGTTCGTTGTACGGCCACGACGCCTTCCTGAAGGAGGAGGCCGAGATCGGCGCGATCCTCGGCGAAGCCCTCGACGACGTGCTGGAGGTGGCGGCATGAGCACCACGCGCAACCGCTGTACCGCCGCCGTCCGCGCCGGCATCGACCGCGATACTGCCTTCGGCGCGGTGACGCCTGCGATCGTGCTGTCGTCCAACTTCAGCTTCGCCGGCTTCAACGAGAAGCGGCAGTACGACTACACGCGCAGCGGCAACCCCACGCGCGACCTGCTCGGCGAAGCGCTGGCCGAACTGGAAGGCGGCGCCGGCGGCGTCGTCACCGCCACGGGCATGGGCGCCATCACGCTGCTGCTGCACGCGCTGCTCAAGCCGGGCGATCGCCTGGTGGTGCCGCACGACGGCTACGGCGGCAGCTGGCGCTTGTTCAATGCGCTGGCGAAGAAGGGCGCATTCGAACTCATCACCGCCGACCTCACCGACCCGCGCGCGCTGACCGAAGCGCTGGCGAGCAATCCGACGGTGGTGTGGATCGAAACGCCGTCCAACCCGCTGCTGCGCATCACCGATCTGCGCTTCGTGATCGAAGCCGCGCAGGCCAAGGGCGCGCTGACGGTGGTGGACAACACCTTCCTCTCACCCGCATTGCAGCAGCCGCTGGCGTTCGGCGCGGATTTCGTCGTGCACTCCACGACCAAGTACATCAACGGACACAGCGACGTCGTCGGCGGCGCGGTGGTCGCGCGCGATGCCGAACAGCACCAGCAGCTGGTGTGGTGGGCCAACGCGCTGGGCCTCACCGGCTCGCCGTTCGACAGCTTCCTCACCCTGCGCGGCCTGCGCACGCTCGACGCGCGCCTGCGCGTGCACCAGGAGAACACGCAGGCGCTGGTGTCGCTGCTGGACGCGCATCCGGCGGTGCTCACCGTGCATTACCCGGGACTGGAATCGCACCCCGGCCACGCGCTTGCGGCGCGCCAGCAGGAAGGTTTCGGCGCGATGTTGAGCGTGGAGCTGGACGGCGGCGTGGACGCCGTGCGCGCGTTCCTCGATGGGCTGCAGTGCTTCACGCTGGCCGAATCGTTGGGTGGCGTGGAAAGCCTGGTCGCGCATCCGGCGACGATGACGCACGCGGCGATGTCCGCCGAAGCGCGCGAGGCCGCCGGTATCGGCGATGGTCTGCTGCGCCTGTCGGTCGGCATCGAGCACGTGGACGATCTGGTGGCCGACATCGCCGCCGCGCTGGAACGCGCCGAGCAGGCCGTCGCGATCGCCGAGCGTGTGAAACGATGAGCCTGGCTGCGCTGGGCGTCGCGCGCGATCTCGCCGCGCAGCGCTCACCCGCGCGCGTCGCGCTGCTGGGCACCGGCACGGTCGGCAGCGCGGTGATGGCGCGACTGGCCTCCTGGCAGGGCGCGACGCTGGGCGAGCGCCTGGCGCTGGTGCATGTGGCCAACTCGCGCGTCGGCACGAGCGATCGTGCGGGCCTCGCACCGGATGAAGCCGCGCGGCGGCTGGCGCTCGCGCCGCAGGACAGTTCGCTCGAAGCCGTCGACGCCGTGTTGCGCGGCGACGGTCCGCGCGTGGTGATCGACGCGACGGCCAGCGAAGCCGTCGCCGAGCGTCACGCACACTGGCTCGCGCAGGGCATCCATGTCGCCACCGCATGCAAGATCGGGCAGGGCACAACGCTGCCGCGCTGGCGCGCGATCCGTGCGGCCGCCGGCATCGGCGGCGCGGGCTACGGCGACAGCGCGACCGTCGGCGCGGGACTGCCGCTGTTGCGCAGCCTGCGCGACTTGCAGGCCGGCGGCGATCGCATCCACTCCATCGCCGGTGTGCTGTCGGGCTCGCTGGCGTGGCTGTTCAATCACTACGACGGCATGCGGCCGTTCTCCGCGCTGGTGCGGCAGGCGCGCGATGCCGGCTACACCGAACCGGATCCGCGCGATGACCTCTCCGGTGAAGACGTGCGCCGCAAGCTGCTGATCCTCGCGCGCACGGCCGGCGTGGAGCTGGAGGCGGCGGACGTGCAGGTCGCCTCGCTGGTACCGCCGGAACTGGCGATCCTTTCGAAGGACGCCCTCGATGCGGCGCTCCCCGCCCTCGACGCGCCGCTGCGCGAGCGTTACGCACAGGCGTACAAGCGCGGCGAGCGGCTGCGTTTCATCGCGCGTTTGCAGGACGGACGCGCGAGCGTGGGGCTGGAATCGCTGCCGGCGGATCATCCGCTGGCGGGCGGGGCCGGCACCGACAATCGCGTGGCGATCTGGTCGGACCGCTATGCGGTGCAGCCGCTGGTGATCCAGGGGCCGGGTGCGGGGGCGGAGGTCACGGCGGCGGGGTTGCTGGACGATGTGCTGCGGATGACGCGCTGAGGGTGCACCCTCCCAGCCGTCATCCCGGCGAAGGCCGGGATCCAGGCTCGTTGTGTTTGGGCACTCCCTCTGTGGCAAACCATCCACCGTCATTCCCGCGAAGGCGGGGTCTTTTGGGCCGCCGCATGGCGGCACTCTCCAGGGACTTTTCACGCTTTACCTGTTGCGCTTGAGCAGCAACAGCAAAATGGATTCCAGCTTCCGCTGGAATGACGTGATGCGTCGGAAGGCATGGCAGCCTGGATCCCGGCCTTCGCCGGGATGACGTGAAGGATCGATGACGTGATGTAGCGGACTGCACGTATTGGGTCGCACATATCGACCTCCACATATCACCCCGCGCAACGCACTCCTGCCTCGCCCGTTCACGAACAAGCCAGACGTTTGGCCCATGCCCGCGCGCGGAAGGCTGGCTAGGATCGGTCGCAGCTTCAGGCTGCGGTGCGCCCTCGATGGATCGACCGACTACGCCCGAACCCCACACGCGCTGGCGCCTGGACGAGGCAGGCTGGTCGCTGTTGTGTCCCGATGGCCACGCGGTCGCGCTCACCCGCACCGAGCGCCGCGTGCTCGCCAGGCTGCTGCTCACGCCCGGGCAACTGGTGACGCGCGAGGACCTTGTCGTGTCGCTGACGGACGGCGAGTTCGACTCGCACCGGCTCGATTCGCTGGTGTATCGGCTGCGCCGCAAGGTCGCCGATGGGTGCGAGTTGCCGTTGCCGCTGGATGCCATCCACGGCGAGGGCTACGTGTTCGACGACACCCGCTGAGCGCAACGCGCCGCGCGGCGCATTGGGCGCGCTTCAGAAAAAAGGCGCCGATCCTGCGATCGGCGCCGAGGGGCAAACCCGTTGTCGGGTCTGGAGAGTGCGTTGTCCCGGCCGCTTACTTCAGGCCGTTGTTGATCGTGTTGACCAGCGTGCCGGCCGCGTCGTCGCCGCTGAATTCCCAGAAGAACGCGCCGCCGAGGTTCTGCGCCTTCACGTAGCTCATCTTCTCGGTGACCATCGCCGGCGTGTCGTAGCTCCAGAACGTGTTGCCGTCGTACTTCCACGTGGCGCGCGCGTTCGCGTCGGTGTAGATCGTGCCCGGGCGGTCCTTCAGGACCTTGTAGTCCTCGTTGCCCGCTTCATACGTGCCGGGCGCGGCGGAACCGGTCTGGTACAGGCCGTTGTTTACGTTGGCCACACCCGTCCAGCCGCGGCCGTAGAAGCCGATGCCGAGGTTGAGCTTGGACGCCGGCACACCGCGCGTCAGGAACGCTTCCATCGCATCGTTGCTGTTGTAGAACTTCTGGTCGCCCGTGCGCGGATCGTTGGGCGAGTCGAACAGCGGCGAGTGATGGTTGGTGCGCGAATCCCACGTGCCGTGGAAGTCGTACGTCATCACGTTGATGTAATCCAGGTACTGGCTGTACGTGCCCGGATCGGTGACGCGCACCTTGTCCACGCCCGCACCGGCAGCGATGGTCAGCAACAGGCCCGGGCGCACCGCGTTGAGCTGGCGGCGGAACTCGGCCAGCAGTGCGGTGAAGTTGGCGCTTTCCTCCGGCGTGCCGCAGGTCAGGCCGCAGGCGGACGGGTATTCCCAGTCCAGGTCGATGCCGTCGAACACGCCCGCCGCCGCCGCCGTGCCACCCGCACCGTCGGTGAGGGGCAGGTTGCCGCGGATGTAGGCGTCGATGCACGAGGACACGAACGCCACGCGGTTCTCCGGACGCGCCGCGCTGGCGAAACCGCGTGACCAGGTCCATCCGCCCAGCGAGATCAGCACCTTGAGGTTCGGATACTTCGCCTTGAGCTGCTTGAGCTGGTTCCAGTTGCCGCGCAGCGGCTGGTCCCAGGTGTCGGCCGCGCCGCTCACGCTTTCACCCGCGCCGAAGGCCTTGGTGTAGTCGGCGAATGCATCGCCGCCCACGCCGGTGGCTTCGTTGGTCGGCTGGACCACGCCCACTTCGCAGCGGTTGTTGCGCACGTTGCCGAAGGCATAGTTGATGTGCGTGATCTTCGACGCCGAACCGCTGGTGTCGATGTTCTTCACGCGGTAGTTGCGGGCGTAGATGCCCCACTGCGCGAAGTAGCCGATCACGCGCTTGTTGCCGCCACCGCCGCCTTCGAGCGTCTTGGCGCTGACCACGCCGCTCTGCGCCGAAGCGTTGGACGGATTGGCCGCATCGCGCGCACGCACGGTGTAGCTGTAGGTCGTGTTCGCCGCCAGGCCGGTGTTGGTGTAGCTGGTCGTGGTCGGCGAGGCGATCAGCGTGCCGCCGCGGTACACGTCGTAGCCGGCGACGCCCGCACCGCCGGCGTTGTCGGTCGAGGCGTTCCAGCTCAGCGCGATGCTGCTGGACGACAGCGCCGTCGCGGCCAGTCCCGTCGGCACGCTCGGTGGCGTGGTGTCGGTCGGCGGATTGACGGTGGTGACGGTGATCGTCGCCGCAGCCGTCGTCGTCGTGGCGCCCTGGTTGTCGGTGGCCTTCGCGGTGAAGCTGTGGCTGCCGGCGGTGGCATTACTCCACGTCACCGCGTACGGCGAGGTGGTGTCCACGCCCAGCGAGACCGTGCCCCTGAAGAACTCCACGCTCGCCACGCTGCCGTCGCTGTCGCTTGCATTGGCGGTGACGGCGATGCTGCTGCCGGCGTTGTAGCTGGCGCCGTTGCTGGGCGAGGTCAGCGTCACGCTCGGCGGCTGGTTGGTGCCGCCCGTGCCGCAGGCGCCCAGGTCCGTGTACCAGCCGCAGGTGGGACAGTGCGTCGGCGGCGCGTTCCAGATCTGGATGTTCGCCTGGTACAGGCGGTTCTGATACACCAGCTTGTCGCCGGGGTTGTAGATGGTGGACTGGTTCCACGCCGGTATCGCGGCGCAGGAAACCGTCTGCGCGTGCACCGTGGGAATCATGACCGTCAACGCCAACACCGTCGAAAGCGCCAACGCGACCGGTCTTGCGGCATTCCTGCTTGCGTCTTTCACGAGCTTCCCTCCCATTGACCGCCACACACATGCCGGACCCGGAACGGGCCGGCGCCTAGTCCTTGTCGGTGCTGCCGGAGCGGTGCGACGCGGGGCGTCGCACGCGGTGCGCGTGTCGAATGCGGCCGTACTGGCGGTTCGGATCCGACACGCTCACCTCCGGCGAGTAGGCGACCTGGGCCGACGGCTTCGTGCCGAGTGGGGAGGCCGGGTCGATGGGTGACAACGTTGTCAGCGTGATCGGCGTTAAACCGTGATCCATCCCGCAATTTCTGCCGACGCATCGGGCTTTGCCGACGGACGCGAACGCCGGTCACACCGATTAAGGCCGGGCATCACAGGGGTTTAACGAATGTCTTGCAGACATTCGAGCGGGCCGGATCGGACAGGCCGTATGTCGAGTGGACTCGCCCGGCTTGCCGCCGGCTTCAGTGCGAGTCCGCCTCGCGCAGCTCCCGCACCGCCGAGGCATCGACGACCGCGTCCTGCCCGCCGTAACGCTGGCGCATCCACGTGGCGAGCGACGCGATCTGTGCGTCGTCCAGTTCCTCGCCGAACGCCGGCATGTCCTGCATCCGCGCGATGCCGGGCAGGTCGTGCACGGGCAGGCCGTCGAGCATGGCGACGATGAGGTTGTGCGGATTGGCTTCGCGCACGCTGCTGTTGGCGCGAAGGTCGGGGGCGACGTTCGGCACGCCTTCGCCGTCGCGGCCGTGGCAGCCGGCGCAGAGGTCGAAGTAGGTGCGTCGCGCAGGCGCGTCGTCGGTCGCGGCCGCTACGGCGAACGGCGTCGGCGCGGGCGCGCGATCGCCGAGCAGGTAAGTGACGATCGCCTCGACATCGGCCGGTGCCAGCCGGCTCGTCGACAGGTTCACCACCTTGAGCATCTCGTCCGACGCCACCGCGCGCGGGCTCACGCCGGTGGACAGGTACTGGTGCAGCGTCGCCGCGTCCCAGCCGCGCGCGGCGAGGCCCGCGGGCGTGATGTCCGGCACGGCGAAGCGGCCGAAGTCGGCGTTGCCGTGCAGCGTGCGGTCGACCTTGAGCTGGCCGAGCACGCCGCGTGGCGTGTGGCATTCGCCGCAGTGGCCGAGCGTGTCGACGAGGTAGCGGCCGCGCTGCCATTGCGCGGAGTCGCCCTGCGATGAAGCCGGGATGTCGCGCCGCGCGAACAGCAGCTTCCAGCCGTGCAGGAAGGTGCGGATGTTCGCGGGGAAGTTCACGTCGTTGCGCGCGTTGGCCACGTTCACCGCGGGCCGGTTCATCAGGTACGCATACATCGCGTCGCTGTCCTCGCGCGCCATGCGGCGGTAGGACACGTACGGCATCGCCGGGTAGAGCGGATGGCCGTCGCGCGCCTTGCCCTTCGTCAACGCGTCGAAGAAATCATCGGCCGTGTAGCGGCCGATGCCGTGTTCGGGATCGGGCGTGATGTTGGTGCCGTGCAGCGTGCCGAACGCCGATGCCAGCGGCACGCCGCCGGCGAAGGGCGCGCCGTTGTCGGCGGTGTGGCAGGCGGCGCAATCGGCGGCGAGCACGAGAGTGCGGCCACGCTCGAGCTGTTCCGCGGTCGCGGCGGCCTTCTGCACCGGGCCGCGCGAATGCCACCAGCGCGACACCGCCGTCGCTGCGGCGATCAACAGCACGGCGAGCACGATCAGCGCGAGCAACTTGAGCGCCACATGCGCGAAGGACCGGTTCATGGCGCGTCCTCCCGCACCAGGCCGGGCGTCTTCAACACCAGTTCCTTCACCGCCTCGAAGTAGCGCACGTAACCCGTGCAACGGCACAGGTGCGGGTCGAGCGCTTCCAGGATCGTCGCCTCCACGCGCGCCTTCGCCACCGGCGCCTTCGCCAGCTTCTCCAGCAAGACCGTCGCCGCGTTGACGAAGCCGGGCGTGCAATAGCCGCACTGGAAGCTGAAGTGATCGAGGAAGGTTTGCTGCACCGGCGAGAGTTCCACGATGCGACCGGACTCATCGCGTCGCGCATGGCCTTCAACGGTGCGGATAGGCTTGTCGGCGAAGTAGTGCGCGCCGGTGATGCAACTGCGCATCTCGCGCGTGCCGTGCGCGTCGTCGACGATCACCGTGCACGCGCGGCATTCGCCCTGCCCGCAGGCGAAACGCGTGCCGGTGAGGCCGAGGTACTCGTGCAGGACATCGACCAGCATCATGTCCTCGGGCACGTCGATCGGCCCGTGCGAACGGCCGTTGACCTTCAGCGTGAGCGGGCGCGTGCGGGCGGGGAGGGTGCTCATGTCGCCTGCTCCAGTGCGGCGCGCACCTTCTCCGGCGTGACCGGGAGTTCGCGGAAACGATGGCCCGTCGCATGCGCGAGGGCGTTCACGATGGCGGGGACGACGGCGATCATCACCACTTCGGCCATGCCCTTGGGCGGGTCGGTGTCCGACAGCGGCGGCAGCACCTCGCCGCTCTGCGACCAGACGGCGACGTCGCGCGCGCGCGGCAGCGTGTAGCGGTTGAAGTTCCAGGTGCCGTTGCCGGGGCCGTCCTCGTACAACGGCAGGTATTCGTGCAGCGCGTGGCCGATGCCCATCGCCAGCCCGCCCTGCAACTGGCCGGAAACCAGCTGCGGCACGATCGCGTTGCCGCACTCCAGAACCGAATGGTGGTTGAGCAGTTCGACGCGGCCGTTGCCGGTGTCCACGGCGACCTCGGCGAGGGTGCCGATCGCGCTGTAGTACACGACGCCGGCGTTGTTGCGCTGCGTGGGCGGGTAGTGCGCGCGCGTGCGTTCGATCATGCGATAGCCGTTGGCGGTGGGGGTGCCCTTGCCGGCGCCGCTGCCGTCGCCCCAGCGCAGCGCGATGCCGTCCAGCGGCAGTCGCGCGTCGTCGCCGTCGAGCGGGAACTCCGCCTCCGCCCACTGCCAGCGATTGAACGTGTGCACGATCGCGCCCGTCGCCAGGCCCATCTCGTAAGCCGTGGTCACCAGCGACGCCAGCGGCAGCGGCGTCATGCCGCCGGCGGTGAGCTTGCCGTCGATCCAGCGTGCGTCTTCGCGACGCACGATGAGCGGCGCGAGCTGGCCGCCGCCGAACCCGCGTCCCCAGATCGCCAATGCCGCCGGCCACAGCCCCTGCGTGAACAGCAGTCGCGCCGCTTCGCGCGTGGCATGGCTGAAGAAGTAAGCGGAATTGCTCGCGCTGCTCGGGCTGACGCGGTTGGGCGTCCAGCGCGGATCGCCGACGTGGCGGTCCTGTTCGGCCTGCGCCATCAGCCACGGGTCGCCGGTTTCGATCATCGGCAGTTCGGGCCACTCGCTCTCGCCCGTGCGGACTTCGTCGGCCGGCCGGCCGAGCCAGCCAATGCACACCGCCGCCTGGCTCGTCGCCATGCCGGTGCCCATTTCAACGCCGATGTGGCGCAGCAGCAGGCGGCCGTCCTTCGACAGGGACACTTCGGCGAATGCGGCTTCTGCGCCCGTTCCGAAATCCTTCTGCACGCAACCGAAGCCCACGCCGTAGCGACGACCCGGATGGGCGGCCTCGAAGTCCTTCTTGCGCTGTTCGCGCTCCGTCCACAGCGGATGCGCGCGGCAGCGTGCGAGCACTTCGTCGGCACGCTGCGCGCCGCCGGGAATCGCGCCCTGCGTGTTCTTCATCCCCGAGGTGAAGACGTTGCGCTGGCGAAGTTCGATCGGATCCACGCCCAGCTGCGAGGCGATCTCGTCGACCATCATCTCGGTCGCGCCCATGCTCTGGAGCGTGCCGTAGCCGCGTGCCGATCCTGCATCGAGCGCGCGCGAAGAGATCACCGTGCTCGCCAGGTCGCTGCGCGGGAAGTAGTAGATCGACTGCGCCGCCGTCGCCGCGACCAGGCACACCGATGGCGAGAAGTTCTGGCGCCCGCCGCCGTCGCCGGTCATGTCGGCCTGGAACACCTGGAACTTGCCGCTCGCGCGGTCCACCGACATGCGATAGCGCATGCGGAAGCTGTGGCGCTTGAGGCTGGTCTGGAACTGCTCGTAGCGATCGTTCGCCAGCCGCACCGGCCGGCCGTCGCCGTACAGGCCGGCCATCAATGCAATGAACGGAAACGGGTTGTGATCCTTGGAGCCGTAACCGACGGTGTAGCAGGGATGCAGCACGAGGTTGCGCACGCCAAGGCGGCTGTCGGCCAGCATCCGCGCGCCGGCCGCGGCCACTTCCTGCGGCGACTGCGTGGCGCTGACCAGGTGCAGCGTCGCGGTGGCCGCATCGAACCAGGCGTTGCCGTTGTCGGGTTCCAGCGCGGCGGTGTCGATGGATTGCGAGAAGTACTCACGCTCCAGCACCAGCGTGGCGTCGGAAGGATTCGACAGTTCTTCGGCCATGCGCGCGGCGAACGCGGCGCCCTGCGCGTCCAGCGCGCCGTTCGGGTTGGCCTGCGGCCACAGCGGGCGCTTGCGATCGAAGCCGGAAGGAAACAGCGGCGTGTCCTTCAGGCTCGAATACGCGTCGCCATCGAACGCCGTCGCGCCGCCGACGCGCACGTAGCGGAACGCCGCCCACGGCGGGCGATCCAGCGGCCCGGTCTGCGCGCCCCAGCGGACGATGTCGTCGCGGAAGCGCAGCGCGTTCTTGGCGGCGCGGAAACGCGCGAAGTCGTGCCACACCAGCAGCGCCACCGCGTGGCCGAGGTAGGCGGGCGTGCTGCCTTCCGGCAGCAGCATGTCCTGCCCGTAGAACGCGGGGAATGCCACGCCATCGCGTTGCAAGTCGGCGGCGGTGACGATGCGGTCGGGCTTGAGCGCATCGCCGAGCACCGACAGGTCGACGCCGGCATACACGCGGTCGGCGCGCGTGGCGCGCAGCAGCATCGCGTGCGATTGCGTGTCCGGCCAGCCGGGCAGGTCGCGCCCGCGCATGTCGAAGCTGAAGACCTTCTCGCCGGTGACCTTGGCCGTGGCATCGGTGCGGTAGCGGATCGTGCCGTTGCGCGCGTCCCAGGGCAGGGGCCGCAGGCGCTCGCGTTCGAACAACGCCGCCAGCGCGGCGCTTCCCGGCGCGGCGATGTAGACGCCGATGCCGGCGATCACGCTGCTCTTGAGGAAATCCCTGCGACTCAGGCGGGGGGCTGGCATGGGCGGGCGCTCCGGCGGGCGTGGCCGGATGGTACGCGCGGGGGTGCGCAGGCGGGATGAGGGCTCGGCCCCATTCCGCCGCCATCCAGTCGCGTCAGGCCGGCACGGGGCGAGGCATGCGCCGCTCGAACTCCGCCGCCGACATCGGCGCGCCGAACAGGAAGCCCTGCACAAGCGCGCAGTCCACCCCCAACAGCGGCGCGACCTGCGCCTCGCGCTCCACGCCCTCGGCGACGACCTGCATGCCCAGGTTGCGGCCCAGTTCGCACACCGCACGCACGATCGCCAGCCCCTGCGGGTCGCGGTCGATCTGGTCGGTGAAGCTGCGGTCGATCTTGAGCTTGCGCAGCGGGAAGTCGCGCAGGTGGCTCAGGCTGGAATAGCCGGTGCCGAAGTCGTCCAGCGCCATCGCCACGCCCAGTTCGGACAGCGCGACCATCGTGGCGATGCTGGATTGCGGGTCGTGCATGATCTGGCGCTCGGTGATCTCCAGCTCCAGGCTGTCGGCCGGAAAGCCGTGGCGGCGCAGCACGCGGTCGACCGCGTTGCGCAGGCGGGACGCGTCGCGGAACTGCGCGCTGGAGACGTTCACCGCCAGTCGCAGCGGCGGCAGCCCGTTCGCGCGCCACGCGGCGGACTGGCGCACGGCTTCTTCCAGCACCCATTCGCCGAGCGATTCGATCAGACCGTGTTCTTCGGCCACCGGAATGAACGTGGACGGCGTGATGCGGCCGTGGCGCGGATGATCCCAGTACACCAGCGCTTCGGCGCCGATGATGCGGCGCGTGCGCAGTTCGATCATCGGCTGGTAGAGCAGCACCAGCTGCCCCAGCTCCTGCGCGTTGCGCAGTTCGTTGAGCATGGCGAAGCGGCGCGTCACCGAGGCTTCCATGTCGGGCAGGAAGCGCAGGTGCACGTTCTTGCCGGCGCCCTTGGCCTGGTACATCGCGATGTCGGCGCGCTTGAGCAACTGGTCGTGATCGCGGCCGTGCTCGGGATGGCGCACGCTGCCCAGGCTCAGCGTGACGCCGAGCTGCTCGCCTTCCATCCACATCGGCACGGCGACGCGGCGGATCAGTTCTTCGGCGATGCCCGCATCGCGCGTGGGCGAGCCGCTGGGCAGCAGGACGATGAATTCGTCGCCACCGAAGCGGAACACCTCGCCGCGCTCGCCGACGCCTTCGCGAAGACGGTGCGCGATCTGCGCCAGCACGCGGTCACCGGCGCTGTGGCCTAGCGAATCGTTGATCTCCTTGAAACCGTCCAGGTCGGCGAAGATCAGGCCGAAGCCGTCGGTGCCGGCGCTGGCGAGCGCCTGTTCCATGCGCAGTTCGAACTTGCTGCGGTTCGGCAGGCCGGTAAGCGTGTCGAAATAGGCCAGGCGCGCGATGCGCTCCTCGGCCTGCTTGCGCTCGGTGAGGTCCATGATCGAGGCCACCACGACGCGCCGGCCCTGGACGACGAGCGGGCTCAGGCCGAATTCGACCGGGATTTCGCTGCCATCGCGACGCAGGCAGTGCAGCTCGTGCTCGCCGCCGCTCACATGCAGCTTGCGCTGCACCTGCAGGAAGCGCGCGCGTTCGTCCGGGCAACGGGGCACCAGGCGCGAGGGGATCAGCACCTCGATCGGGCGGCCGGCCAGCTCGCCGCGCGTGTAGCCGAGCAGGCGCTCGGCTTCCACGTTCGCCAGCGAAATGCGGCCGTTGGCTTCCACGATGATCATCGCGCCGGGCGCGCCGTCGACGAGCGCGCGGAAGCGCTGCTCGCTGGCATGCAGGTCGCGCTGCGAGCCGATGGTGATGGCCGCCAGGTAGAGCAGGGCGATGCTGACGATCACCAGGCTCAGTTGTTCGCCCGGGACAGCGCCCGGCGATGTCAGGCAGAACGTGCCCGGCCCCACCTGCAGTGCTGCCATGCCCGTGTAATGCGTGCCGCACACGCCCAGCGCCATCAACGCGGCGGCACCGACCTGCACGCCGAAGCTGGGTTCGTTGCCGATCCACGAAAAGCGCGTCAGCAGGTGCAGCGCGACCAGCGACACCGCAAGGGCGACGACGATCGAGGCGATCACCCAGAACGGCGAGTACAGCGCGCCGGGGCTGAAGGTGATCGAGGCCATGCCCAGGTAATGCATGCTGACGATGCCCATCGCCATGAACGCGGCGGCGAGCAGCAATTGCGCGAAGCTGCGCCGGCGCGTGCCGGCCACGTACAGCGCCAGCACGCACGACAGCACGGCGGCGACCAGCGACACGACGGTCATGCGCACGTCGTAGTACATCGGCACGGGCAAGCGGAAGGCCAGCATGCCGGTGAAATGCATCGACCAGATGCCCAGCCCGAAGGCGGCGCCGCCGGCCCACACCCACACCGGCATGGTGCGTCCGGACGCACTGCGTACGCGGCCTGCCAGTTGGACCGCGACGAAGGCCGCGAACCACGCGATGAGAAACGACAGGACGATCGCCCTGAAGTCGTAAGTACCCTGCATGCCGCTCCCCTCCCCAGAGAAGCAGACCTATGGTCTCAATGACCATCGGCAGCGGCCGGGAAAACTTTAGGGGGGATTTCGCACTTTCGTCTGATGGGATCTGGCGAGTGGTGCGGGCGGTGGGTTGGGCGCGGTGGGCGGTAGGGCGGGGCTTGGGAGGGCGCGTGTGGGGGCGCCGCTCGGCACTGTCCGTCATCTTGGCGAAGGCCGGGACCCAAGCCCGTAGCGCACGGGCACTCCCTGTGCGGCGACCCACCGTCATCCCGGCGAAGGCCGGGATCCAGGCCCGCAGCGCGCGGGCACTCCGATGACGGCAAACCTTGTCACCGTCATTCCAGCGAAAGCTGGAATCCATTTTGATTTGGCTTTCTCAGGCTTCTCAAAGAAGGAGCAATAGCAAAGCTTCCGATCGGCTACGCCGCTCGGGTCACTTTTCTTTGCTTGCCCAAAGAAAAGTAACCAAAAGAAAGGGCAGTGGGCCCAGATCAATCCCACGACCGGACAGCGCAAGGGCGCGTTCGCGATTCGCCATCCATGGCTCAGCGCTCACCGCCGCACATCCATGTGCGGCGCCCTTCGGGGCTAGTGACCTGAAAGGCTGTTCGATTGCAACAGCAACAGCAACAGAAATATCAGCAGCAAAAGCAACAGCCACCGTCACCGTCACCGTCACCGCCACCGCCACCGCCACCGCCACCGCCACCGCCACCGCCACCTACCCTCACCGTCATCCCGGCGAAGGCCGGGATCCAGGGCCTCAACGTGCGGGCACTCCCTGCGCGGCAAACCACGTCACCGTCATTCCCGCGTAGGCGGGAATCCAGGGACGTTCCACGCTTTCCCCGTTGGCTATCAACAGCAAGATGGATTCCAGCCTTCGCTGGAATGACGTGAGATGGCGGAAGGCGTGACAGCCTGGATCCCGGCCTTCGCCGGGATGACGTTGCTCGTCATTCCCACGAAGGCGGGGGCTTTTGGGCCGCCGCATGGCGGCACTCTCCAGGGTCTTTTCACGCTTGCCCGCTGCCTATGAACAGCAACAGCAAAATGGATTCCAGCTTTCGCTGGAATGACGAGAGGTGTCGGAAGGCTGTGACAGCCTGGATCCCGGCCTTCGCCGGGATGACGTGATACTCCGGATGACGTGATGTTTCGGACGGCGTGACGCATCGAACGGCATGATGTTCTTCCTGGACGGCATGAAGTCCCGATCCCCGCCACCTTCCGCCGCCAAGACGAACCCACAAACAAAACGGGCCGCTGACGCGGCCCGGATCGCATCATTGCACGCACCGAATCCTCAGCACTCGATGACGTTAACCGCCAACCCGCCGCGCGAGGTTTCCTTGTACTTGTCCTGCATGTCGCGGCCGGTGTCGCGCATGGTCTTGATGACCTTGTCGAGCGAGACCTTGTGCTTGCCGTCGCCGCGCATCGCCATGCGGCTGGCGTTGATGGCCTTCACCGCGCCCATCGCATTGCGTTCGATGCACGGGATCTGCACCAGGCCGCCGATCGGGTCGCAGGTCAGGCCCAGGTTGTGTTCCATGCCGATTTCCGCGGCATTCTCGATCTGGCTCGACGTGCCGCCGATGGCCGCCGTCAAACCTGCCGCGGCCATCGAACAGGCCACGCCGACTTCGCCCTGGCAGCCCACTTCCGCGCCGGAAATGCTGGCGTTTTCCTTGTAGAGGATGCCCACCGCCGCGGCCGTCAGCAGGAACGTGCGCACGCCCTGGATGTTCGCGCCCGGGCAGAAGCGATCGTAGTAATGAAGCACCGAGGGAATGATGCCCGCCGCGCCATTGGTCGGCGCCGTGACGACACGGCCACCTGCGGCGTTCTCTTCGTTCACCGCCAGTGCGTAGAGGTTGACCCAATCCAGCGTGGTGAGCGGATCGCGCATCGCCGCTTCCGGACGCGACGACAGTTCCGAATGCAGCGCGGGCGCGCGACGCGACACATGCAGGCCGCCGGGCAACGTGCCCTTCTCGCGGATGCCGCGCGCCACGCAGGCCTGCATCGCATTCCAGATTTCGTCCAGGCCCGCGTCGATCTGCTCCGGCGTGCGCCACACCTGCTCGTTGGCGTACATCAGTTGGGCGATGCTCAAACCGCTGTCGCGGCTGCGCGCGAGCAGTTCGTCGCCGGAGTGGAACGGGTAGGGCAGGTCGGTGGTGTCGGCGACGATGCGGTCTTCGGCCGCTTCGTCCTGGTTCACCACGAAGCCGCCGCCGACGGAGTAGTAATCGCGCGTGGCGATCACGCCGCCGTCCGCGTCGAACGCGGTGAAGCGCATGCCGTTGGTGTGGAACGGCAGCTTCTGGCGCTTGTTCATGATGAGGTCGTGCTTCTCGTCGAAGCCGATCTCGTGGCGGTCGAACAGGCGGATGCGCTTGCTCGCGCGAATGCGTTCCAGCGCGGCCGGAATGAGGTCCGGGTCGATTTCGTTGGGCAGGTGGCCTTCCAGGCCCATCAGCACGGCCTTGTCGGTGCCGTGGCCGCGGCCGGTGAGGGCGAGCGAGCCGAACACTTCGGCGCGAACGCGCGCGGTGCGCGCCAGTTCGCTGCCGTTGCCGTCGCCGCCTTCCAGCAGCCAGCGCTGCACGAAGCGCGCGGCGGCGCGCATCGGGCCGACGGTGTGGGAGGAGCTCGGCCCGATGCCGATCTTGAAGAGGTCGAAACTGCTGACGGCCACGTACTGCTCCGGGATGAGGACCGCGCGCACGACGTGGGCGGCGGGAATCCCGTTATTCTACGCGCCCCGCGGGCCCCACCCCGCCATACCGTGCCGGATTGCGATGCATGACGCCGTGCCTGCCGTAGCGCCCGCCCTGACGCTGTTCCAGCGTGACGACTGCCATCTGTGCGATCTGGCGCTGGAAGTGCTGGCGCAGGCGCGCGTGCCGGACTTCGAGAGCGTCTTCATCGACGACGACGACGGGCTGGAGGCGCGCTATGGCGTGCGGGTGCCGGTGCTGCGCGATGAGACGCGCGGGACGGAGCTGGACTGGCCGTTCGATGCGGAGCGGCTGGCGGCGTTCCTGATGGGCGATTGAGTCGGTTCAACACTTGATCGCGCGGGCCCGCGGTGACAGCCTGGATTCCGGCATTCGCCGGGATGACGGTTGGAGCGAGCCCGCCGCCGGTGCGATGCGCGCAAACGCGAACGGAGCCTTTCGGCTCCGTTCAGGCGAAACCTGCGGGCAGGCGCTACTTCGCTGGCGCGAACACCACCTTCGTGCTCACCGCCACTTCGTTCGGAATGAGCGCCGTGTCGGCCCAGTCGCCGCCGCCGACGCCGAAATCCAGGCGCTTCACGGTCGCCTTGCCGGTGAGCACCGGCTGCGCGCCGGGCGTCCAGGTGAACGTCAGCGTCACCGGCTTGCTCGCGCCGCGCAGGGTCAGCGTGCCGTCGGCGGCGTACTGGTTCCCGCCCAGGCTGCGGAACTTCGTCGCCGTGTAGCGCGCCTGCGGGAACTTGGCGATGGCGAAGAAATCATCGCCGCGCAATGCGTCGTCGCGATCGCTGTTGGCGGTGGTGGTGCCGGCCAGCGGGATCACCACGTCCAGCTTGGAGGTCGCCAGCTTCGCCGGGTCGAAACTCAGCTTCGTGGTGAAGCTGGGGAACTTGCCGGTGAAGGTTTCGCCTTCGTACTTCGTGGCGAACGTCAGCGACGAACCACCGGCCTGCACGTAGTCGGCGGCGAAGGCGGGGAAAGCGAACGCGGCGAGCGCGGTCGCGAACAGGACGGGCTTGATCGACATCAATGGATCTCCGAAGCGGGGGGCAGGTCGGCGGGGGCGGGCGCGCGACGACGCGGCAGCATGCGCGTGAGCGTGACGTCGTGCTGGAAAAGGTGGTGGTAGAACGCGGCGGCAGCATGCACGGCGACCAGCGCGATCAGCGCCCAGAACAGCCATTCGTGCGTGTCGCGCATCAGCGGCGCGAGCTCCTGGCTGGGATCGGCGAGCTTGGGCACCTTGAACTGCCAGAACCAGCGCAGCGGGCGCAGGCCGCTCAGCGAGTCGTACAGCCAGCCCGACAACGGCACGGCAAAGGTGAGCGCGTACAGCAGCCAGTGCGTGATCGAAGCGGCGCGTTCCTGCCAGCGCGGCGTGCCTTCCACCGGGCGCGGCGCCCCGGCGACCAGGCGCCACAGCAAGCGCAGCGTCACCAGTGCGAGCACGCTCAGGCCGAAGGATTTGTGCAGGTCGTACACCCAGAAATAACGCGGCGATTTCGGCAGCTCGACCATCACCAGGCCGACCACGCCCAGGCACAGGATCAGCAGCACGATCAGCCAGTGCAGGAACTGGCTGACGGAGCCCCAGCGTTCGGCGGAATTTCTCAGCATCATGGTGTGGGCTCGGGTTCGGTCGTGGGGTCGGTCGACGGTTCCGGTGCATCCTGCGATGGCATCGCCTCGGGCTGCGGCGATGGCGACTCGTCCTGCGCGCCATTGCGCGCGCGTTCGGCCTCGGCTTCGATGCGCAGTTCCACCGTGTCGCCGATGACGTTCTTCCATGCGTTCATGCCGAAGTCCGCGCGGTTGAGCGTGGTCGTCGCGGAGAAACCCGCGGTTCGGTGGAACGGCGGCAGCGGATGCCGCTTGAGCGCATTGAGCGTGACGTCCAGGCACACCGGCTTGGTCACGCCGCGCAGGGTGAGATCGCCGCAGACCTTGGCGTGGTCCGCATCGGACGGCTCCACCGAGGTGGAGACGAAATGCGCTTCGGGATGCCGTTTCGTGTCGAGCAGGTTGGCCGCGCGAACGGCGTCGTTCCACTTCGCATCGCCCATGTCCAGGCGCTCCAGCGGCACGCGCACGTCGAGCTTTGCGCTGCGCCAGTCCTCGCGGTCGAACACCAGCGTGCCCGTGCTGCCCGACACCGTGCCCATGGCCTGGGAGAAGCCCGCATGGCTGATCGCGAACAGCACGCGCGTGTGTACGGGATCGAGCGAATACGTCTGCGCTTGCGCGGCGTGCGCGGCCGGTATCGCGGCGGCGGCCACGATGGCCAGCAGTAACCCGGTGCGCGCCGTGCCGGCCGGCCAGACGGGGCGGACGGGCTTGCGGCTTGCGGACATGCGGCGCTCCCGTGTTGACGATGGGCGGGATTCTAGGCGCAGACGGGTGAACGGGGCGGGCGATCGGTGTAACGAACCGTTGCGCTGAGGAAGCTTCGCATGAAATCGCCTTGCCGAGCGTCGGGGTGATCGCTCAGCGTAACGGGCATGAAAAGTACGTCGTGGTGGCGCAGGACCGGATGGATCCTGCTGTTGTGGGCTTCATGGATGATCGATGCGGGGGCCATGTCCACGGTGCCGCGACTGCGTCAATTGACGATCGATGACGGACTGCCTTCCAGTCGGATCCACGGCATCGCCGAGGACCGCACCGGCACCCTGTGGATCGCCACCGGGGACGGGCTGGCCAGTTACGACGGAACGGGCTTTCGCGTGTGGCAGGCGGAAGATGGTCTGCGCGACAACCTGCTGTGGGCCGTGCACGTCGATGCGCGCAACCGCGTGTGGGTGGGGACCGATCGGGCCGGACTGGCGATGCTCGACGTCGACCGCACGCACTTCCGTTTCTACGATCGCAGCAACACGCCATCGATGGGCAGCGATCGCGTGTGGTCCATCGTCTCGACGCCGGACGGCGCCTTGTGGTTCGGCACCTCGCCCGGCGGACTGCATCGCCTGGATGTGCGGGGGCGCGTCGACCGGTTCATGCCCGCCGCCCGTGATGCGGGCAGCCTGCCGGGCGCGGAAGTCGGCCAGCTTGCGGTCAGCGCGAAGGGCGAGCTGTGGGTCGGAACGCTGAGCGGCGCGGCGCGATGGACGGGCACGCGTTTCGAACGCGTTCCCGCCACGGCGTTGAAGTCGCCGCACCTCAACGGACTGACGGTGGAGCCCGACGGCACCGTGTGGTTCGGCACCGACGAAGGCGTTTCCGTGCGCCATCCCGACGGGACCTACGGCCCGGCACCGACGCAGGATCCTGCGATCCTGCAGCTGCTGTTGCGCGACCGCAGCGGCCTGCGCTGGTTCGACATCCTCAAGGGACTGGGTTTCGAGAACGGCGGAAAGGCCGAGGTGGCTCCGTTGTACAGCCAGGCCTCGCACGGGCTGGTGCGGCCGTCGTGGGTCAGCGCGTTCGAAGATCACGAAGGCGGCCTGTGGTTCGTCAGCTACACGCACGGCCTGTGGTATCTCAATCCGGACTGGCGCCAGTTCGCGGTGTTGACGCGTCGCGTCGGTGATCGCACGACGATGGCGAACGCCCAGGTCAACGGGATCGCGCCCACGGCCGACGGCGGCATGTGGCTGGTGGGCAACGGCGGTTCGCTGGATCGTCTGGATCCCGACACGGGCCACATCCGTCATGTCATCGACGACGACCAGCGCGTGAGCGGCGGCCTGAGCTGGCAGCACGTTCTGCAGGACCGTCGCGGCCAGGTGTGGGTCACCTTCGCTGGCGGCGTGGCACGGATCGATCCGCGCAGCGGGCGCTACGTGCGCTGGCTGTCGAACGATGCGCGCGCGCCGATCCTGGGTTCCCTCAACATTCCCGTGGAAACGCCGGACGGACGCATCTGGCTGATCGACGAACAAGGCTCCGCGCAGGCGCGCGATTACGACGGACGCATCCTTGAGTCTCTGCCGGCCGGCAGTGACGGCGGTTTGCCGCGCGAGATGAGCGTCGCGCAGACCGCGCCGGGGCCGGACGGGGCGCTTTGGGTGGCGGGCTCGCAGGGATTGTTCGCGTGGAATGCGCTGCTGCATCGCTTCGAGCCGGTGCCCGGTGTGGATCGGCGCGAGACGCATGCTTTCGCGTGGAAGGGCAACGACGTCTGGTTGGCCCGCTTCGGCGCGTTGCAGCCCTATCGATGGCAAGGGCCGGGACTGATCCCGCTGCCAGGCGGTGTGGACACGCGCCATGGCATGCCGTTGATCGCGGCCGAGGGCATCGTGATCGACGCCGAAGGGATCCTGTGGGTCACCAGCATGCGCGGCCTGATACGCGCCGATCCCGCGCGCCAACGCGTGCGGGTCTACGGCGTGCGCGATGGCCTGCCGAGCCAGGAACTCGCCGAGGCACCCGTTGCGCGCGGTTCCGACGGTTTGATTCTGGTCGGAACACCGGAAGGGCTGGTGATGTTCCAACCCCGGCAGGTGCGGCCGAACGATAACGAGCCGCGCCTCGCGCTCGATACGATCGAAGTGCATCGCGACGGCCGGCGCGTGCGCTTCGATGCGGGCGTGCCGTTCCGCCTGCGCCACGACGATCGCGATCTGCGCATCGTGGCCCGGCTGCTCTCGTTCAACGACGCGCGCCATCATCTGTACCGCTCGCGGCTGGTCGGTTTCGACACCGAATGGGTGAACAACGGCGCGTCGGGAGAGCGCGTGTTCTCGCAGCTTCCACCGGGCCGTTACCGTCTGGAATTCCAGGCACGCGGCGCGGACCAGGTGTGGTCGCAGCCGCAGTCGGTGTCGTTCGCGGTGTCGCCGCCGTGGTGGCAGACGTGGACGGCGACGGCGGGATTCGCGGGATTGGCGTTGCTGGTGGGTTGGTGGACGGCGGATGTGTACCGCCGGCGCCTGAAGCGTCGCCATGCCTGGCAGTGGTCGGAACACGAACGCGAAGTCGCCGAGCAGGCGTCGCTGGCCAAGACGCGTTTCCTCGCCACGCTGGGCCACGAAGTGCGCACGCCGATGACCGGCGTGCTGGGCATGAGCGAGTTGCTGATGGACACGCCGCTGGATCAGCAGCAACGCGGTTACGTCGATTCGATCCGCCGCGCCGGCCGCCATCTGCTGCGCCTGGTCAACGACGCGCTCGACCTGGCGCGCATCGAGTCGGGCCGCCTGGAACTGGCCGACGCACCGTTCGACCTGCGCACGGTCGTGGACGAAGCCGCCACGCTGATGGCGCCGCTGGCACGACAGCGCGGGCTGTCGTTCCTGATCACGGTCGATCCGGACGCGCCGCGCGGCCTGCGCGGCGATGTGAATCGCGTGTGCCAGATCCTGCTGAATTTGCTGGCGAACGCGATCAAGTTCACCGAGCAGGGATCGGTGTCGCTGCGGGTGTCGGCGTTGTCGCCGCAGGGCGTGCGGTTCGAGATCGCCGACACCGGCCCGGGCCTGAGCGAGGAGCAGCAGGCGCGGCTGTTCCGCCGGTTCGAACAGGCCGAGGGCGCACGCACGGCGGCGCGTTACGGCGGCAGCGGCCTGGGCCTGGCGATCTGCCAGGAACTCACGGCGGAGATGGGCGGCACGATCGGAGTGGAGAGTGCGCCGGGCGAAGGCGCGCGGTTCCTGGTCGAACTGCCGTTGCCGTCGGTGGCGGCGCCGGACGCGCACGACGGCGCCGAAGCGCTGCTGGCCGCGCGCGGCGGGCCGCTGTCGCTGCTGCTGGTGGAAGACGATCCGACGGTGGCGGAGGTGATCTGCGGCCTGCTGCGTGTGCAGGGCCATCGCGTGGTGCACGTCGCGCACGCGCTGGCGGCGCTGGCGGAGGCGACGACGGGCGGGTTCGATGCGGCGCTGCTGGACCTGGACCTGCCGGGGATGGACGGCTTCGCGCTGGCGCAACAGTTGCGCCTGCAGGGCTTCACGCGCCCGCTGCTGGCGATCACCGCGCGTGCGGATGCGGAGGTGGAACCGCAGGCGACGGCCGCGGGATTCCAGGGCTTCCTGCGCAAGCCGGTGACGGGCGGGATGCTGGCGGGGTTGCTGGCGAGCGTGCCGGGGCGTCAGGCCCTCACCCCAGCCCCTCTCCCGTAAACGGGAGAGGGGCCAAGTACGAGAGAGTGGGCCGAAAGCCCCTCTCCCGCTTGCGGGAGAGGGGTTGGGGTGAGGGCGGACTTGCGCCGCCGCACGCCTTCGCCGAGCCTAGGCGCGGGGCTCTTACCGTCGGATTCGTCGCACATGCTGGCAAAGGCAATCGCGTGGCTGTGGCTGGCGTGTGCGTGTGCGCTCGCGTTCCCGGCCCGGGCCACCCTGCCGGAAACACCGCGCCCGCGGCAGATCACCGTCGCCGACGGCCTGCCGTCCAACCGCATCAACGGCATCACCCAGGACGCCAACGGCTATCTGTGGATCGCCACCAGTGACGGCCTGGCGCGCTACGACGGCAGCGGCTTCCGCATCTGGCGCACCGAGCAGGGCCTGCGCGACAGCTTCGTCTGGGCAGTTCACGCCGATGCGCGCAATCGCGTCTGGGTGGCGACGGCGCAGGCCGGGCTCGCGGTGCTGGACGCCGAGCGCAAGCACTTCCGCTACTACAACCGCGCCAACACGCCGCAGATGGGCGACGACAACATCTGGGCCGTCACCTCCACGCGCGACGGCGCGGTCTGGTTCGGCACGGCATTCGGCGGCCTGCACCGCATCGCGCCGGACGGCACGGTCACGCGCTTCATGCCCAGGGAAGGCGACGAACGCAGCCTGCCCGATGCCGAAGTCTCGCAGTTGCTGGTCGCGCCCGATGGCGCGCTGTGGGTCGGCACGAAGGGCGGCGTAGCGCGTTGGACCGGACACGATTTCGAACGCGTTCCCAAGGACGCGCTCGCCTCGCCGCTCACCAACGGACTGAGCGCGGAACGCGACGGCACGCTGTGGTTCGCCACGCCGCGCGGCGTGAGCGTGCGCAGGCCCGACGGCCGCTATTCGGCGACGCCGTGGCGCGAAGCGGGCATCGAAGACACCATCCTGCACGTGCTGCTGCGCGATCGCGCCGGCACGTACTGGTTCGATGTGGCCCAGGGCCTGGGGCGCGAGGACGCCGGCAAGATGCGCGTGGTGCCGTTGTACAGCGGCGCCGCGCAGGGCCTGGTGCGGCCGTCGTGGGTCAGCGGCTATGAGGACCGCGAAGGCGGCCTGTGGTTCGCCAGCAGCAGCAACGGCCTTTGGTACCTGCCCGGAACATGGCGCCAGTTCGCCGTGCTGTCGCGGCGGCTCGACGATCCGGCCTCCATCGCCAATGCCAGCGTGCGCGGCATCGCTCCTTCGGCCGACGGCGGCATGTGGCTGGTGGGCACCGGCGGTGTGCTCGATCGCCTGGATCCGGACACCGGTGCGGTCACGCATGTCGCGCGTGATGTCGGCGAAGGCTTCTGGTTGTTCGATGTCGTCGAGGACGACGCGGGCCAGGTCTGGGTGAGCTACCAGAGCGGATTGGCGCGCATCGATCCGGCCACCGCGCAGATCACGCGCTGGAACGAATCCAGCGGCACCGATTCCCCACTGGTGGGCGAGGCGAAACTCGCACGCACCCGCGATGGCACGCTGTGGACGGTGAGCGAGGAAGGCGCCGTGCAGGCGCGCGACGCACAGGGGCGCGTGCGCCTGGTGTTGAAGGCCGGCGATGCCGGTGGCTTGCCGAAGGGCGTGTTCGTGGAGCAGATCGCGCCCGGTGTGGACGGTGCGCTGTGGGTCGCCGGATCGCAGGGCATCTCGCGCTGGAATGCGCAGGCGCGGCAGTTCGAACCGGTGCCCGGCATTCCCGCCACGCGCGTGCATGGGTTTGCGATCGATGCGAACCGGCGTGTCTGGCTGACGCGGTTCGGCGCCGTGGAAGCCTACGCCCAGGAAGGCGGAACGCTGCGTCGCGAAGTGAAACTGGGCGCGGAGGAAGGCGTACCGCTGCTGGCACCCAGCGGCATCGTCGTCGACGGCGCCGGCGTCGCGTGGCTGGCCACCGTGCGCGGCCTGATGCGCGTGGATCCGGTGCGCCGCGCGACCCGCGTGTACGGCGTGCGCGACGGCTTGCCCAGCCAGGAGTTCGATTCGCTTCCGCGCATGCGCGCGCGCGACGGCCGCGTGGTGGTCGGCTCGACCGAAGGGCTGGTGATGTTCGATCCCGCCGCCGTGCATCCGGACCTGCAACCGCCGCCGCTGGTGATCGAAAGCGTGGACGTGCGCCGCGGCGAAGCGCGCATCGCGCTCGATCCCTCGCAGTCCGTGCGCATCTCGCCGGGCGATCGCGACCTGCGCATCGTGGCGCGGCTGCTCACGTTCAACGATGCGAGCAATCACACTTACCGTTTCCGCCTTGCCGGCTACGATCCGGGCTGGATCGAAGTGGAGTCCACCGGCGAGCGCGTTTTTTC